>CAYSDG010000005.1:0-39315 GCA_964429705.1 uncultured Oscillospiraceae bacterium | reverse complement strand
TCCGTATGGAGTCCGCTGAGAAGATCGCTGCTTCCGGCGTGAAGTACTACATCGAAGTTGCTAACATGCCCACCACCAACGACGCTCTGAACTTCCTGCGTGAGCAGAAGCACATGATCGTCGCTCCTTCCAAGGCTGTTAACGCCGGCGGCGTTGGCGTTTCCGGTCTGGAGATGAGCCAGAACTCCGAGCGTCTGGTCTGGACCGCTGAGGAGGTCGATGCTCAGCTGAAGAAGATGATGAAGACCATCCACGACATGAGCGCTGAGGCTGCTGCCGAGTATGGCCTGGGCTATGACCTGGTTGCTGGTGCTAACATCGCTGGCTTCAAGAAGGTCGCCACCGCTATGATGGAGCAGGGCTGCTTCTAATAGAGGGCTCGGTCAAACTTTCAGTTGATCACAATAAAGACGAGAGCATCGAAAGATGCTCTCGTTTTTTGTTTTTCGGCGGCAACTCACCTTTTAGTGGAGAGCGCGAAATATCCAATAAGCCGATGCCGCGTGAAAACGGTATCGGCTTATTTTTTTGTTCTTCGGCAAATGCCTTGCTCACGGGGGCGGCCCTGTGATATAATGCTACGGAATGAACATCCCGCCTGTGGGCGGGAGCGGAAGGAGACTGGTCTATGACTGGCACACTGTATCTGGTGGCGACCCCCATTGGCAATCTGAATGATTTTACTCCCCGGGCTGTTGCCACGCTGGAGGAGGCGGATTTCATCGCCGCCGAGGACACCCGGGTCTCCATCAAGCTGCTCAACCATTTTGGTATCAAAAAGCCGCTGGTGAGCTATCACCAGCACAACCATATCACCGCGGGGCGGACTGTGCTGGACCGCCTTCTGGCGGGGGAGACCTGCGCCCTGGTCACTGACGCCGGGACACCTGCCATCAGCGACCCCGGAGAGGAGCTGGTGAAGCTCTGCGCGGAGCATGATGTTCCGGTCATCTCCATCCCCGGCTGCTGCGCACTGATCTCTGCTCTGGCCGTCAGCGGTCTGGACACGGGGCGCTTTACCTTCGAGGGGTTCCTGTCGGTGAATAAAAAGACCCGTCGGGAGCATTTGCAGTCCCTGCTGGCGGAGCAGAGGACCATGATCTTCTACGAGGCTCCCCATAAACTGACGATGACCCTGGCAGATCTCTACGCCGCTTTTGGCGACCGGCCTATTACCCTCTGCCGGGAGCTCACCAAACTCCACGAGGAGACCCGCCGCACCACGCTTGCACAGGCAGTGGCATACTACAATGAGAATGCCCCCAAGGGGGAGTTTGTCCTGGTAGTGGCCGGAGCGGAGCCAGTGGAGGAGACAGCTGTTACCCTGGAGGAGGGGGTGCAGCTGGTGCTCTCCCTGCGGGAGGGCGGCCAACGGATGAAGGACGCTGTCCGCCAGGTCTCTGCGGATACGGGACTGAATAAAAACGAGCTGTACGACGCTGCGCTGAAGGCGCAGCAGTGACCAAGGAGGAATTGATCATGCCCACGCCCCGTGTTGCCGCAGTTCAGGATCTCAGCGGCTTTGGCCGCTGCTCTCTGACGATCGCCATGCCGGTCCTCTCCGCTATGGGAGTGCAGTGCTGCCCGGTCCTGACGGCCTACCTCTCCACCCACACCGGCGGATTTACCGGCAACACCTTCCTGGACCTGACGGACCAGATGGCACCGGTCACGGCCCATTGGCGTCGGGAAGGCGTTACCTTTGACGGGATATACACCGGCTTTATGGGAAGCCGGGAGCAAATATCGCTGACGGCTGACCTAATCCGCACCTTCCGCCAGGAAAATGGTCTGGTGGTGGTGGACCCTGTCATGGGAGATCACGGCAGGCCCTACCGTACCTATACGCTGGAGATGTGTCGGGCGATGACTGAGCTGACTGCACTGGCGGATGTGATCACTCCCAATCGCACCGAGGCGGCCATTCTGCTGGGTGTGGACTACGAGGCTCTGCGCCTGGACAGCGAGACAGACTGCCGCCGCTGGACTGAGCAGCTCAGCCGGGGGGGGCGATGCTCTGTGGTGCTCACCGGCGTGGTGCGGGGGGATAAACTGGGGTCTGTCTGCTTTGATCGTTCGACCGGGGAGACATTTTTTGCCATGGCAGACCGGGTGGACGCTCAATTTCACGGCACCGGCGACCTGTATGCCAGTGTACTCACCGGCGCGCTGGCACGGGGGCGCGACCTGCAAGAGGCCGCTCTATTGGCGGCGGAATTTACCAGCCTGTGCGTGGCCCGTACAGCGGCACAGCCTCAGCTCCCTGAACGGGATGGGGTAGACCTGGAGCCGCTGCTGTGGCGGCTGGGACAGCGGCTGGCAGATAAGATATGATAGACGGACATAAGGATATAAAAGGAGAAGAGCGCCATGATGATCGTAAAACCATCCATTGAGATCCTCAGCACCACTGACTACGAGACGATTTTGAAGAAGATCGAGCGCATCGGTCGGGTGTGCTATAAGAGCGAGGGCAAAATCACCGACGACAGCGCGGAGAAGTTTATCCGCGGTATCATCAAGAGCGGCCACGAGTCGGTCATTGAGCATGAGAGCATCAGCGTCAGGGTCACCTGTGACCGGGGCGTGAGCCATGAGATCGTCCGCCACCGCATCGCCAGCTACAGCCAGGAGAGTACCCGTTACTGCAATTATGCCGCCGACAAATTTGGCAGTCAGATCTCCTGTATCGACCTGGCCACCGGATTCCATTATGATCTGAACAACGAGGCGGACCGGCGGAAGTATGACATCTGGAATCAGGCTATGGCGGCAGCGGAGAAGTATTACTTCGAGATGCTCCAGGCTGGTGCCAGACCGGAGGAGGCCCGCAGCATTCTGCCCAACTCTCTGAAGACAGAGATCGTCATGACCATGAACATGCGGGAGTGGCGGCATTTCATCCGTCTGCGGGGCAGCCGCGCCGCCCATCCTCAGATCGTCGAGATCACCCGGCAGATCCAGGAGGAGTTTATCAAGCGCTATCCCGTGTTTTTCGAGGATCTGGCCTGAGCCGGTCCGGAATACCATGGGAGGGATCAGCACAGTGGACCTCAATACAGATGTCCGCTATATCAAGGGGATCGGGGAGCAGCGGGCTAAGGCTCTTGGCAAACTGGGCATCGCCACGCTGCGGGACCTGATTTCCTATTTTCCCCGCGCCTATGAGGACCGCCGGACCTTCCGCCGGATCGGCGAGCTTCAGAACGGTGAGACTGCCTGTGTGGAGGCGATGGTGGCTACAGAGCCGACCGTCAGCCGCATCCGCAAGGGACTGGAGCTGGTGAAGGTCCGGGTGGTGGATGAGACGGGGACGCTCTTTCTCACCTTCTTCAACCAGGTATATATCGGCAATACCCTGCGGCGTGGGGAGACCTTCACCTTCTGCGGCAAAGCGGAGGGGGCGGGTATGAAGAAAGCCATGACGAACCCGCTGGTGGAGCGGGAGGGCTGCCGGGAGCTGACGGGGCGCATCGTCCCTGTCTACCCGCTGACAGCCGGGGTCAGCCAAGGCCTGCTGATCCGGGCGGTGGAGCAGGGGCTGGCTGCCTGCCGGGCGCTGCTGCCCGATCCGCTGCCGGATGAAGTCCGCCGCCAGCATCAGCTTTGCAGCATTGGCTACGCCTATGATCAGATACACTTTCCCAGCAGTGAGGAGGAGCTGGCTATTGCCCGCCGCCGCCTGGTGTTTGAAGAGCTGTTTCTGCTGACCATCGGTCTGAAAAAGCTGCGCCGCCGCCGGGACGGGCTGCGCTGCATACCGTGGGCGGATACGAATGTGGAGGATTTTTGCGCCGTACTGCCCTTTCAGCTTACCGGGGCACAGCGGCGGGCGATTGATGAGATACTGACGGATCTCCGCTTCGGCCGCCCCATGAATCGACTGGTCCAGGGCGATGTGGGTTCCGGAAAGACCATGGTTGCTGCGGCCGCAATGGCCTGTGCGGTGAAAAATGGCTGCCAGGCGGCGTTGATGGTGCCCACGGAGATCCTGGCGGAGCAGCACTATCGGGGACTCTCGGCTCTGCTGGAGCGTCTGGGCATCTCCTGTGCGCTGCTGACAGGCTCCGTGCGGGCGAAGGAGCGCCGCCAGACGCTGGAGCGCATTGCATCTGGTGAGGCCCAGGTGGTCATCGGCACCCATGCCCTCATCAGTGACGATGTGGTCTATCGCAATCTGGGCCTGGTGGTCACCGATGAGCAGCACCGCTTTGGTGTGGGACAGCGGGCGGCTCTCTCGGCCAAGGGGCAAACGCCCCATCTGCTGGTCATGAGTGCCACGCCCATCCCGCGTACACTGGCGCTCATTATCTACGGTGATCTGGATGTTTCCGTTATCGAT
Source organism: uncultured Oscillospiraceae bacterium (assembly GCA_964429705.1). Taxonomy (GTDB): domain Bacteria; phylum Bacillota; class Clostridia; order Oscillospirales; family Oscillospiraceae; genus Pelethomonas. Next base: position 34,973 of record CAYSDG010000005.1, on the reverse strand, counting down.
GAGCTGCCCCCGGGCCGTCAAAGCATTGACACCTTCTGCGTCACCGGGGCCTATCGACAGCGCTTCTGCGGCTTTATCCGCCGGGAGATCGAGGCAGGGCGGCAGGCGTATATGATCTGCTCCATGGTGGAGCGCAGTGACACACTGCCGGATGACCGCAAGGCGGTCACGGAATACACGCAGCTGCTGCGGGAGAAGGTGTTCCCGGACCTGAACATTGCCTGTGTCCATGGCCGCATGAAGCCCAAAGAGAAGGAAGCGGTCATGGCGGCCTTCGCCGCCGGTGAGATCCATATCCTGGTGTCCACCACGGTGGTGGAGGTGGGTGTGGACGTACCCAATGCCACTGTGATGGTGGTGGAGGACGCGGACCGCTTCGGACTCAGCCAGCTCCATCAGCTTCGGGGGCGGGTAGGACGAGGAAAGCATAAGTCCTACTGCATTCTGGTCTCCGACAACCGGAGTGAGGAGACGCGTCAGCGTCTGCAGGTCATGACGCGGACGAACGATGGCTTCCGCATCGCAGAGGAGGATCTGCGGCTGCGCGGTCCCGGAGACTTTTTTGGGCAGCGGCAGCATGGCCTGCCCACGCTGAAGGTGGCGGATCTCAGCTGCGACATGTCGCTGCTGAAAGAGGCACAGGCTGCGGCGGAGGAACTGCTGCAGCAGGACCCGGATCTCCGGGATCACCCGGCTGCCGCCCTGCGTGTCTCCCAGCTGTTTCAGGGAAATGCCGACGCTATGAATTAGATACTGCTTGACAAAGCGCAAGCGGCACGCTGTAAGGTGGGGCCGCTTGCGCTTTTGCGGTCTCATGTCGGCCTGGTTGCTGCGCGCTTCCGGTCAAATGGCTGATTGAAACGCGAGCCAGTCCCACTGGTTTTGGTGAACAACAGCCCATGTGTACCTGTGGGTGCGGCATTCAGCCCAGGTCAGATAACGAAAATAGAATTCCACATCCAGGTGGCAGGGGACAATATCGAGGATGATCCGGGATATTTGTTCAAATTCCGCCGGGATGCCGACCACATCCGGAAATATGATGCGGATATAGCCAAACCGATCCTTCTCCTGAGCGAGCGCTCTGATGCCGCAGCCGGAGATGGTGCTGTTGATGTCGGCAAGCGTCAAGGATCCCGCTTTGACCCGCAGCAGTGCGGCGATGGCCTGGCGGCGCAGAGCGGTGGAGTAGTGGACGGGGGCGCGGGCGAACAGTGATGCCCATCGGTCCAGTCCCTCTGTCTCGGCGGTGGCCAGGGAGCTTTCCCGCTCACTGTAGTCCAGCGCGCTGCTGATGCCGTCAAGTCCTGCACCCAATGCGTCCAATTCGCTGGCACTGAGACTTCCGGGGGTCAGATCATAGACCCCCAGAGGCTTCAGCAGCAGCTTCAGATAGTCGCTGTATCCCATTTACGCCTCCCATTCCCTGATCGTCACAGCCCCCAGCGTGGGCAGGATCGTGGGGCTGGCGGCAATATCTGCGGAGGGGCTGGTGATCCGGTAATTCTGCACACCATCCAGATGGTAGAGCAGGTCACCGAGGGCGGCCAGCGTGATCCCCTTCCCGAGAAGCGCGCCGGTGAAGGTACCGCGCAGCGCGGCGTCGACCTGCTCCTTCGCTGCGGCAAAGGAGGTACCCGCGGCGGGGAGGATCGTTACCGAAATATCCACAGGGCTTGTGGAGGGGGCCCGGACCTGCAGATCGACGGAGATCTCACGCCGCTCCTCCAGATAAGCTGCGATAGCGTCCAGCAGCTCACTGTCTGGGACACCCTTTTCTGCCGCAATATAGACATCCACACTTCCAACACCGCGTGGGCGGCCAACGGCAGTGGCTGCGGCAGCACCGGCGTAGGAGAGGACGGTCTGCTCGTAATAGGCGGTGTTTCCGCCGTTAGGCAGCCGCTGATAGCTGTCCAGCAGGCGGGCGCGGAGCGCCTCGTCGCTCTCAGACTCTGCGCCGCCGCGGAAGGCCTCGGGATTGCCGCAGGCCTGGATACCGATCGGCATGGCAGACATTGTGGTGATGGTGCCTGCGGCTGCATTGCCTGCTGCCCCGGCTTCAACGGCCTGGGCCGGGACGTCAACATAGGAGGCGCCGGCAGAGAGGATGGCATCCTCTGTAGTGGAAAACCGTGTGCCGGTGCTGGTCATACAGATCGTTCCCGCTTCGATGGTCAGATCCACTGCCGCGTTGTCTGCGCCAAAGCGGATCATGCCTGTGGCGTGCGTGGCCGCAGTGCGGCGCAGCCCCCGCAGCGCGGCATGCTGTTCCAGGTAGATGCCCTGGGCGCTCTGGGGAAAGCTTTGCTCCAGTATCCACTTGGCCTGGTGGTACAGCGCCTGGATCTGGGTTGCCGCCGCGTACAGTCTCGCTGCCAGGTCGCATGAGTCATGCGGGGCATAACCGCTGGCCTGGCGAAAAACTGCCAGCATTTCCTGGTAGATCGTGTCTAGCTCTTTCATATGTCAACTCCTCAGATGGTCAGTGCAATGGACAGGTCTGTTCCCTGGTAGTTCAGCAGTACCGTGACTGAGATGTGCCCATCCCGTACAGGGGAGAGCTGTACATCGGTCACAGTGACATCCTCCTCGGCCAGCGCCTCGGCGGCGTATTGCCTTGCGGCGGGCAGACGCTGGGAGGGCGGCTCCTTTCCCAGCAGATACAGCCTGCTGCCCAGAGTGGGCAGCGGGGGAAATTGCCCCCGCCGGGCAGTCAGACGAAACAGAGCGCGCTGCAGCAACGCATCCGCTCCGCTGCTGCGCTGGATGCCGCCCAGTCCGTCGGGGACATAGTCGCCGTTGATCAGCTTGATTTCCATAGTGTGCGGTGCCTCCTTAGCTGCAGGAGCAGGGCTTGTAGGGGATGCCGTTGATATACAGGGAGCCGTATATATCGACCCGGCCGGTTACATGCAGCGGGCCGGTGATGGAAACGTTCCCCTGTACGTCGATGGTGCCGTCACTGCGCAGATAAATAAAAGTATCTCTGTCGGAATAGAGATATACCTCGCCTGGTGCCATCCCCGCAGGGGCCTGGCTGGCGGTCTCTGCGGCGACCACGCAGCGCTCTTTTCCGCCGGAGCCGCCCTTTACCACCAGCACCGTGTCACCAGCCCTGGGCTGCCAGACCAGACCGCCTGGAGCAAAGACCTCCAGGTCCCGCTGCTCGCCCCGGGTCATTACACTGGCGCTTGCGCCGCCAATCGTCGTTACCCCCATGTCGGCTGCCGTGTCCTCTTGGCGGGCAGTATGGTCAAGGGATAATTTTTTGGATAACCACATGCGTTTCACCTCGTACTGATCGTCAGATAAGTTGTTTCTCCATCGGCGTTCATGCGGCTGCGGCTTTCTACGACCTCATAGGTTCCCTGCAGCCCCATCCGCTCTATCCGCAGCGCGACGCGGTCACCGGGAAAGGCAGCGAAGGAAAAGGGAAGCTCCAGCGAGATCTCCGACTGCTCCAGTGCGGATTGGGCGATCTGATATTCGCCGGTATAGCGGCGCTCGCCGACGGTGCTGCGGGGCATATAGAGAACATGGCGGCGCTGGCCGCCGCGCCGGATAAAGTCCTGGTTGGCAACGCGGTGCCGAATGCCCTGGACCTTGTCCTGGATCAACACCTCGGAGATCACGCCGTAGCGCTGCTCCCGCTTGTGCAGCGCCGTCAGCGGTGTGCTGTCATCAATCTGCAGCGTTTTTCCACTTCCCCAAAGGGGAGCCAGGACCAGTGTTCCGTTTCGGTCAAAGTATGGGTCAAAGCCGCCGAAACGCCGGGTAAAGCCCTGCACCGCCTTCCATTGGCTGGAGCCGGATACAACGCTGTAGCTGCTGCCGCTGATGCTTCTGGCGGCGTTGACGGGGATCCCATAGGGGCGCACATGCTGCTGGACCATGTCGGGCAGGCTGGCGGTCCCATAGGTGATCGCCTCGGATTCATTGTCCAGCAGCAGGGCAGCCATCCCGCGGCCCTCCACAGATGCCAGCAGGCCGTGCCTGGAGAAGGAGATCTCATAGGCGTCCACAACGCCGTACAGCATGACCGCCCCGTCCTCGGCGGCAGTAAAGCGGACCGCCTTGGGCAGTATGTCGGCCATGCCGCTGTCATACAGACAGATGACGGAGATGCTGTCACAGGGAACACTGCCCGTGTAGATCAGCTCCCACTCCAACAGCATCGGCAGCTCATAGCGCTCACCGTCATAGGTGTCCAGCGTGATGGTCAGCAAGGGATCGTCACCTCCTGGCCCGGATAGATCAGATTGGGATTTTTGATCGCGGGATTGGCCTGCAGCAGCGCCTGCAGGCTGACGCCGCAGCGCTGTGCGATGGCCCACAGGGTGTCACCCCGCGTGACGATGCAGACTGTGGCGGAGCGATCGGCGGGGGCTGCTGCAGCGGCGGTCGATTTTTGCTGCAGCTCCAGCCGGTAGCCGTCAAAGCTCTCACGAAATTCGAAGCTGTAGCGGACGTAATCCGGCAGCGGCTCCTGCTCCAGCTTCAGCGCCGTAAAATAGGCGTTGGAGGTTTGCCAGACCGGATGGATCAGCAGCCCGGCTCCGCCGCTGTAGAAGATCGTTGCCAGCTTTTTGAATTCTTCATAAGCGCCTGCACCGGAAAAAGCGCCCTCTCCACGCATCACCCGGCAGCTCTGCCCCAGATCCTGGATGCAGTAGCGTCCAAAAGGGACCTTGTGGACCGCGAGCTGCCGCTCATAGGTGATCGAATAGGTAGTTGGATTGTGGGGCCAGATGTAGTCCTTGTAGCGCATAGCGGATAATAACACGGCAAGCACCTCCGTCAATACAGCGGGAAGCCGTTGTCATAGCGCCTGTCATCCCGGCGGAAGGCCAGTGACAGGGCCTCTGCAGTGACCGGTTGTGCCGCTGTGCTGCGCGGCTCCGCTGCAGATGCAGCGCTGCTGGCTGTGCGGCTGAGGCCTGTGGCTTCCGGTGGCTCAGTGAAAGCGGGTGCTGCGGCTTCCGCTGCCTCGGGGATGCGCCGCAGATCTTGTGCGGGATTTTCTGCGGTGGCGAAACTTTCGAAGCGGACGGGGAGCATCTCCGGCGGCGGGGGAATCCTGCTGTCAGCAGCTGCGGCAGAGACTTCTGGCTGTGGGAGAGTGGTGCCGATTCCTGTGGCGGAAGCCGCAGGCGGTCCATCTGGTCCCTGCGTGAGCGAGGGGACCGATTCGGTCTTCTCCTGCAGCGCCTGAAAGCGGGCCGCATCAAAGCTGGCATTCTGCTCTGCGGCTGTGGGGGCGGCAGGCAGCTGGCGGTGGTCAGCCATCAGCTGCCGAAGCTGCTCTAGCAGAGAGGTAACACCAGCTAGCTCGCTGATCGGCAGTTCCATGTTGATCCGGATCGTTTTCTCCTCGGTCATCAGGCGGCTACCTCAATGCGGGTTGTGGCGAAAACGGTTACCTTTTCAGCCACCATAGCGCCCAGCTTTCCCTCCTCCTGGATAGCGCTCCACTGGCAGCCGCTGTAGATTACCTTGCGGTCCGGCTTGCAGATCACCAGCGAAAAATCGCGCAGGGCGAAGAAATCGATGCCGTCGCTGATGGCATCGTCGGTCGCGTACAGCCGCGTCAGTTCCAGCACGTATTTGGTCTGTCCATTGATGGTGGCGATGGGCTCGTTCTCGCCGAAGGCTTCGATCACCTGACTGGTCTGGGTCGCCTTTGCCGTATAGCTTTGAACGACAGCGACCTTTTTGCCGTCCAGCTCCAGATAGATGTCACAGCTGGTAGGAAATCCGGTTATTTGCATAGAAACTGCTCCTCCTTAAATGGTGATATGTGCGGTGAGGTGGATCTGATTCAGACCATGGGCCACAGCAAAGGTGAATTCCACCAGACAGACCGTGGGATCATCCTCATATACGGAGGCGGTCACATCGCCGTATCCGTCAATGATCTCGGCGCGCAGCTTGTTTTCCAGCTCCACAATGACTTGGGAGCGGATCGCTCCGCGGGTCTGAGCGGTATTTTTTGCCTGTGCGAAGCGGCTGCGCAGGCTGCTGCGGATGGTGGGGATCACATCGTCAACGATCAGGATCGTGGTCAGCTCCCGCCAGGTGCTGTCCGGCGTGCTGCCGGTTGTGGTCCGCGTGGTGATGCCGCGGATGGGGGACACCACGCCTGCGGCGGATTCCAGCGGCGTTACGCCGCCGCGGACCAGAAGATCGATGTCGTTTTCGCTGTAGGCTGCTGCGGCGCCGCTCAGCCCCTTCAGAGCGACACCGTTGAGAGGAACGGCGCTGTCAGAGCATGCGGCAATGGCACCGGCGACAGCTGCGGCGGCAAATATGCCGGGGAGCTTGCTGCCGTCACTGTCCAGAACGTCGGGGCCTACCAATACCATGCGCTCACAGTTCAGCGCCGCGGCCCGCTTGGTAAGAGCGGTCGTGTCTGCGCTGGACATGCCCACCACGCCGATGCGCTCGCGGCGGATCTCACTTGCGTCGAGAATACTGTTGCGCAGGGCCTGCTGCACGGTTTCGCTGTCGCTGTCGCACACAAGGATGTGGATGCTGTCCCGGGCCTGCAGAGCGGAAAAGGCTGCGCTGTAGTCATTTTCCGATACGGAGACGGCCACCACGGTGGCAGCGCCGTTCTGGAACAGCAGCTTCAGCATGGTGGACATGCCGGGAGCGTCGCTGGCATCCTCGCCGAAGACAGTCAAACCGGCGCTGTAGCTGGTCAGTGTGACCGGTGTGTTGGCGGCGCCTGCGGTGCTTTTGGCGGCAACACCGATCGTGCGCGCGGCCCGGCTGCCGCGGATCACGGAGGATGCGTCGTAGGAGGAATATACGCCTGGACGCTCGTGAATGATAGTTGTCATTTGCTCACTACACCTTTCAGAATAAAATCGGTCAGCAGCTCGCCCTCATCGCTTGCTTCTGCGATGAAGCAGGCGCTGCATAGGAGACTGCCCCTGCGCAGGAACATGCCAGTACCCTCGTCCCAGACTGTCTCATCCCACTTCAGCTCCAGGGGCTTCAATCCGGCGGGCAGCCCCTCCAGCATCACCTGATGCAGCAGGGGGAGCGTTTCATCACAGCCTGCTGCACCTGCGGCAGCCGGGGAGTAAATGTCCATTGCCAGAGTCAATTCCAGCTGTGTGCCGTAGATCTCGCGTGTCATCTGCGTTGCGGGGTCCAGCTGCTGGCCCAGATAGTTTCCCATGGCGGTGCCGCGGCTTTCGCCAGTGCGAAAGCCAACGGCTACCACGGGGCGGTCGTACTGCTTGGCCCAGCCGGGGGAGAAGGCTGATGCGGTCTTGGCACCGGCTGCGGTCAGCGCCTGGATGATTGCCTGCTTGACCTGCTCCAGTCCTTGCTTCATGCCGCATCCTCCCTGTCAGGACGTAAAAGTGCCCAGTAATACAGCAGCTTGCTGCCCATATAGATCCCCCGGGACTCCTGCACGGTCAGATGCAGCTCCGCCAGCTGAATGCGGTCGCCGGGGCTGATGGCGGTCCTGGCGCTGCCCAGATACAGCCAGCGCTGCTCGCTCACAGCGCCCAGAGGTGTGACGGCCACGGGCGGCTGCACCTGCTGCTTCAGGATGGGCTGCAGGAAGGCGCGCAGGGTGACGCTTTCGCGGCTGCCGTGCCGCTTCAGCTCCACCGGCTGGCCGTACCGGGAGAGAATGCGTTCCCAGTGCCGTGTCATCCCTGCACCCCCATAAAGGCGAAGCTGTCGTCGTTGAGGAAGGGGGCCATCAGGCCGTTGGCCTGTCGGCGGAGGGCGGCGGCCGCTGTCGCGGCCTTCTCGCGGCTCTGGCGGACGCTGACCTCACCGGCAGTAAACTGCTCCGTCTCGTCGATGCTGCGCAGCAGCAGTATTTCGGCTTCGGCCAGCAGCGATGCGGCGACGATATACAGATTGCCGCAGTCCTCCGGTGTGATGCCCTCCCGCAGCCGCGCCGTCAGCTCTGCTTCTGCCGCGCTGATCAGTGTGTCCAGTATGGTTTTTTCCGCCTCGCTGGCGTAGAGCGCATAGGCCGCGATCTCAAAAATTTTCTCGTGCATTGTGCGTCCTCCCAGTGGTACAAGCGATCAGATAGTCAGCACCTTGCTGGCGTCGGTGTAGAGCTTGGCGAAGCCGCTGGTGCTGGTGATAGCGGCGCGCTCCACCTGGCGGTCGATCAGCTTGTCGTACTCCACCATCACATCACCTGCGCAGACCATCTCCAGTGCATAGTTGCGGTCCAGACCGATCAGTCTGCCGGGGCTCATGGCGCTGGTGCGCAGCAGCGTTGCCCCCAGAGGAGAGGACAGCGCGCCGGTACCCTGGAAGTTAAGACCGGTCAGGGGATTCTGAAATTCGCTCATCTTCAGCATCTCCAGCATCACGCTGCTGGGGACCAGGATCGTGTTCATGGTATAGGGGTCGAACTGGGCCCAGAAGTCCAGCAGTGCCTCATAGCTCAGCGTGCCGCTCTCGCCGCTGATGGGGGAGGTGCCGATGCTCAGGCTTTCGGCGGCGTTGTTGTTGCCGTCGCCGTTCATAATCACATTGATTGCGTCCTCCAGATGCATCCGGGCGATGTGGCTGCCGATCTGCCGCAGGGTGATGGAAAACAGGTCCAGCCGCTGGAAGCGGATGGCCTCATAGGAGGCCACCAGCATGCGGCCCCGCTTGTGCAGCTTTACCAGATTGCTCTGGGTGCGCACGCTGGTCTGGGGCAGCTGTGCGCCCTCTTCCACGCGCTTCAGACTCTTGTCGTCCTTGCTGGCCACGGAGTAGATAGATCGGTAGTCCATTCCCTCAAACTGGGTGACTGTGGCGGTGATGGAGGGCAGGACGTTGTCCTCCTCCATGCCCTGGCGCACCACCCGGGACACAAACTCGGGGAACAAAACGGCGGATTCGGTGGTGCGGAAAAATTTTTCCACCACGTCGCTGTGGCCGCCCTTCACATGGATGTCGAAGCGCTTGAGCTGTCGCTGGAAGGCATCCAGCCCCTCAAGGGCGGTGCCGCGATAGTTTTCGCTGGGGTCGGCGGCCTCCAGCACCTGGGAAAAGGATTTCCCGGCCTCGCCATACATGCCCTTCTCCAGTCTCAGATTGTCATATGCGTATGCCATAATGCGTCCTCCCTTACTGATTAAAGCTTGATCGTTACGGTCTTGGCGGTGGTGTCGGCGTCCACCACGAGATAGCTTCTGCCGCCGGTGCTGGCGGACTTCACGCCGCCGTTCCCGTTGGCGGTCAGGGAAGTCCAGCCCACTGCGGGTACGGAGCCGCTGTAGCCCACCGTGACAAACCCTGCTACCTGCACGCTGCACGCATCATCCTTGCAGCACAGTGCCACGCCGAAGAAGTCGTTGCCGTCAGCGCAGGCGGCTGCGATGCCGCGGTCGCCCATTTTGACCACATGGCCCTCTGTGATGTTTCTGCCCAGGAACGTGGCGCAGACCTGTCCGATACCGTGAAAAGAGATGTTCATATCCTGTTCCTCCTGTTTGTTATACTAAGAACGCGCCGTCATCATTGGCGGCGGGTGAATATGTCTTGGGCTTCAGCTGGGTCGTCAGGGGATAGCGGGCCTCCGCCTTGCGGCGGAATACACGGGTCAGCTCCAGCAGCTCCGCCTCGTCCAGCTTGTCGGCGGCGCTGCGGAAGGTCGCCAGATCCATCTCCAGCTCTGCCAGTCCGGCCAGGCGCACCAGCTCCTTGCGCAGATTGTCCATGTAGCTACGGCCCAGCTGGGCCTCCGATTCCAGAGCCTCCAGCTGCTCCAAACAGCCGGGATGCTCTGCCAGCAGCTTGCGCAGGCTCAAACCTGCCTCCCGGCCGAAGGCTTTCATCACACCGGCCCGCCTCTGGGCGGGGACGGCCACGAAGCTCCACTCATAGGCGTCCACAGGCTCCTGCAGCGTGAAGTAGCACAGCTTACCGTCATACACCTTGCCGCGCTGGTGGCCGCAGCTGCTCTGCCCACAGATGGAACACACGCTTCGGGTCACGCTGCACCCGATGCTGATCTCCTTTTTGATGCCCGCCTCGATCTCGTCGATCAGGTCGCTGTTCTTTTCGCTGCGCAGCATATAGGCGTAGCCCTTCAGATAGCAGCGGCCCTCGCCGCCCTCCGTCAGGCCCTCCTCCTGGCACAGCTCAGTTTTGTACAGGCGGGCGGTCTGCCCGCCTGCGGACCAGTCGTGGTCGAAAAGCCCGCTTTTGCCCACGAACAGACGGCTCAGCGTCTCCAGTCCCTTTCGGTCGAAGCGCTCCCAGTCCCGGTCCACCTCGTTGTCGCACAGCCGTACCGCGAAGGTGTACACCTCTTCGGGACCCAGCAGGGTCTTTGCCAGTGCGTTGATCATTGCCATGTCCTCGCGGGACACCTTGTGGCGGCTTACGCTGCCCGGCTGCTTTTTAATGTCCAATGTTGCTTCCTCCTGATTGTCTCTTTGTGCTGTTCCCGGCGGAGTGCTGCGCACCCTCGGCTCTGTCGTTTTCCAGCGCCAGCCGTCTGGCCTGCTGGTAGTACAGCGCCGCTCTGGCTTCCTCCACCTGGTCCTGCAAATTGATGTCCTCCCAAACGATCTGGCAGTCGCAGCTGTAGCCGTGCAGCCGCAGCCACAGACTGCAGATCCGGTATACCACCGGCGTCAGTGTGCGGCGGATGGCGGTCATCTCTGTGGTCAGCATATCGGCCTGCTGCTGGCTCATCCGCTCCGTGCTGGACCAGCTCAGTCCCAGCATGAACGGCGGGATGCCCGTCTTGCTCACCAGCTGCTCCAGGATCTGCCGCACCGGAACGGTGCTGTCCAGGATCTGGTTGTCTGCGCCGATGACCTTGATGTCCACGTCACCGACAGCCACGAAGTCCCGCACGCTGCCGCTTCGGGTGCTCTCCATGGCGCGGCTCCATTCGGCGGCCAGCTGCTGGCTGCGCTCCTGGGCCATGCCCCGTTCCAGCTCGCCGCTCTGGGGCTTGTATACCACGGCGAAGCGCACATTGCCCATGCGTTCCCAGTTTACGCCGATGGCGTGGTAGATCTTGCTCAGAAGCTCTGTCAGAAACGGCATGCTCCGCAGCAGAGACACGCCGTAGGGGGAGTTGGCCTCCGGGTTGTAGGGGGTGAACAGCAGCAGCTCCTGACAGGGGAGGGGGGCCATGCGGCCCTGCTCGTCCCAGGCGCACAGCGTGAAGTCCAGCGGGCTGCTGCCCTCCTGGATCTCCACATCCTCCACCCGGCCGCACAGAACGGCGGCGATGTCCCGTCCGTCCCGGGTCAGGACGATCTCGCCCACGCCCTGGCCGAACATCAGCATACTGTCCAGATACTGGTCCAGAAATGCCCCCAGCCCCTGCTGCCCCCGTCCCACGGGGACAGTTTCCAGAAAGTGCCGCAGCGCCTTCTGGGCGTTCTCGTCCTCGCAGACCGCGCTCACGCCGCCGCACAGACGGATGATCTTGTAAATGCACGCGTCCACCACAGGGATGGCCTCGCGGATCGCCCGGTATAGCCGGGTCTCGCCCCGCTGCAGGGGGACGTAGCTCTGCAGCATCCCAAAGGGCTGCTCGCTGCCGCGCCGAAGCTGCGGCGTTGCAGATGCTGCTGGCTCCTGAGGGGGCTTTTTCCTAAAAAATGGTCCCATGTTGCTCCTCTTTTCCTGCGCCGCTGGCTGCGGCGCGTCTTGCGCTACCGCCTGACCACGCTGCAGAATGCAGCGCCCGACTGCGGCGCTCCCGCCACTGTTGCGGCGAAATACCGCATGTCGTCCATGGCGTGGTCGTCCTCCTTCCTTGGGGTGTCCCGACCTGCGCCCTCCTCGCTCCACCGGTACAGTGCCAGCTCCCGCAGACAGTCCCGGCAGCCCTCGCATATCACGATCCGCCCGCTCTTCAATAAGCTGGCTGTGATGCGGATGCCGCTCAGCACATCGTTGTTCGCCTTTACCACCCGGTAGCCGGCCTGTCGCAGGGCGGTGATGAAGCTGGCGGCAGAGGGATCCACCACGACCTCCCGGATGTCCCGCCCAGCGGCCAGCCGCTCCAGCTCTGCCACATACTCCTGGTCTGTTTTCTGCACGCCGGTGCGTCTGGAGGCGTAGTAATATTCCTCCATCCGGTACCAGATACCGTTTTTCAGCCCCCACAGGCCGAAGGAACAGGGGTTCGCGGTGCCGTAGTCGGCGCTGATGACATAGCGCTCCATTTCGCCCTCCGGCCTGGGCCTTGTGTCCCGCTCCGGGTCGAAGAAGTCGTACACAAGCCCCTTCGCGGCGGTCCATTCCCCCAAAATGAACCGCCGGTAGAAGGCGCCACTGTAGCTGCTCTTGTAGCGCCGCACGATTCTGGCCGACAGGGAAGGATTGTCCTCCATGGTGAAGTGGAGGTACAGGGCGTTGCGTTCCCGGGCCTTCAGGATCCACTCCTGGTAAAACCAGTGCTGCGGTCCCTCCGGGTTGCAGTTGAACCACAGCCGCGACCCGCTCACGCTGCATCGGGCGATGGCCTGCTCCACGAAGGAGCGGGGCATCAGCGCCGCCTCGTCCAGCAGCACCCCCGCCAGCGTCACGCCCTGGATGAAGGCCGCGCTGCCCTCGTCCTTGCCGCCCATCAGGTAGTAGCGGTTCTCACGCCTGTCCCGGCGGACGATCAGCAGGTTCTCGCTTCGCTTTTCCCGGCATTGAAAGCCCAGTTCGTTCAGCAGGGGCAGCAGCTCGCTCATCAGATTTCTCCGCAGGCTTACCACACTTTTCCCGCAGAAGGCGAATTGCTTTCCCTGAAACTGGCTCATGGACCAGCAAACAAAGCTCAGACCCATGCACAGCGTCTTGCCGCTGCGCACAGCCCCGTCGCAGATGATGGCGTCGAAGTGCCGGTCCGGGCTTTTCGGCCCCCACCAGCACATCACCCGTTTCTGCTTCGGGGAGAATTTTTTGATCCTCAATCAGCTGCCTCCAGTGCCGCCACCAGCTCGGCCATGCCGTCCTGCCCGCCGCAGCTTTGCTCCAGCAGCAGGGTGATAGCCTTCACCCGGTCGGCGAATTTGATCTCCATGCCCTTCTCGCTCACCTTTACTTCGCTCACGCCCCACAGGTCCAGATCCCGCACGTAGCAGTCCCTGCCCTCCAGCGCCAGCCGCACCGCGTCGTTGGGGGAGGATAGGGCGATCCTTTGCAGCGCCTGTAGGATTTCCTCCCGGTCAAGCTCCATTGCTCCTCACCGTCCTTTCACCCATAGTGCGAAAACCTCGGTTTGTTGCCCTCGTTCGTGCAACAGATAGAAAAATTTTTTGAAAAAGAAAACGCCGCACCAGCGCCGTGCAGACTTTTCCCGGTCCTTCCCCCAATTTCGCCGCCGCAGCGGCGAAATGATCCTGATCGTTTTCCGCGGCGACCGCCGCTTCGCACCCGGGGGTAGCCTCTCTGGCGAGGGGCGGAGCCCCTTGAAGAGTCGTTCAGAGAGGGGGTACTAAGGGGGGAGAGAGATCGAAACTCTCTCCCCCTTAGCGCCCTTTTGGTCCTTTTCCGGCGGGGGAAAAGGACAATAAACCCATAGTCGAAAAACGAATAAGACAGTAAAATTACAGTTCTGTTACAAACCCCCGCATCCCATTGACTTTAAAAATCCCCCGTGATAAACTCCCAACTGTAAACAGAGGAAGGATGTCCCCAAGCTCTCCCCGGGACAGATACGGGACCGGCTAGCCACGGTATGTGCTCCGGTGCGGGCGAGGGAGCGGATCTCCGACGTTTACAATTATTACACAGGGCGAGGGGGATGGATCCGGCCCTGATCGCGGGCAACCGTGGTCAAAGCCTGTTCCCGCTTCACTTGCCCGGAAAATTTAGAAGGAGGAAATCCACCATGAGAAATCTGAAGAAGATTCTCGCACTGGTCCTGGCTATGGTCATGACTTTCTCTGTCATGGCTACCGCCAACGCCTTCTCCGACGATGCTAAGATCGACGACACCTATAACGAGGCTGTCGAGGTCCTGGCCGCTCTGGAGGTGTTTGAGGGCTACGAGGATGGCAGCTTCCAGCCCAAGGGTCTGATCACCCGCGCTGAGGTCGCCGCTATCATCTACCGCATCGTCACCGGCGATGTGGACAACAACCAGGTCAGCATCTATGCTGACTACAACAAGTTCACCGATGTCAAGAGCACCGCTTGGTACGCTGGCTACGTGAACTTCTGCGCTAACGCCGAGTACATCAAGGGCTACGGCGATGGCAAGTTCGGTCCCAACGATCAGGTCACCGGCTATCAGGCCCTGGCTATGATCCTGCGCGCTATCGGCTATGACAAGAACGGCGAGTTCACCGGCGCCAACTGGCAGGTTCAGACCGCTGCTGTCGGCAAGAAGCTGGGCATCACCGACAACGTCACCGCTGGCACTCTGGGCACCGCTGCTACCCGTGAGGTCGTGGCTGAGATCCTGTTCCAGACCATTCTGGTTCCTCAGGCTTCCTACACCCTGGCCTTCGGTTACACCACCTATGGCAACGACTCCCTGGGTTATGAGACCTTCAAGCTGGTCGGCACCATCCGTGACAACGATTACTGGGGCCGTCCCGCTACCGTGTGGATGATCGACAAGAACAATGACAAGGTTGCCACCGCTGCCGACACCAAGCTGGTCTATCTGTGGGACGAGGCTGTTGTTGAGTACAACACCTACGCTACCGAGTGCGATGTTGCTACCGCTACCGCTCAGACCGCTCGTGAGGTTGTCTACACCACCTACACCAACGGCATGCAGAACGCTGGCAAGCAGATCGTCAACTCCCTGGATACCACCGGTATCATGGGCACCGCTCAGGGCCGTATGACCTACGTCTACAAGGATCGTATCGTCTACATCGACACCCTGCTGGCTCAGGTCACCGATGTTACCGCTGTCAAGTATGACGCTGCTGGTCACGTCCGCACCTATGCTACCCTGAAGCTGGATGTCTATGACTCCAACAACCACGCTACCACCGTCACTCTGTCCTCCAAGACCAACTACAGCTACGCCATCGGCGACATGCTGCTGGTCAACGCTGGCCAGAACCAGAGCTCCGTTATCAACAACACCGCTGCTCACATTGAGATCCTCGGCAAGGCTGACTCCATCACTGGCGCTCAGACCCTGATCTGGAACAACTATGCTAAGCACACTGTGAACGGTACTGACTACAACGACAACAACCGTTTCCACATGGGCGTTGACACCAAGAGCACCGCTAACCGCGTCTGGTACTTCGACCAGTTCAACAACCTGATCGGTACCGCTGAGATCGCTGGCACCTACACCTATGGCGTCATCAACAGCATCTACTGGGTCAACACCAACGGTGTTGGTACCGCTTATGCTACCCTGGTGAACATGGATGCCACCGTTTCCGAGCCTGTTGTCGTTGCTAAGATCAACGGCTACATCCCCACCTATGCTCTGGCTGGTACTGCTGGTCAGGTCAGCGGCAACTACATCGGCATCTCCACCTATGCTGCCGACAACGCTGCTAACGCTATCCTGAACAACAACGACCTGTTCAAGGTCACCACCTACGCTGATGGCTCCATCGCCCTCGACGAGGTCACCACCGAGCTGATGAACGCCACCATCGAGAGCAAGTACGCTGTGATCACTGGTACCAAGTCCGGTAAGGGCGAGTCCCCCGTGAACACCAACAGCAACACCCAGTACCTGGTGTACAACACCACCACCAAGACCTATGAGGCTATCACCGGCTTCAACAACATCTACGACTTCACCGCTTCCGCTCGTATCGACTACGTCCACACCAACAACGATTCCTTCGCTGATTATGTGTACGTCTACGGTACTCCCGACAAGACCTCCGGCAACAGCCTGGTCCTGGTTCAGTCCGCTGCTTACACCGAGAACCTGAAGGGCAGCAACGCTAAGTACACCGTCCGTGTTGCTATGGTCGACGGTAACGTCACCACCATCGACACCGATTATATCTCTGTTGTGACCGCTCTGACCGATAAGACCGCCATCAACAAGCTGTTCTATGTCAGCTATGTTGGCGAGAAGGCTGTCAAGGTGGCTGAGGTCACCGAGTCCCCCATGGTCATCAACAAGGCTGGCGACCGCGCTGTCAAGCTGAACGTTGCTAAGCTGAACGGTGATGTTATGTTCGGTGAGATCGCTGGCGGCACTGTGGCTTACTTCAACGTGACCACCGCTAACAAGATCGTTGGCGACCTGTCTGATCTGGCTGACACCTATGTCTACCTGATCTACACCAGCAAGAACACCAGCAACTATGCTCAGGAGATCTATGTCCTGGACAATGCTCATGACGCTACCGACAGCACTGTTCCCGCAACCAAGGGCGTTATCGAGTATACCGTTACGATCGTCAACGAGTACATGCAGCCCGAGAACACCCTGAAGTTCGTTGGTAACCCTGTCACCGCCGGTACTGTCACTCTGGGCAATGCCGATGTGAACTGGGTTCTGGGTCAGCTGGGCCTGGTCACTACTAACTACAACGTTATCAGCTACCCCGCCTCTGTGAACGTGGTCGCTGGTACTACTGCTACCGCTGCCATCGTGATCCAGCCTGCTAAGTAATTCAGGCACCTAAAAACATAATTGAATGTTCCGGCCCCGGGATTTTCCCGGGGCCGGTTTTTTGCGTGTGGTGTGCCGTCAGGTGCCGAAGGCCACATAGTAGTATTGGCAGCCGGAGTCGTTGTTCATCCAGGTGGAGGAGTCCTTGTCCGTCACCCACATCTTCACGCTTTTCTCCGCCCATTCCAGCTGCATCGGGGAGTTGGAGCTGTCGGAGCTGCTGCGGTTGATGCCCCGCATCAGAATGCTGGGGAACATTCCCGATGCCGCATGCTCATAGCAGCCGATCAGGACCAGCATCGGCTTGATGGAAAACCGGATCTCCACCGCGTTGTCCTTTCCGTATTTTCCGTTGCCGGTGTAGCTGCCTGTCGCGATCCGGCAGTTGCCGCAGGCGGCGATCTGCGCGCTCAGACTGCTGCTGGCAGCCGCCAGCGCCTCCGCCGTCACCCGCCCCTCCGCCGTCTCCAGCGCGATCTTCAGCCCGCTGTCGATTTTTGCCATCGCCTCGTTGAAATCCGTCATCAGGATCCGGTCGCTTTCCACCCACTGGGGCAGCTCGTAATTTGCTGTGTGCTTCATCCCAAAACTCCTTTCAAGTGCTTCTGCGGAAACCCGCTGCACCTCTGGTGCGTTTTGGCCCGTTGTTGCCCCATAGCGTGCAACGGCATTTTGCACAAATTCCCATTTGAATGTTGACAATAAAAAACTGGCAGGCACATTCTGTGCCTGCCAGTTTTTTGCTTTATTCAATATCCACGCTGATGTTGTCCGTTCCGTGGGCCTCGAATTCGCCCATATATTGGGCCATCCGCTCCGCCACGTCGTTGTAATTTTCCGCGGTGGCCCGGTCCACGTCCAGATCCCGCAGGGCCAGCTCCTCCGCCAGGATCTCGAAAAAGGTGGCGTCCTCATAGGCCATGATAGCCTCGTGGATGCCGCCCTCGGCGAAGGCCCGGGAGGGAATGATCTCGCCGTTGTACAGCTCCACCAGCTTCGTCATGCCGTGGTCCAGACAGCGGGAGAACACCAGGCTCTCCACCACGTCATAGTCGCGGATGCGGTCGTCTCCCCGGGTGGAATTGAGCACCCAGTTGCCTATGTATACCAGATCCAGCAGGCGCCGGTATTGTTTTTCTGTCAGATGCAGCTCCATAGCGAGCCCCCCTTCGCGTTGTCGTAATGCTGTGCTGAGTGACAGTATAGCAGATTTGCAAGGAAATTTCCACAGAAAAAGGTGGGCAAAAAGCCCAAACTTTTACTTGTTATCAACGAAAATTCATAGTACAATAATTAAGTTACAGACCTTGCCTTTTTGGGCTGAAGGAGGTATGCTTTTTGAACCAGCGCCCCATCGGCGTGTTTGACTCAGGTCTGGGCGGCCTGACTGCGGTGCGCCAGCTGCGGCAGATCATGCCCTCCGAGAACATTATATACTTTGGCGACACAGCGCGTGTCCCCTATGGCAACCGCAGCCGGGACACGCTGCTGAAATACGCGCGGCAGGATATGCGTTTCCTGCGCAGCTTCGACTTGAAGGCGGTGGTCATTGCCTGCGGCACCGTCAGCTCCAACTGTCTGGAGACCCTGCAGGCTGAAAACGACATTCCCGTGGTGGGCGTGGTGGAGCCCACGGTCCGCCAGGCGGTGCGTGTCACCCGCAGCGGGCGGATCGGACTGGTCGCCACCCGGGCCTCCGTGTCCAGCGGCGCTTACGAGCGCCAGGTCCACGCGCTGGACAGCGCCGTAGAGGTGTTCAGCCGTGCCTGCCCGCTCTTTGTCCCTCTGGTAGAGGAGGGACGCTGCCGCCCCGGTGACCTGGTCATCGAGACCGTGGCGGAGGAATACCTGCGGGAACTGAAGACGAAAGAGGTCGATACTCTGGTCCTGGGCTGTACCCACTATCCGCTGCTGACAGATGTGATCGGCCAGGTGATGGGACCTCAGGTGACCCTGGTGGATGCCGGGGCGGAGGCAGCCCGGGCCGTGCGGGACTTGCTGGAGCAGCAGGATGCCTGCGCCCAGCGCCCGCTTGGCTCCGCCAGCTACTACACCAGTGACCGGGCTGCCGATTTCCAGCGTCTGGCCACCCTGTTCCTGGGAGAGGAAATGGCCACCCCCGCCCAGCAGATCGACATTTCAAGGTACTGATATGGTAAAAAAAGAGGTTATTTTGTTTGTCTGTGGCGAGCAGTACCACGACGGGGTGGACCCCAACGACACCGAGCTGATGACCGAGGGCGTCATGACCATCGCTGACGATGGTGAGATTGTCCTCTCCTATCAGGAGACGGAGCTGACCGGTATGGAGGGCACCACCACCCGCTTCACCATCCGGGGCGATGTGGTGATATTGGACCGCATCGGTGCCGTCACCTCCCAGATGATCTTTCAGCTGGGGATGCCCCACAGCTCTATTTACCATACCCCCTGGGGGGACCTGCTGGTGGACATCAGCACCTCCCAGCTGCGTCATCGCATCAATGAGCACGGCGGCCTGATCGAGATCCACTACTCCATCGCCGTGGAGCATCAGGTCACCGGAAAAAATCAGTTCAAAATACGTGTACGAGAGAAAACGAGGTAGACGATATGATCAATATGATCCAAAATGCAAAGGACCAGGTCCTGGCCCTGACCAATGCCGCCTACGAGGCTGCTGTAGCCGCTGGTAAGCTGCCCGGTGACGTGGTGGTAAAGGCCAATGTGGAGATCCCTAAGGACGCTGCAAACGGCGACTACACCACCACCTTCGCCCTGGCTGCCGCCAAGGCCATGAAGAAGAATCCCCGCGAGATCGCATCCACCCTGCTGGAGAATCTGAAGCTGGAGGGCAGCTATTTTGCCTCCGCTGAGATCGCCGGTGCTGGCTTCCTGAACTTCCGCCTGGGCAGCAAGTGGTATGCCGATGTGCTGGCCGCTGTGGAAAGCGAGGGCGCGGCCTATGGCCGTTCCGACACGCTGAAGGGCCAGAAGATCATGGTGGAGTTCGTCTCCGCCAACCCCACCGGCCCTATGCACATGGGCAACGCCCGCGGCGGCGTGCTGGGTGACACGCTGGCAGCTGTGCTGGAGGCTGCGGGTGCCGATGTGTGGCGTGAGTTCTATGTCAACGATGCTGGTAACCAGATTGAAAAATTCGCCAGCTCTCTGGAGGCCCGCTATCTCCAGATCATCCACGGCGAGGATGCCATTCCCTTCCCCGAGGATGGCTATCATGGCGACGACATCAAGGAGCTGGCCAAGGCTTTCTATGAGCAGTTTGGTGAGCAGTATAAGGATGCTGACGTGGCCCAGCGTCACGAGGCTCTGGCCAAGTTTGGCCTGGAGCGCAACATTCCCAAGATGCAGAGCGACCTGAAGCGCTATAAGATCGAGTACGACCAGTGGTTCTTCGAGTCCGAGCTGCACAACAGCGGCTATGTGGCCGAGTGCGTGCAGAAGCTCACCGACAACGGCTACACCTACGAGAAGGAGGGCGCTCTGTGGCTGAACACCAGCCGCATCCTGGAGGAGAACCTGCGCAAGGCCGGGAAGAGCGATAAGGACATCGCCAAGCTGGAGCTGAAGGACGATGTGCTGCGCCGCGCCAACGGCTTCTACACCTATTTCGCGGCCGACATCGCCTACCACAGCAATAAGTTTGCTGTGCGCGGGTTCGACAAGGTCATCAACATCTGGGGTGCCGACCACCACGGCCATGTGGCCCGCCTGAAGGGTGCCATGGATGCTCTGGGCCTGGATGGCACCAACCGCCTGGACATCGTGCTGATGCAGCTGGTGAAGCTGCTGCGCGACGGCGAAGTGGTGAAGATGAGCAAGCGTACCGGTAAGGCCATCTCCCTGACCGACCTGCTTGACGAGGTGCCTGTGGATGCCGCCCGCTGGTTCTTTAACGCCAAGCCCGACACCCAGATGGACTTCGACCTGGGCCTGGCCGTCCGCGAGGACAGCGAGAACCCCATCTACTACGTGGAGTATGCCCACGCCCGTATCTGCAGCCTGCTGCGCACGCTGGAGACCGAGGGATACACCGTTCCCGCTGCCGCCGCTGTGGATATGTCCCTGCTCAGCGGCGAGGCCGAGGTGGCCCTCATCAAGCAGATCAGTCAGTTCTGCGAGTCCCTGCGTCTGGCTGCCCGTGACTACGATCCCAGCCACATCAACCGCTATCTGGTGGAGCTGGCCGCCTGCTTCCACCGGTTCTATACCGCCTGCCGCATCAAGGGCGAGGAGGCCAACGTGCTCGCCGCCCGTCTGAAGCTGGCTGACGCTACCCGCAGCGTGTTGAAGAACGGCCTGCTGCTGCTGGGTGTGGACGCTCCGGAGAAGATGTAATATCAGTCTCTGCGGAGAAGGTGTATCAGCGCTGATCGGTGAATATGGAAAAGCTCCCGACTGGAACCCAGTCGGGAGCTTTTTGCGCTATTCGATGGATTTCAGCGATTCTGCCATGTCGATCCGCCTCAGTCTGGGCCGCATGCTCCAGGTGATGAGCCACGTAAAGAGCATAGTCAGAGCGAAGGAGATAAGATAGCTGAGGGGCTTGATCTGGCAGGGAAAGAACATGCCGTCCACCTGAACCTGGGCCATGACGAAGGCGTGGAGCGCCTTGCCCATCAGAAGCCCTGCCAGGCCGCCTGCCACCGACAGCATGATGATCTCCCGGAAGACATAGGAGGCTACCTCGTTCTGGTAGAAGCCCAGAACCTTGATGGTGGCGATCTCCCGGATGCGCTCCGTGATGTTGATATTGGTCAGATTGTAGAGAACGATGAAGGCCAGTGCCGCCGCGCAGACTACCACCACTACGATCAGAATATCCAGCCGGGAGAGCATGCTGCTGACCCGGTCCCGGTCTGCGGCGTTGACGGTGACGCTGCTGATCCCCTCTCCCTCTGTCAGCCGGACACTCTCCTCATAGGGGTCCGCATCCGGGTGGGCCAGAATAAAGAGTGTCTTATAGTCCGGCTCGCGCGCCTGCTGCTGGATACAGCTCTCCGGCGCAACAAAAATATAGTTGAAAATATAGTTGTCGCAAGTATCTGCGACCGTGACCTGCAATGTGCCCAGATCATCGCTGCGCAGAGAGACGGTGTCCCCCACCTCGACCGAGAGATCCTCTGCCAGGCCGGTGTTCAGCACAGCCTCACCCGGACCCGGAAAGGCAATATCTCGCTCGCCGCTATGCAGGGAGAGAAAACCCTCCACTGTGCCTCCGGCGGGGATGACCAGCATGGTGGAGTGGCTGCCGGTATCTGAGAATGCGTCGACGCTGCTGCTGTGGACCAGAATGCCCATGTCTGATGCCCAGCCAAGCTCCGACAAATAGCTGTCTGCCTCCCTCTGGGTCTGCGGATCCTGGAAGTATACCGCATAGTCATAGAGCGTGATCTTGCTGTACTGGTCATCCGCTATAGAGGCGATGGAGTCCCGGATGCCGAAGCCCGTGACCAGCAGCGCCGTACAGCCGCCGATGCCCAGGATCATCATGACCAGTCGGCTGCGGTAGCGCAGTACGTTGCGGATGGATACCTTGCGCAGAAAGCTCATGCGCCGCCAGAGCGGGGTGATATATTCCAGAAACACCCGCTTGCCGGCCTTGGGCGTCTTGGGGCGCAACAGCTCCGCGGCGGGCTTTGCCAGCTCCAGATAGCAGGAGAGGTAGGTGGCCCCCATGGAGCACAGAAGCGCCGCCAGAAACGATACGACCGCCAGCACCGGGTCAAATACGAACTCCAGAGGCGCGAAGCCGTACATGATGCCGTAGATCTCCCAGATGATCAGCGGGAGGCCCCAGCTGCCAAGGGCGTAGCCCAGCAGACAGCCCGCAACTGCGGCGCTGCCGGAATAGAAGAGGTATTTGCCGATGATCTGCCGCTTGTAGTAGCCCAGCGCCTTTAAAACGCCGATTTGGGTGCGCTGCTCATCCACCATGCGCTTCATCGTGGTCGTGCACACCAGCGCCGCTACCAGGAAAAAGAAGACCGGAAACACCAGTGAGACAGCGGCAACGATAGAGGTGTCGTTGTCGAAGCAAACGTAGCCCGTGTTTTCCATCCGGGTGAGGGTATAGGTGTCCGCCGCTTTCAGCTTTGAAAGCTCCTGCCGTGCGTCAGACAGCTCCTGCTCGCCGTGGGTCAGGTCCTGCTCTGCGTCCACAAATTCCTGCTCTGCCTCGGCCAGTCCGTCGTAATATGCCTTCCAGCCGTCATCCAGCTTCACTCTGGCATCCACCAGCTCGCCGGGGGCGCGGTCCAGCTCCTTCTTTGCTTCGTCCAGACCGGCCTTCGCGTCGTTCAGCTCCGCCATGCCAGCCTGCCAGCTTGTAAGACCGGCTTCATATTGGCGCAGGCCACTGTCGTATTCTGCCCGTGCCTGGTCCAGCTGGGCCAGGAGAGCGGCCAGATAGGCATCGTTCAGCTCCTGCCCGATGGATGCCTCTGCCGCCGTCCAGCCCGCGAGAAAGGCCTGTACGCTGCTTCCCTGGGGCTGCAGCGCCTGATCAACCGCGGCGCTGAGCTGGGGAGAGGAGCCGGAGCGCAGGACGGCGATCAGCTGCTGCGGTGTGCCAGTGCCTGTGGCCTGGGCCAGCTGTGCGCCGGATGCATAGAGCGCCTCCAGCTGCTCATAGGAGGACCTGCCCTCGTCCAGGCTGGTTTTGGCGCGGTCCAGCTGTGCTTTGCTGTCATCCAGCTGTGCCTTAGCCTTCTGCAGCTGTGCCATGCCATCCTCGTACTGCTGCAGACCATCGGTATAGTCCTGCTGCCCCTGCTCATAACCGGCCAACGCGTCGGCGTAGTCCGATTCGCCCGCTTCCAGGTCCGCTTTGGCGTCCGCCAGACCCTGTTCCGCATCGGCCCGCTCGGTGCGATATTCCGCCCAGCCGTCTGCCAGCTCCTCTTCGCCGTCCTGGATCTCCGCCATGGCGTCGCTGTACAGCGTGTCATAGCGCAGTGCGGCCCGCTCTTCCAGCAGGGCCTCCACCTGGGGCTTGATGGTGTCGATTTGCTGCTGATACGCATCGGAATAGGCGTCGGCGCTGTCAGCCAGCTTCAGATAGATATCATAGAAGGTGTCGCTGTCGAAGCCGTCCGGCCGCAGCAGAACAAAAGCATCCACGTTGCCGCCGCCGATGCTGGCGGTCCCGCGCTCATAGTTCAGATACAGCGGTGACTCAGCCAGTCCGACCAGGGTGTATGTATCATAGGCCAGCAACTCCCTGGTATCGTCGGCGTTGCTGTCGGATACCTGCAGGGACATGCCCAGATCTGCCTCAGTGAAGTAGTTGGCATCGCCAAGACACTCGCCGCCGGTCTCCGGCATGCGGCCTGCCGTCAGCTCCGGCGTATTGACACCGTCTGTCAGTGCGTGGGCCAGAAGGACGACCTCGTCATCCGCGGCCTTTTTCCACAAAAATTCGGTATAAACCGAGCCGCGGGCGCAGTTCACGCCATCCAGCGCGGCGAAGGCGGCTGCGTCCTCCTCTGTAAACCCCAGGGTGGATAACAGTCGAAAATCGTAAAAATCGTGTTCGCCGAGATACACGATACCGGTTTCCAGCATGGAGGGCTGGCACATGCGCAGCCCGGCGAAGAATCCAACGCCCAGTGCGATGATCGCCAAAATGGCCAGATAGCGCCCCAGACTCTGACGGATCTCCCGCAGAGTGGAGCGAAGCAATGTCGTCACCATTCGATCTCCTCCACAGGGGTGGGGCTGGGGTTGATTTCCTCTCTGACCACCGTGCCGTTTTTCACCCGGATGACCCGGTCCGCCATAGCGGTGAGGGCGCTGTTGTGGGTGATGATGATGACCGTCATGCCCTGCTGACGGCTCATATCCTGCAGCAGCTGTAATATCGCCTTGCCGGTGTGATAATCCAGCGCGCCGGTTGGCTCATCGCACAGCAGCAGCTTGGGGTTCTTTGCCAGGGCGCGGGCGATAGCTACCCGCTGCTGCTCGCCGCCGGACAGCTGGGCCGGAAAATTGGCGGAGCGTTCCCGCAGTCCGACAGAGTCCAGGACCTGCGCGGCGTCCAGCGGATCGCGGCAGATCTGGGCCGCCAGCTCCACATTTTCCAGTGCGGTCAGATTGGGCACGAGATTGTAAAACTGGAACACGAAGCCCACGTCGTGCCGCCGGTAGGCCGTCAGCTGCTTGGCAGTATAGGAGGAGATCTCCTCCTGTCCCAGCAGGATCCGGCCGCTGGTGAGGGTATCCATGCCGCCCAGGATATTCAGCAGTGTGGTTTTTCCTGCGCCGCTGGGTCCCACGATGACACACAGCTCCCCCTGTCCGACGGAGAAGGTCGCGTCCCGCAGTGCCTGGATCTCCACCTCGCCCATCGTATATGTCTTTTTGACATGCTCAAAACGCACAAAATCTTCCATATGATCGCCCCTCTATCACTGTTTTACGCAATGGTCCACGTTTGTTGTCCATTATAGCACGATACAGCGCTGAATGGTGAAATTTTCGTAAATCGCGCCAAGATTTTTAAAGCACCAAATAAACCATCGGAGTCCGAACCTGTGTCCGGACCCCGATGGTTTATTTGATAGGAGAGAGGAAAGAGAACATGTATCTCTTTGATTTTGATCATAATACACCTGCCCGGAGAAGTCAATCGCTCTGGCGGAATATTCATGAAAAGTTCACAGTCGGTTCAAAAACCGTTCAGATCCTGACAAAATCCATCCGAATCTGTTCGCTTTTTGGATAGAACGAAATAAGATAGTCCTTGCTTTGGTTTGCGCGTCGGTCTCGGCATCGATCCGCAGGCCTGCCGCCTGTGGACCGCCAGAGGGCTTGCGGAGCAGAGAAGAGAAAAAACCACAGAGGATCGTTGATCTGGTGATCCTCTGTGGCTTTTATGGATTTTTCGAAGATTGTGCGCCGCTCAGCGCTCTTCGCGGAAGTAGTTCACGCCCAGAGAGGCGGGGAGACCGCTGCCCCGTTTGCTGCGGACAGAGGAGGCCACCAGCACAATAGCGGTGATGATGAAGGGCAGCGCCTGGTAGACCTGGGTGGGGATGGCTGCCAGCCAGCCAAGCGGGCCGGGGAATGCCGCGGCCAGAGAGCTTCCGGAGACACGCAGGGTGTTAAAGAAGCCAAACACGAAAGTGCCAAGAATAGCGAAGGCGGGGTTCCAGTTGGCGAAGATCACCAGCGCCACAGCGATCCAGCCGTAGCCGTTGATCCAGCAGCTGGAGTTGAAGGAGCCGGACATGTTCAGACCCATATAATAGCCGCCGATGCCCATGATGCCGCAGCCGAGGCAGATGTGCAGGTATTTGACACGCTTCACGTTGATGCCGACAGAGTCTGCGGCACCGGGATTTTCGCCCACAGCCCGCAGCTTCAGGCCGGAGGTGGTACGGTTGAGATACCACCACATGACAAGGGCGATGGCCACAGCCAGGTAGACCAGGATGTTGTGGCTGAATACGCCCTGCCCCAGCAGCGGAATGTCGGAGAGCAGCGGGATGGGAAGATCCGTAAAGCCGGACTTGATGTTGGAATAATCGTTCATAGCGGGCCAGCCGACGGCCTTCAGGCCGTTGCCAACAAAGAAGTACACACCCAGACCAAAGGTGGTCAGCGTCAGGCCGGTGATGTTCTGGTTTGCCTGCAGGGACACGGTGAGGGCGGCGAACAGCAGGCCGCACAGAGCGCCCGCCAGGAAGGCAACAGCCACGCCCACGGCCATACTGTTGGCGTAGCAGCCGCAGATATAGCCGAAAATAGCGCCCACGGCCATGATACCCTCCACACCAAGATTCAGACTGCCGGATTTTTCGACGATGATCTCACCGACAGTGCCGTAGAGCAGGGGAATGTTATAGACCACGATGTTGTGAATGAACGAGGTAACGACGCCAAGCTTATCCATTTCCATTGCCAGCGCCTCCTTTCTTGACAGGAACGATCCGGAAACGAGTGTAAAAATCAGCGGCCAGAACCAGGAACAGGATGACGCCCTGGAGCATATTGGCGAAGCTGGAGTCCACCTGAGAGAAGGTGGCGGCAGCCACGGTGGAGCCATAGTGCAGCACACAGATCAGAGCGGACACGACAAAGATCACGACGGTGTTCAGCTGGGAGAGCCAGGCCACGATGATGCCGGTCCAGCCCACCTCACCGGTGATGGAGGTGGAGAGGATACCGGCGGTGCCGACCTTGAAGGCGGCGGCCAGACCGATGAGACTGGCGGACAGGAACACAGTGCGCAGCACGATGGCGCTGACCTTCATGCCGGCATAGCGGGCGGTCCCGGCGCTGTCACCGACCACGGAGATCTCATAGCCCTGCTTGGTATACTTCAGATAGATATGCAGCAGCACGCCCAGCAGCGCCGTGAGGACCACGCAGATGTTCAGACTGAATTTTCCGCCCATGGGGATGGAGGGGAAGGAGACGATGCTGGAAAAATTGGCGAATACGGGGCGCAGGGAGTCGGGATCAAGGAAGAAGTTCCAGTCAGCCTTGGTCTCACTGAGGAAGGTGAGTACATAGAGGGCGATATAGTTGAGCATCAGGGTCATCAGCGTCTCGTTGGTGCCGAACTTTACCTTCAGTGCGGCTACCAGCAGTCCGTACAGACCGGCTGCCAGCATGGCTGCCAGACACATCAGCAGCAGCGTCAGCCAGCCGGGCAGCGTCGGCCCAAGCAGAAAGGCCACAGCGGCAGCCGAGATGGCCCCCAGAATGAACTGACCCTCGCCGCCGATATTCCAGAAGCGCATCTTAAAGGCCAGAGACAGGGCGATGGATGTCAGCGCCAGCGGCACCAGCTCTTTCAGATAGTTGATCCACACCTTATAGGCGATCTTGTTGCCCACGGTGCCCATGGTGAACATGCGGGTGTAGTAGGCGATGGGATCAACGCCCAGTCCTACCAGCAGCGCGGCGCCCAGCAGCAGCGCCAGGACCACTGCCGCCAGATACAGACAGCACTTTTTCCAGAGGGGACAGTTGTCCCGTTTTACAATATGAAATCCCATATCAGCCCTCCTCGTTTTGCGCGGCCTCACCGAAGCGGGTATCCTTGGCGATACCGGCGGGCTTGTCCTCGTATTTGTTGGTCAGATCCAGTGCGCCGGTCATCATAAGGCCGAGCTCCTCCTTGCTGGTCTTGTGGGCGTGGACCACGCCCATGACCTTGCCGTGGCAGAGGACCATGATCTTGTCGCACAGGGCCATCATCACATCCAGATCCTCGCCTACAAAGAGAATGCCGACACCGGCCTGCTTCTGCTGGTTGAGAATGTTGTAGATGGCATAGGAGGAGTTGATGTCCAGTCCGCGGACGGGATAGGCGGTGATGATCACGTTGGGACCTGCCTTGATCTCGCGTCCCAGCAGCACCTTCTGCACATTGCCGCCGGAGAGACGGCGCACCGGGGTGTCAACAGAGGGAGTGACTACATCCAGGTCCGCCACCACCTGCTCAGCCTCGGCGCGGCCGCGCCTGCGGTCCACGAAGGGACCCTTGCCGCTGGCATAGTTCTTTAAGAGCATGTTGTCGGTGATGGACAGGGAGGGGGCCAGGCCCATGCCCAGACGGTCTTCAGGGATGAAGGACATGGAGATGCCCTTCTCCAGAATGGCCTTGGGAGGCAGCCCCACGATATTTTCGCCCTTGTGGATCATCTGCCCCCGCTCCAGAGGCCGCAGACCGGCGATGGCCTCACACAGCTCCTTCTGGCCGCAGCCCGCGATGCCGGCCACGCCCAGGATCTCGCCGCCTCGGATATAGAAGCTGACGCCGTCGATGGCGACAGCGCCCTCGTCGCTGCGGATGGCCAGATCCCGGACCTCCAGCAGCGGACGGGTCTTCTCCATATGGGGCCGGTCAATGTTCAGGTCTACCTTGCGGCCCACCATCCACTCCGACAGAGCCTGCTCGCTGGTCTCGCTGGTATTGACGGTGGCGATATACTCGCCCTTGCGCAGAATTGCCACCCGGTCAGATATATCCATGACCTCGTTGAGCTTGTGGGTGATGATGATGATGGAGTGGCCGTCCTCCTTCATCCGGCGCAGAACACCGAAGAGCTTGTCGATCTCCTGCACCGTCAGCACAGCGGTGGGCTCATCGAGAATGATGACCTTGGCACCGTGATAGAGCACCTTGATGATCTCCAGCGTCTGCTTCTCGGAGACAGACATGTTGTAGACCTTTTTTCTCGGATCAATATCGAAGCCGAATTTTTTGGCCATATCCTCGATCTCGCGGAAGCGATCCTGCCGCAGGGTCAGCCCGGCCTTCTCCTTGCCCATCCAGATGTTGTCGGCGGCAGAAAAGACATCCACCAGTTTGAAATGCTGGTGGACCATGCCGATGCCCAGACGCTTGGAATCCTCTGGGGAGTCGATAGTGACTTCCTTGCCGTTGATGAAGATCTGGCCGCTGTCCGGCTTGTAGATGCCGGAGAGCATATTCATCAGGGTGGTCTTGCCGGAGCCGTTTTCGCCCAACAGAGCCAGGATCTCGCCGGGACGCACATTCAAGTCGATCCCGTTGTTGGCCACCACGCTGCCAAAGGACTTGGTGATGCCCTTCAGCTCAATGGCGTATTGCTGTGCCATGGAGTGGTCCTCCTTCGTGTTTTTCTATGTCAGTCGATGCGCCAAAGACATGAGACAAAAAATGGCGCGCCATTTTCTGTCTCACAGCCTTGGAGACCGGGCCGACCGGAAACCGGTCGGCCCGGTGAGGGGGGAGAGAAGAAACTGGGATCAGGCCAGCTTCACGCCTTCCACAAAGTAGTTCATGCTGCCGGTGATGACGCCGTCCTCGACGGAAGCGCCGCCAGCGGCCACGATCTCATTGCCGACGTTGTCCATCAGGGGAGCCTCAACCTGGTTGACGCTGCCGTCGGCGGAGACCTCCAGCTTGGTGCCGGAGAACACATCCCAGTCGCCGGAGACGATCAGCTCGCGGACAGCCTCGATGGCCTTGTCAGTGCCTGCGGCGCAGTTGTCGCTCAGAGGAGAGACATCCACAAAGCCCTCGGCCAGACCGCCGTAGTAGGCGGGGGTGCCCATGGTCTCAACGAACTTGTCGGCGGAGCCGCAGCTCATAGCGGCCTCCATGGCGGTGCGATAATAGACGTTCCAGTTCCAGATAGCGGCGGTCAGGTGAGCCTCGGGAGCGTCAGCGGTCATGTCGGAGTTGTAGCCGCAGCCGAAAACACCGGCCTTCTCAGCGGCGATCTGGGGCTGAGCGGAGTCGCAGTGCTGGGCGATGACGCCGCAGCCGTAGGAGTCGATCAGCTCGGTAGCGAAAGCGGACTCGTTGACCTCGTCGGCCCAGGCGCCCAGCGTCTTGACATAAACAGTAGCGTCGGGGTTCACAGACTGCACGCCCAGAGCGAAGCCGTTGATGCCGGAGCAGGTCTCAGCGTACTCGGTGCCGAAGGCAGCCACGTAGCCGATGTTGTTGTTGCCGGTCTCCAGGCTCTTCAGGCCAGCAGCGATGCCGGACAGGTAGCGGGCCTGATAGGCGCGGCCGAAGTAGTTGTTGAAGTTGGTCTCGTTGGACTTGTAACCGGTGGCGTGGGAGAAGATGACCTCGGGATACTCGGCGGCGGCAGTCTCCATGGCATCGATGTAGCCGAAGGAGATGCCGAAGACGATGTCGGCGCCCTCGCCCACCAGGGTGTCGATGGCGGAGAGAACCTCATCGGCGTTCTCGGGGACCTCGTCCACGATGACCAGCTGCGTCTCAGGATCCAGACCCAGCTCCTTCATGGCGGCGGTGATGCCGTTGTGGTGGGCAAAGGTGTAACCGGCGGTGTCGTTCTTGCTGTTGATGTAGATAGCGCCGACCTTGAAGTCAGCATTGTCGCCGCTGGCGGTGCCGTCGCCGGAGCCATCGGCCACATTGTTGGAACCGCAGGCTGCCAGACTGAAGGCTATCGTCAGGGCCAGGATCAGTGCGAGAAGCTTTTTCATTGGTGAATACCTCCTAAAATCTGCCAATTTGGCATGGTACCCTACATCTTATCACAGGATCGAAAAAAAGTCATCAGTTTCCAGGAGAAAAACGGAAAAAGTCTGTTGCCGCGGCGGGCTTTTTTCGGACAAAATGATCAGAGCGGAGCGCCTGTGTTTTGCGCCCGCAAAACTCTCTGCTCCAGGGCCAGCAGCTCTGCCTTCACATCCACGCCGCCAATGTAGCCGGTGAGCTGGCCGTTGGAGCCGATGACCCGGTGACAGGGGATCAGGATCGGCAGAGGATTGCGGTGATTTGCCATTCCGACCGCTCTGGCGGCAGTGGGGCGGCCCAGCAGGACAGCCAGCTCCCGGTAACTGACCGTTTTGCCGAAGGGGATGGTCAGCAGCGCTTGCCAGACTGTGCGCTGAAAGACGGTTCCTTCGGGGGACAGAGGGAGGTCGAATGTCTGCCGCTCACCGGAGAAGTATTCCCGCAGCTGCTCCGCGGCGGTATCCAGCAGTGCGTGGGGGTGCTCCTCCGCCGCCGCGCCGAAGCGCAGGGCGGTCAGGGCGTGCTCGCTGCACTCCAGCGTCAGAGGACCGACGGGAGTGAAGATGGTCTTACAGTATACGCCCATCAGAAGATCGTGATGGACCAGCGGTTTTGATAGGAACCGCCGCGCTCCAGCCGCACCAGGTCGGCCTGCTGGGAGAGGTCTTCCACTACGCTGTCACGGGAGGGAAGACTGACCCAGGGCTCCAGACACACAAAGGGAGCCTCGCTGTGCGGCGTGTGCCAGATGCCCAGATAGCGCATCTGAGGGATAGAGAGCGTGACGCCGTGACTGTCGGGACCTGCGGAAAGTGTGACTGTTTTATCCATGTGCTGGAGGATGATGGCATCATCGTCAAAGAGGTTGTGGTCCAATGGCAGAGTATCACTGTTTTGCAGAGGGAAGGGGGCGGTGCTGCCGCTGATCATATAGCGGGGGCTCAGCAGCACCCGGTCGGGGCGGCAGGGCTGGGCAAAGGTCAGCCGGTAGTCGCTGAAGGCCCTTCCGCTTTCAAGAGGGACACGGAAGCCGGGATGACCGCCCAGACCGAAGAACATCTCCTTCTTGCCGGAGTTTTCCACTGTATAGATAATGTGCAGCGTTGCTTCGTCCAGTGTATAGGTCACGGTAAGGGCGAAGGGAAAGGGGTAGCATGCCAGTGTCTCCGCGGTGTGGGTCAGACGCAGACTGAGCTGCTGTGGCTCAGCGCAAATGGTCTGAAATTCCATAGAGCGGGCGAAACCGTGGATGGGCAGGGAGTAGTGCTGTCCCTGATAGATGTAGTGGCCGTCGGTGAGGCGGCCCACATAGGGAAACAGCAGGGGGGAGCGGCTGCTCCAGAAGGTGCTGTCGCCGTTCCAGAGGTATTCAGCGCCGTCTGCGCTGGTGAGGGACATAAGCTGTGCGCCAAGGGTATCAACGGTGGCGGTCACAGCACTGTTTTGCAGGGTGTAGAGCATAGTAGGCTCCTTTCTGTGAAAAGTTCCCCCTGTGCCGGGATGACACAGGGGGCTTACAGCTACTATCATAATCAGATTTTGCGCAAAAGGCAAGTTATTTTCGGGGAAGTGGCCGCATACCTGCGGAAAGAAGGGTGGATGACAGTGTTTTTGACGGGCGCCCTCTTTTCATTTGCGGCGAAATGTGGCAGAATAGAACAAACAGACCGGACGCACGGCGTCAATGCAATGCTTTATAATAGTAGAATAGTAAAATGTGAAGGGAGCGAGGTACAGCCAATGGAGCAGGAGCACAAGCGGCGTGTCCGCTATAAGGGGAGCCACCCCAGACATTTCAGCGAGAAATACAAGGAGCTGCAGCCGGAAAAGTATCAGGCCGATGTGGAGAAGATCATTCAGAGCGGCAAGACGCCGGCCGGGATGCATATTTCCATCATGGTGGATGAGATCCTGGACTTTTTGCAGATCCAGCCCGGACAGGTGGGACTGGATGCCACACTGGGCTATGGCGGCCATACCCGGCGGATGCTGGAGAAGCTGCAGGGACAGGGGCACATGTACGCTACCGATGTGGACCCCATCGAGTCAGAAAAGACCCGGGCGCGTCTGGAGGCGCTGGGCTATGGTCCGGAGATACTGACCATCCGGCGGATGAACTTTGCGGATCTGGATCAGGTCGCGCCCGGGGAGAAATTCGACTTTATCCTGGCGGACCTTGGGGTGTCCTCTATGCAGATCGATGATCCTGGGCGGGGCTTCACCTTCAAGCAGGACGGTCCTCTGGATTTGCGGCTGGACCCAACCAGCGGCATCCCTGCCGCCCAGCGGCTGCGGGAGCTGGATCAGGAGGAACTGGAGGCCATGCTGCTGGAGAATTCCGATGAGCCCTATGCCGCGGAGATCGCAAAAGCCGTCACGAAGGTGTTCAAGCGCGGCGGACGGATCGACACAACGCGGGAGTTTGCGGCGGTGATCGGGGAGGCGCTGGCCTTCCTGCCGGCCAAAGAGCGGAAGGAGCTGGTGAAAAAATCCTGTCAGCGGTCCTTTCAGGCGCTGCGCATTGATGTCAACAGCGAATTCGAGGTGCTGTACAGCTTTTTGGAAAAGCTGCCCACCGTGCTGAAGAGCGGAGGGCGGGTAGCGGTGCTGACCTTCCATTCCGGAGAGGACCGGCTGGTGAAAAAAGCATTTAAGCAGGGCAAGCGGGAAGGTGTCTACAGCGAGATCGCCGAGGAGGTGGTGCGTCCCTCGGCGGAGGAGTGCTTCCGCAATTCCCGGGCCAAGTCCACAAAAATGCGGTGGGCGATCCTGGCGTAAAGCGCCTTCCTATACATTATGTAATATACGCATATAAGCACGTAATGATACGTAATGAATTTGAACAAAGAAAAGGGAGAGGAGCTAGCTTATGTTTCTGGCGGAGATGAACTATTTGCAGGTGGAGGCGTATCTGAAGACAAGTGATACCATCCTGATCCCGGTGGGCAGTCTGGAAAACCACGGTAAGCACATGCCTCTGGGGACGGATACCATGATCCCGGACCGTATCGCCAAACTGCTCAGCGAGCAGTCCGATGTCCTGATCGCGCCGACGGTCAACTACGGCGCCACCGATGACCTGGTTGGCTTTCCGGGAACGATCTCTCTGGGGACGGAGGGGCTGATCGCTCTGCTGCGGACGATCGTGGACCAGCTCTATGGCTATGGCTTCCGGCATTTCATCGTTTTGAACGGCCACGGCGGCAACACCGCTGCCCTCAACACCGTGGGGATGCATCTGTATCGCAAGGGCGCCTATCTGGCCATCCTGAACTGGTGGCAGATGGCGGGACAGCTGGTGCCGGAGTGGGCAGGCGGCCACGGCGGCGGGGAGGAGACGGCCGGTGTCATGGCCATCGATCCCAAGCTGGTGAAGCGGGAGTATCTGGATCTGCCGGAGGGGACGCACAATGATGTCTCGGAGGAGCTGCCCTATGGTGCCTGGACCACGGTCCGATACAAGGGGGCCAATGTCACGATCCCCAGGGAGATCCGCCATATCACGGATAACGGCTGGCTGGGACATAGCTTTCCTGACGATTTACCCGGCCGGGCAACGGAGGAGTGGGGCCGCAAAATGCTGCAGACCATGGCAGATTACGTTGCGGATTTTGTTGGGGCCTTCAGCCGCGCCCCGCTGCCGGAGAAAAACGCATAAGACAGCGCACGGTACCGGCGTCCGGAGCAGTCTGGACGCCGGTTTTTTCCCATCGTTTCCTGAAAAAATTTGCTTTTTCAGGAAAAACATATTAAATGTATAATTATTAAAAACGGTGGGCGCTTTAGCGGATAAAATCAGAGGTGACCCCAGAATAACGAAAAAAACTGCGGTTCAGCGGAGACGGAGGCGATGCGTTCTTTTCGTTGATATTTCGACAAAACTTCAAAAAATGTCAGCTGTTGACGGTCATAGTGACGAAAGAATGTCCGGCATCGGCGGTGGGAGTGCCCATTCAAAAAAGTTGAAAAGGTATAACCGGGCATGTTGACAGAATATTGAATGAAGTTGCAGGTTCTGCATTCTTTTGTTGACAATTTGGCCGAATCAGTCTATAATACCACCAAGCCTATGCAAAAACACGGAGTGCTTTTCCGGAAATACCTTGGTTTTCTGGGCGTGAAATATCAAAGGTTTTCCGGCGCATACACTGTATGCGGGGGGAACTTGTGTGCATTTTGCAGGGTCAAATTTTATTCGAGAGGTATAAGACATGAAAAAGTTCCTTAGTTTTGTCCTCGCCCTGAGCATGGTTCTGGCTTTGGTCGCTTGCGGCGGCAACACCAACAACGGTGGCAGTTCCGCAAACGGCAACACCAGCACCGAGCAGGGCGGTGATAAGGCCAACCCCGACAGCAATGTCGAGCCCATCAAGGACCTGGTCACCTGGCAGACCTCCAGCAATGAGTTCGAGACCTTCC
>CAYSDG010000004.1:0-47136 GCA_964429705.1 uncultured Oscillospiraceae bacterium | reverse complement strand
ATTCAGGGCCACAGTGGCCACGGGGATGCCGCTGGGCATCTGCACGGTGGCCAGCAGAGCGTCCAGCCCGTCGGCAGCGCCGCCCTTCATGGGAATGCCGATGACAGGCAGTGTGGAATTACCGGCGAAGGCACCGGCCAGATGGGCGGCCATGCCCGCGGCGCAGATCAGCACGCCGAAGCCGTTGGCGCGGGCGCTTCTGGCGAACTCTGCGGCGGCGGCAGGGGTGCGGTGGGCGCTGAGAATGTGGGCCTCATAGGGAATGCCGAAGGCGGCCAGCTGCTGGCAGGCGGCCTTGACCACCGGCCAGTCGGAGTCGGACCCCATGATAACGGCAACTTTTTTCAAGCTCATAGCTGTCTCCTGTTTTCAATAGAGATGTGGTTTCTTGCGGCAAAGAAAAAAGGGCAGACCCGTCCATTACAAAGGATAGGCTGCCCAGACGGTCGACATAAACATCTGCCTGCTCCCTTGTGGTGATCCACAGTTCCGTCAGTTACAGGCAAAATTTTGAATTTACTTATAAACTATCATTTTCCGGCGAAAAACGCAAGCAAAATAGTGTATGAATCGACATTTTCTTTTTTGGGGGGTGACTATGAAAATTTCATAAATCGAAAAAAGTTGTCCCGGGGTCCTTGACTTCCAACAAAATCTGTGAGATAGTTTTCAGGTAAAGTGATGCGGATGCGTTAAAAAACTAACAAAACTCACCTGTTCTTTTGAGGAAGTGTCAGTGCTTTAGCGCGCCGCTGCAATATTATTTCGCGGGAGAGGGGGCCTCGGTGTGGTGTGTATGAATATGATCAACAGGACCGGCGGCTCTTGGTGCTCTATTTGTTCTATTCCCGGCGGTAATATTGGTGTTTCCCGACTTCGCGGCATTGTTTTTTGACCGTGTAAGCCGGGCTTTTCTTTTATAATCACCCTTTGGAGAGGAGTATGCAGATGATCAGAACGTATGACAGCAAGATCGTGCTGGCCGATGGCACGGAATTCAAGGGCTATCGCTTCGGCGCAAAGGTGGACCGGGTGTGTGAGATCGTGTTCAACACGGCTATGGTGGGGTATCAGGAAATCGTGTCCGATCCCTCCTATACCGACCAGTTCGTGGTGATGACCTACCCCATCATCGGCAACTATGGCGTTACCGACGAGGACTATGAGACCAAGATCCTCACCATCGGCGGCCTGGTGGTCCGGGAGTACAACGACATCCCCAGTAACTTCCGCTACACCAAGACCCTGGCCGAGGTGCTGGAGGACTACAATATCCCCGCTATCGAGGGCATCGATACCCGTATGCTGGCCCGGGTGATCCGGGACAAGGGCAGCTGCCGGGCCTATCTGTGCGACCTGGATGTTCCCACCGAGGAGGCCGTTTGCCACATCCAGGAGACCCCTGTGCCCCACGATCAGGTGGCTCGTGTCAGCTGCAAGAAGCGCTGGTACGCCCGCACCAGCAACCACAAGTATAACGTAGTGGCTGTGGACTGCGGCATCAAGCAGAGCATGGTCACCTGCCTCAATGAACACGGCTGCAATGTCACCGTGGTGCCCTACAACACCCCCGCCTCCGTGGTGCTGGATATGGAGCCGGACGGCGTGTTCCTCTCCAACGGACCCGGAAGCCCCGAGGACATCGCTCCTGTGGTGGAACTGGTGAAGGAGCTGCGGGGCAAGGTGCCTGTGTTCGGTGCCTGCCTGGGCCTGCAGGCCATCGCGCTGGCCTACGGCGCTAAGGTCTACAAGCTCAAGAGCGGCCACCACGGCGGCAACTATCCCGTCAAGGAGCTGGCCACCGGCAAGCTGGCAATGACCAGCCAGAACATCGACTACGCCGTCTGCGCCGACTCCCTGGCCGGTACCGGTCTGGAGGTGACCCATGTGGCGCTCATGGACAACACCGTGCAGGGCCTGTGCTGCCGGAAGGATCAGATCTTCGGCACCCAGTACCAGCCTGAGACCGTCACTGACGGACGGGTGGGCTGCGACGTGTATGATATATTCCTGGATATGATGAAGGAGGGTAAGGAAAATGCCTAAGAGAACAGATATCAAGCGGGTTCTGGTCATCGGCTCCGGCCCCATCGTCATCGGCCAGGCCGCTGAGTTCGACTATGCGGGCACCCAGGCCTGCATTGCTCTGCGGGAGGAGGGCTACGAGGTCATCCTGGCCAACTCCAACCCCGCAACCATCATGACTGACACCTCCATGGCAGACAAGGTCTATATGGAGCCTCTGACTGTGGAGTATCTGGCTAAGATCATCCGTCTGGAGCGGCCTGATGCCATTCTTCCCGGTATCGGCGGCCAGACTGGCCTGAACCTGGCTATGGAGCTGCAGCGCCAGGGCATTCTGGCTGAATGTGATGTGGAGCTGCTGGGCACCAGCTACAAGAGCATCGAGCGGGCTGAGGACCGCGAGGAGTTCAAGGAGCTGTGCATCAATATCGGCGAGCCTGTCATCCCCTCCCAGATCACCTACTCGGTGGAGGAGGCGGTGGAGGCTGCCAACACCATCGGCTATCCCGTGGTGCTGCGCCCTGCCTTCACTCTGGGCGGCACCGGCGGCGGCTTCGCTGAGAACGAAGAGGAGCTGCGCCTGATGATGAAGAGCGCGCTGGTCCTATCTCCCGTCCACCAGGTGCTCATTGAGAAGAGCATCAAGGGCTATAAGGAGATCGAGTTCGAGGTCATGCGGGATGCCAACGACACCGCTATCACCATCTGCTCCATGGAGAACGTGGACCCTGTGGGCGTCCACACCGGCGACTCCGTGGTGGTGGCTCCCTGCCAGACCCTGACCTATAAGGAGTATCAGATGCTGCGCTCCGCCGCGCTGCGCCTGATCCGCGCGCTGCAGATCGAGGGCGGCTGCAACGTTCAGTTCGCCCTGGATCCCCAGTCCTTCCAGTACTATGTCATCGAGGTCAACCCCCGTGTGTCCCGCTCCTCCGCTCTGGCCAGCAAGGCCAGCGGCTATCCCATCGCCCGCGTCACCGCCAAGGTGGCCGTGGGTATGCACCTGGAGGAGATCCAGCTGGGCAGCGTTCCCGCCAGCTTCGAGCCTACGCTGGACTATGTGGTCACCAAGATGCCCCGCTTCCCCTTCGATAAGTTTGCCAAGGCCAACAACTCCCTGAGCACCCAGATGAAGGCCACCGGCGAGGTCATGAGCATCGGCCACACCCTGCAGGAGAGCTTCCTGAAGGCTGTCCGCTCTCTGGAGATCGGCGTCAGCCATCTGCATATGCCCAAGTTCGACAGCTACACCGAGAAGGAACTGCTGGATTACATCAAGGTCGGTACCGACGACCGCTACTTTGCCATCGCTGAGCTGATCAGCCGGGGCACCGATCTGGGCCAGATCTGGAACGCCACCAAGATCGACATGCTCTTCCTGGATAAGATCGGCAATATCATCCACTACGAGGAGGAGCTGAAAAAGCGTCCCTTTGACGGCCATATGCTGCGCAAGGCCAAGCGCAAGGGCTTCTCTGACAAGGCCGTTGCCTGGCTGTGGAAGTGCAGCGAGCGCGAGGTCTATGACATGCGCAAGAAGATGGGCCTATTCCCCGTCTACAAGATGATCGACACCTGCGCCGGCGAGTACGCCAGCTACATCCCCTACCTGTATTCCTCCTATGAGGATGAGAACGAGTCCGTGGTGTCCGACCGGAAGAAGATCATCGTTCTGGGTTCCGGCCCCATCCGCATCGGCCAGGGCGTGGAGTTCGACTACTCCACCGTCCACGCGGTGCAGACCATCAAGCAGAGCGGCTATGAGGCCATCATCATCAATAATAACCCCGAGACCGTTTCCACCGACTACACCTGCTCCGACAAGCTGTATTTCGAGCCTCTGACGGTGGAGGATGTCATGAACATCATCGAGCTGGAGAAGCCCGAGGGCGTTATCGCCTCCCTGGGCGGCCAGACTGCCATTAACCTGGCGCAGCCCCTGATGGAGCACGGTGTGAAAATCGTTGGCACCGACTGCCAGGCTATTGAGCGGGCAGAGGACCGCAAGGCCTTTGAGCATCTGCTCAAGGAGCTGAATATTCCCCAGCCCAACGGCAAGGCTGTCACCAGCATCGAGGAGGGCGTGGAGGCTGCCAGCGCCATCGGTTATCCTGTGCTGGTCCGTCCCAGCTTCGTTCTGGGCGGCCGCGCCATGGAGATCGTTGCCAACGAGGAGATGCTGCGCCACTACCTGAAGAACGCCGTTGAGGTGGACGCCGACAAGCCTGTTCTGGTGGACAAGTACATTGTTGGCAAGGAGGTCGAGGTGGACGCCATCTGTGACGGCACTGACGTGTTCGTTCCCGGCATCATGGAGCTGGTGGAGCGCACCGGTGTCCACTCCGGCGACTCTGTCAGCGTCTATCCCGCCTTCTCCATCTCCCAGACGGTGAAGGACACCATTCTGGAGTACACCAAGAAGCTTGGCCTGGGCATTGGCATCGTGGGCCTGTACAACATCCAGTTCATCGTGGACCGCCAGGAGAAGGTCTTTATCATCGAGGTCAACCCCCGCTCCTCCCGCACGGTGCCCTTCCTGAGCAAGGCCACCGGCTGGTCTCTGGCGGATATTGCCACCAAGGTCAT
Source organism: uncultured Oscillospiraceae bacterium (assembly GCA_964429705.1). Taxonomy (GTDB): domain Bacteria; phylum Bacillota; class Clostridia; order Oscillospirales; family Oscillospiraceae; genus Pelethomonas. The sequence continues at coordinate 42,525 of CAYSDG010000004.1, read as the reverse complement.
CATGGGCGAGAGTCTGCGCGACCAGGGCATCACCGAGATGTATCCTGCGGAAAAGAAGCGCTGGTACTGCAAGGTCCCTGTTTTCTCCTTCAGCAAGCTCAGCGGCATGGACACCTATCTCTCCCCTGAGATGAAGTCCACCGGCGAGGCCATCGGCTACGACGACCGCCTGCACTACGCTCTGTACAAGGCTATGCAGGCCGGCGGCATGAAGCTGCAGGACCACGGCACTGTGCTGGTGAGCCTCAGCGAGGAAGACAAGGCCGAGGCGCTGCCTCTGGTGGAGCGGTTCTACCGCATGGGCTTCAACATCGAGGCCACCACCGGCACCGGCAAGTTCCTGCAGGAACACGGTATCCGCACCCGGGTCCACAAGGGCTACACCGAGGACCAGGAGGAGATCAGCGAGCTGATGCGCAGCGGCCGGGTGTCCTACCTCATCAACACCCGCGATCCCCGCTCTGCTTCCCAGCGGACCTCCGGCTTCGAGCTGCGCCGTCTGGCGATCGAGAACAGCGTCACCACCATGACCAGCCTGGATACCGTCCGCGCTCTGCTGGATGTGCTGGAGGCGATCACCAGCCGCGTGTCCACCATCGACGCATAAGTAAGACATTCTGATAATGTGAAAAAGAGTTAAGACTTTTGTAATGATTTTGTGCTGGTTTTGTTAACAAACTGCCGGTATGATACAAAGCATAGAGAGCGAACTTCTTTTTCATTTGATCCTCCAATGTAAAGCAAAGGCCGCGGGAGCATCCCGCGGCTTTTGCTTTATTTGCACGATCGAAAAGAGCCTCGCAGAGTTTCGCCGCTGGAGCGGCGAAATTGATCAAAATCGTTTTTCACGGGGACATGTGCCTCGGGAAAAACACTTCACGCGGTGTGAGTGCCGAATTGTCTGCTGAAAGCGGACGACCGAGGCGCGGAGCGCAGCGCAATTTTGTCAAAAAGCGGCACGGCTCTTTTTGACAGCCAAAGCAAAGACCGCGGGAGTATCCCGCGGCCTTTGCTTTTCTTTTTTGTAAATCAAACAGAGGGCTGTATTGTCTGTGATCTGCGGCTGCCCGGATCACCGCTTCCGCAGCTGCCAGAACGCCACAGCGCTGGCGGCGGCAACGTTCAGGGAGTCCACGTCGTGGGACATGGGGATGCGCACGGTGTAGTCACAGTGGGCGATGGTCTCCCGGGCTAGGCCGTCCCCCTCGGTCCCCAGCACGATGGCCAGCTTGTCCGCTACCATCAGGTGGGGATCGTCGATGCTGACGGAATTATCGCTGAGGGCCATGGCGGCGGTTTTAAAGCCCAGCGCGCGCAGACGGTCCAGGCCGGGGTGGGGCCACTGGGAGGTGTCCTCTCCAATGCGGGTCCAGGGAACCTGAAAGACGGTGCCCATGCTGACCCGGGCAGCCCGGCGGTACAGCGGGTCGCCGCAGGTGGGGGTCACCAGCACCGCGTCCATGTGCAGCGCGGCGGCAGAGCGGAAGATCGCTCCAATATTGGTGGCATCCACGATGCCCTCCAGCACTGCTACCCGGTGGGCACCGGCACACAGCTCCTCCACGGTGGGAAGCTTCGGCCGCCGCATGGCGCACAGCACGCCGCGGGTCACCTCGAAGCCGGTAAGTCCGGCCAGGATGTCCCGGTCAGCGGTGAAAACGGGAATGTCGCCGCAGCGGGCGATGATCTCGCGGCCCTGCCCCTCGATGTGCTTGCGCTCCATCAGCAGGGAGAGAGGCTGGCAGCCGGCGTCCAGGGCGCGGGCGATGACCTTGGGACTCTCGGCGATAAAAACGCCCTTCTCCGGCTCCAGGCGGCGGCGGAGCTGCGCCTCGGTCAGCCGGGCGAATACATCCAGCTCCGGGGCAGAAAAATCAGTGATCTCAATGATATTGGCCATGTGGGCCTCCTTGATGGGAAAGTTTTTGTGCTTCCATGACAGGAAAAGGGGCGGGCGACCGCTCAGCGTACGGGGCATACCTCGGCCAGAAACAGCAGGGAGGGCTGGGCGGTGGTGAGCGTGAGTGCGTCCGTCGTCAGAACGCACTCGCCGGGGGCGAGGGACAGCGTTTCGCCCTCTGCGCTGACAGAGGCGCTGCCGCTGCGGCAGAAGAGGAGCAGTGTGCCGCCCTCTGCTGGAGCGAAGGAACGGGAGTTGGCTGCCGCCAGAGAGACGGTCTGCAGCGAACCCTGGCAGGCCCCCTTGCGCAGCATTAGATTGAGGTCCGTGCAGCGGCCAACGGAGCGGGTCTGACTGCCGCCGTCAAAGGTGTGGACACTGCCCACATCGAGGGAAACAGGACTGCCGCCGTCGTGGGTCAGCGTCATGGCTCCGTCCAGCACGGTGATGAAGCGCTGGTAGTCCGGCAGGGGAGTGAAGTCTGAGCTCTCCAGCTCCACGGTGGCGGAGCTGAGCCGCCAGAGAAAATCCCGATCGGCGTAAACGGCCTCCGGCGGCTCGATGGCCAGCTGGGTAGTGCTGCCGCCGGACCACTGGGAGACGGTGTAATCCTGTCTGGTGAGATGACGCATAGCGGGGCCTCCTTCAATATCAGTCATAGCGGTAAAATTATACCGTGTCCTCTGGAAGAATGCAAGGAGGAGCCTGCGCGGTCGGCGTTATGGTGGATCGTGACACAAAATTGTTAAAATTTTATCAAAATGATTGACATACTGCCGACGGCGTGCTAAAGTACATAAAAATGTTAAAATTTTAACGCAATACAAGGCGAAAGAGGGGGCAACTGTAGGACTGGCCATGTAGTGTACGTAACTGAAGTGAAAAAGCGCCTGTACTTGTCCACGTGTTGTGTATTATTCGCAAATATGTGACAAAAAGTTGACAAACAGTATATTTTGTTAGAGATTTGACGATTTATTGGAACTTTGTCACCAAAATAACGATAGAGAAAGTATTGCCAAAGCAAAAGTCATTTGTTACAATAAAACATACATAAAAGCTTCTGGCTTTTGGTATATATGTTGAAGCCCCTGTTGCTGCTGAGCTTTTGCAGCTGATGCGTTTCCTGCCCGGTTGGTGCACCGGGGTGGGAGAGGCAGATATAGAGAGGAAAAGAAGTCATATCAAGGAACATAAAGGAGGAATTCAGTATGAGTTGTCACTGCCAAGGGCCGCAGAGCGATTTCACCTTGTTGAAAGACGTTCTTGACAAGTACGCTCACCAGCCCGGAAGCCTGATCACGATCCTGCAGCGCGCGCAGGATATTTATGGCTACCTGCCCAAGGACGTTATGTACCATGTCGCTGAAAAGGTGGGCACCACCCCGGCTGAGGTGATGGGCGTGGCGACCTTCTACTCCCAGTTCCGCCTGGCCCCCATCGGCAAGTACCACATCATGTCCTGCCAGGGCACGGCCTGCCACGTCAACGGCAGCGAGCGGGTCAGCGCCGCCATTTCCGCCTATCTGGGCGTGCAGAACGGCGAGACCACCCAGGACGGGCTCTTTACGCTGGAGCATGTGGCCTGTCTGGGCTGCTGCTCCCTGGCTCCTGTCATCATGATCAATGGCGAGGCTCATGGCAATCTCACCCCGGAGAGCGCCATCGCCATCCTGAAGGACATTCAAGAGAAGGAGGGCAAGTAAGTTATGCGTATTGTGATCGGAGAAGGTTCCTGCGGGATCGCTGCCGGCGCGGGCAAGGTGCGCACTGCCATCGAAGCCCTGCTGCAGGAGAAGGAGAGCTTTACCCTGGGCAGCACCGGCTGCATCGGTATGTGCTTTCTGGAGCCTATCGTGGATATATACGATGATGAAAAGCATCTGCTGCGCCGTCTGGTCCATGTCACTGCCGAGGATGCGCCCGCCATCGTGGCGGCGGCCCGCACCGGAGATATGAGCCGGGTGGACAGCATCACCATTGCTCCTGAGGACGAGGAGTTCCTCACCCGCCAGACCCGCATCGCTCTGCGCCACTGCGGCCTGATCGACCCCGCCTCTCTGGAGGATTACCGCGGGGCGGATGGCTACCGGGCGCTGGAGAAGGTGCTGAAGACCATGACACCGGAGCAGGTCATCGAGGAGATCAAGATCTCCGGTCTGGCTGGCCGCGGCGGCGCGGGCTTCCCCACCTGGTTCAAGTGGAATGCCGCCCGGCAGAGCGTCAGCGAGGAGAAGTATCTCATCTGCAACGCCGACGAGGGCGACCCTGGCGCGTTTATGGACCGCGCTGTGATCGAGTCTGATCCTCATAACCTGATCGAGGGTATGCTCATCGGTGCCTATGCCATTGGTGCCACGGAGATGATCGTGTATGTCCGCGCGGAGTATCCCCTGGCCATTGTCAATCTGACCCGCGCCATCGAGCAGGCCCGGGCGGCCAATCTTCTAGGTGAGAACATCCTGGGGACCGGCTTCTCCTGCGATATGCGCATCAAGGCCGGTGCGGGTGCCTTTGTCTGCGGCGAGGAGACCGCTCTCATTGAGTCGCTGGAGGGCAAGCGCGGCATGCCCCGCTTGAAGCCTCCCTTCCCCGCGCAGAAGGGCTATATGGATGAGCCGTCCAACATCAATAACGTGGAGACCTTCGCCAATGTGGCGTGGATCCTGGATCATGGCGGCGCGGCCTTTGCCGCCATGGGCACTGAGAACAGCAAGGGCACCAAGGTCTTTGCCCTCACCGGTAAAATCCGCAAGGGCGGTCTGGTGGAGATACCCATGGGCAAGACCCTGCGGGATGTGATCTTCGGTATTGGCGGCGGCATCCGCGGCGGCAAGCAGTTCAAGGCCGTGCAGATGGGCGGCCCCTCCGGCGGCTGCATTCCGGCGGAGCTGCTGGATACGGTGATCGACTACAAGGCCCTGACGGCCACCGGCGCGATTATGGGCTCCGGCGGCATGGTGGTCATGGATGAGAGCACCTGCATGGTGGGCATGGCCAAATTCTTCCTGGATTTCACCACCTCTGAATCCTGCGGTAAGTGCGTCCACTGCCGCATCGGCACCAAGCGTCTGCAGGAGATACTGACCCGCATCGTCAACGGCGAGGGCCGGGAGGGGGACATCGAGCTGCTGGAGGAGCTGTGCCTGGCTGTCAAGGACGGCGCTCTCTGCGGCCTGGGGCAGACGGCCCCCAACCCCGTACTCACCACGATCCGCTACTTCCGCAATGAGTATGAGGCTCATATCCGCGACAAGAAGTGTCCCGCCAAGGAGTGCGCAGCGCTGCGTACATACAGCATCGATCCGGAGAAGTGCAAGGGCTGCACCGTCTGCGCCAAAAACTGCCCCGCCAAGGCCATCACCGGCGAGAAGAAGAAGCCCCACAGCATCGATCCCAACCTGTGCATCCGCTGTGACCAGTGCCGCAAGGGCTGCAAGTTTGACGCGATCACCGTAGAATAAGGAGGCAACAGAAGATGGAACAAATCAAGATTACGATCAACGGCCGTGAGCTGACAGGCTCCAAGGGCGACACCATCCTGACCATTGCCGCCCAGAACGGGATCGAGATCCCCAATCTCTGCTACAATAAAAATATCAAGGTATACGGCGCCTGCGGCCTGTGCGTGGTGGAGGCGGAAAATTCCCCGAAGCTGCTGCGCGCCTGCGCCACCGTCGCGGCGGATGGCATGGTCATCCATACCGATACGCCCCGGGTCAAGCAGGCCCGCAAGATCGCGCTGGAGCTGCTGATGAGCGACCACGAGGGCGACTGCAAGGGCCCCTGTCATCTCAGCTGTCCCGCCGGGACCGACGTGCAGGGCTATCTGAAGCAGATCGCTCTGGGCAACGACCGGGAGGCGGTCCGCATCATCAAGCAGCGCATTCCCATCCCCGCGTCTATCGGCCGTGTCTGCCCGCATCCCTGTGAGAGCAACTGCCGCCGCAGACTGGTGGAGGAGCCGATCTCCATTGCCCGGCTGAAGGCCTTTGCCGCAGATAACGACCTGAACTCCGGCGACCCCTATCGCCCGGAGCTGGAGCCCGATACCGGCAAGCATGTCGCCATCGTGGGCGGCGGCCCCGCCGGTCTGAGCGCCGCCTATTTCCTGCGCCTGCGCGGCCACGCTGTCACCATCTTCGACGCTATGCCTGAGATGGGTGGCATGCTGCGCTACGGTATTCCCGAGTACCGCCTGTCCCGCGCTGTCATGGCCCGGGATGTGGCCTCCATCGCCGAACTGGGCGTGGAGATGCGCAACAACACCTCCCTGGGCCGCGATGTGTTTCTGCCGGAACTGCGCCACGACTATGACGCGGTCCTGATCGCCACCGGCGCGTGGAGCAGCACCAATGTTGGCTGCCCCGGCGACGGGCTGAAGGGCGTGATCGGCGGCATCGACTTCCTGACAGCGATCAACCGGGGCAAGCGTCCCCCCATCGCAGGGAAGAATGTGGCAGTGGTCGGCGGCGGCAACGTGGCAGTTGATGTCTGCCGTATGGCCGTCCGCTTCGGCGCGGAGAATGTCTATGTCATCTACCGCCGCACCCGGGCCGAGGCCCCAGCGGAGGATGTGGAGATCACGGAGGCCATCGAAGAGGGGATCAACTTCAAGTTCCTGACCAATCCCATTGAGATCATCGGCAAGGACGGCGCGGTATCCGCCATCCGCCTGCAGATCATGGAGCTGGGCGAGCCGGATGCCTCCGGCCGCCGCAAGCCTATCCCTGTGCCCGGCCAGGAGGAATTGCTGGATGTGGATTTCGTCATCTCTGCCATCGGACAGCGCTTCAACGCTGTTGGTCTGGAGGATCTGGCCCTCACCAAGAAGGGCACGGTCGAGGCCGACACCACCAACTGCCTGACCAATCTGGAGGGTGTCTTTGCCGCCGGCGACGCTACGAACCGCGGCCCCTCCATCGCCATTGAGGCCATCGCCGAGGGCGACCGCGCCGCGGAGGCCATCGACGCCTATCTGGACGGCAGACCCATGGATTTCCCGGAGCTTTACCACTCCAGACGCCAGGAGACGGAGGAGATGGCTGCTGAGCTGCGGGCCAAGCACCCCACCAGAGCCCGCATCGTCATGCCGGTGCAGGACCCCGAGGTGCGCAAGCATAACTTCGATGCCATCAACCTGGGCTTTGACGACACGCTGGCCCGGCAGGAGGCCGCCCGCTGTCTGGAGTGCGGCTGTCACGACTATGAGGACTGCAAGCTGATCCGCTATGCCAACCAGGAGCCGATCCATCCTGAGCGCCTGGCCGGTGACAAGCATAAGTGCTTCAAGGAGCAGCGCCTGGTGTCCATTGAGCGGGATCAGGGCAAGTGCATCCTGTGCAACCTGTGTGTCCGCACCTGCCGCGAGGAGGTGGGCAAGGGCCTGCTTGGTCTGGTGGACCGTGGCTTTAAGACGGTGATCCGCCCCGAGTTTATGGACCCTGCCGCTGTGGAGGGCTGCAAGGACTGTCATCTGTGCGCGGACCGCTGCCCCACCGGCGCGCTGAAGATCCTGTAATATCTGCGCTGTATTTCTGTGCCGGGCCCGGTTGGGCCCGGCATTTTTTGGCTCTGCTTCAGGAAAAAGCTTGCCAAGAATTAGAGTAAATGCTATACTTGCTATAGTAAATGTACAGGGGGAACGCTATGACGGTCGTGGAACAGATCCAGGAGAAGTATCCATTTCTCACCAGAAAACAGCGGGAGGTAGCCGCCTATATGCTGGCGGACCCGGACCGCATGAGCTATATCACCCTGAAGGAGATCAGCAAGGACACCGGTATCACGGAAATGACGATCCTGAAGACCTGTGACAGCCTGGGCTTTGCCAGCTTTAGCGAGCTGAAGTACGAGTTCCGCAAGTACGCTGCTCAGCAGATGGAGCGGCTGCGCCGCGACATCAACTTTAATGTCGATCCGACACCGAGCTATGAGCTGAGTGATACCGAGCGGCTGCTGAAGGACATATGCAGCGAGGAATCCCGGCTGTTTGACCAGTTTTTCAGTACGCTGGATGTGCAGCAGATCTTTGCCGCGGCGGATATGATGCGGGCGGCGGATAAGGTCGTGTTCTGCGGACGCGGCGTGTCCACCTATGTGTGTGAATATCTCTCCATGCTACTGTCTGTGATGGGCTGCGGTTCCGTGCTCATCAATACCGAGCTGTACGACAGCATCCACATGGCGCTGCCTATGCTGACGCCGAAGACGGTGCTGTTTGTGGTGTCCTTCCCGGACTACTACCATATGACCACCACGGTGGCGGAGTTTGCCCACCGCAAGGGGGTCAAGATCATCGCCATGACCGACAACGGCAAATCCCCCGTGGCCCCCTTTGCTGATCTGACGCTGATGGTCCCCACCACCACCCGGCTGTTTCTCAACACCCTTGGCGCGCCGATGGTGCTGGCAAATCTGATCGCCTCGGCCATCAATATCCGCATCAGCGGCAAGAAAGCCAGTTTCGCCTCCAGTGTTACGGAATTCTACGCTTTAATGGATAAAATGTAGCAAAAAATAAAAGAAAAAGCGTCGGCAGAGGGCTTCTGCTGACGCTTTTTTTGTATGGGTTGCCTAATAAATTGTAGAAAATTGTAGTAAAAATAGAGAAAAGAAGAAAGGGAGTTGACGCGGTTTTATGGTTTGTACTATAATTTATGACATCAACAGGGAAGACGTACTGTGCGAACAGCTGACACTGTCCACGATCCCCTTTCGCGGGGCGCCCCGCGAAAGCTCTATTGGGCGAATAGAGCTTTATGACCTGCTAAACGGTGGGGCAGGGCGCGGCAAAGGGTGACAGGGGCGAGGCGGCGCGCGGGGCGGATCCCTGAATATGAAGGAGAGATCATATGAAAAAGCTCGTAGCTATGCTTCTTGCACTGGTTATGGTGTTTGCTCTGGTGGCCTGCGGCGGCAACAACGCCGGTAATGGCAGCACCAACAAGAATAACACCACTACCACTACTCCCAGTGATTCCACCACCCCCGCCGGCGCACAGTATTACAACACCTACTTGAGTGCCGACCCCACCTCCATGGATATCTCCCGTATTTCCGACTCCTACTCCTCCGGCGTTGTCAACAACGTCATGGAGTCTCTGGTCCGCATGGGCGAGACGGATGGCAACTATGAGATCGTCCCCGGCGACGCCCAGACCTGGGAGTCCAACGAGGATGGTACCGTGTGGACCTTCCACCTGGGTGACAACACCTGGTCCGATGGTCAGCCTGTCACCGCTCAGGACTATGTTTACTCCCTGCAGCGCTCCGCTGACCCCGCCACCGGCTGCCCCAACGACTACTTCCTGATGCCTCTGGAGGGCTACTATGACGTGCGCGACGGCGCCGCTCTGGAGACCCTGGGTGTCAAGGCTCTGGATGAGAAGACCCTGGAGATCACTCTGTCCTACCCCGTGCCCTCCTTCCTGGAGATGGCCTGCGGTACTGTGTACTATCCCCAGCGTCAGGACATCGTTGAGAAGTATGGCGAGCAGTACGGCTCCGAGCCCGGGTGCACCGTTTTCAACGGTGCCTACACCATGGAGTCCTGGACTCACAACTCCTCCATCATCCTGAAGAAGCGCGCCGATTACTGGAACGCTGACGCTGTCCAGATCGAGAACGTCACCATGCATATCCTGGCTGACAGCACCACCGCTTACACCATGTATGAGGCTGGTGAGCTGGATTACGTCGGCACCTCCACCGCTGAGTGGGTGCAGAAGTTCCTGGCCCGCGAGGATACCGACTACGTCAAGACCTATTCCGCCAGCGTCAACTACGCTTTCTACAACACCAAGGATGAGCTGTTCCAGAACGCCAACATCCGCCGCGCCTTCAACATGGCTGTTGACCGCGAGGATCTGAACGAGGTCACCTTCGGCGGCCGCTCCAACGCCGCTACCGGCTGGGTCACCGGCGCTATGGCCGTTGGCTCCACCAACTACCGCGAGTATGCCGGCGACATGATCCAGGCTATGTATGATGACGCTGCTGCCAACAACATGACCGCTAAGGATTACCTGCTGAAGGGTATGGAAGAGCTGGGCCTGGGCAACGATCCCTCCACTCTGGACATCACCTTCTCCCTGGCCGGTACCGACGAGTGGTTCCGCACCTATGGCGAGTATCTGCAGCAGACCTATAACACCGCTCTGGGCATCAATCTGAAGATCGACTTCAGCGAGTGGGGCATCTTCTCCAGCAACCTGGAGCAGGGCAACTACCAGATCGGCTACATGGGCTGGGGCGCTTACTACAACGATCCCTATGATGTTCTGTCCCTGTTCAAGTCCGACGTCGACTCCATCCAGACCGGCTGGTCCAACGCTGCGTACGATGAGCTGGTGACCAAGGCTCAGTCCGAGATGGACGAGGCCAAGCGTCTGGAGATGTACAAGGAAGCCGAGACCATCCTGCTGCTGGAAGAGTATGTGGTCAACCCCATCCTGTTCCCCTCCAGCAACAGCTTCTATAAGAATTTCGTTCAGGGCTACGCTACCCTGGCCTTCTCCTCCGGCGGCTATCAGGGTATGAACACCGGTGCCCGCGGCTGATTTCCGCTGACAAGAGCTAAGCTTTGTAACGCACTACCGAGAAAGGCGCAGCTAGTCTGCGCCTTTCTCAAGTATTGAGTATCTTTGATGTTGAGAAAGGAGTGCCTTTCATGGGAAAGTATATCCTGCGGCGCACCCTGCTGGCCTTTGTAACTCTGCTGGCCGTGGTCACGCTGACCTTTTTCCTGATGCGCAGCATCCCCGGTGACCCTCTTTCCGGTATGGCTCGTGCCCTGCCGGCGGAGACCAAGGCCGCCTTCATGGCCAAGTATGGCTTGGATAAGCCCCTGTTTGAGCAGTACCTCATTTATATGAAGGGTCTGCTGACCGAGTTCGATCTGGGTGAGAGCCTGCGCTACGCCGGCCGTCCCGTTCTGGACACCATTTTGGAGACCTCTCCTGTTTCCGGCCTGTACGGCGGTATCGCCCTGGTCATCGGTACGCTGACCGGTGTGATCCTGGGTATCGTGGCCGCGCTGAACAAGAACAAGCTGCCCGACTATGTGGTGATGTTCATCGCCATTCTGGGTACTACACTGCCCGTTTTCGTTCTGATCTCCCTGACCCAGTGGCTCTTCGGCGTCAAGCTGGGCTGGCTGCCCCCCTCCGGCTGGGGTACCTGGAAGCACATGATCCTGCCCATCGCCGTGAGCGCCTTCGGCTCTGTGGCCACCTACGCCCGCTATGTCAAGGCATCCATGCTGGATACTTTGGATCAGGACTACGTCCTGACGGCTAAGGCCAAGGGCCTCAGCCAGTTCCAGATCATCACCCGCCACGTGCTGCGCAACTCCCTGATGCCCGCTGTCACCATCTTTGCGAGCTCTGTGGTCGGTGTCTTCACCGGCGCATTCGTGACGGAGCGTATGTTCGCCATCCCCGGTATCGGCTTCTACTACATCTCTTCTATCAATAACAACGACTATACCATGATCCTGGGCACCACCGTGTTCTACGCGATCCTGTTCATCGCCATGCAGCTGGTGCTGGATATCGTTTATACGCTGATCGACCCGCGTATCCGTGTCGGCGGCGGCAAGAAGTAAGAAGGAGGCAGGAAGAATGGAAACTATCTCGAAAGAAAAATTCCGGATCATCGGCACGGAAGACGATGCCGCGGATCTTTTGGCCCGGCCTCCCATTAACTTCTGGAAGGACGCCTGGCGCCGCTTTAAGATGAACAAGGTGGCCGTCATCTCCCTGATCGTGCTACTGGTGCTGGTCCTGATGTGTGCCTTCGCGCCCATGTTCAGCCAGTATGAGTATGAGACCATGAGCGATGCCCGCAATGTGGGTCCCTGCGCCGAGCACTGGTTCGGCACCGATAAGCTGGGCCGCGACATGTGGACCCGCGTGTGGATCGGCGGCCGCGTGTCTATCATCATCGGTATCGTGGGCGCCCTGATCTCCATGGTCATCGGCTGCATCTACGGCGGTATTGCCGCCTACTTCGGCGGCGTGGTGGACACTATCATGATGCGTATCGTTGAGGTGCTCATCGCCATCCCCTATATGATCATCGTCATTCTGATGAGTGTTGTCCTTGAGAGCTCCAACCTGGGCACGCTGCTGCTGGCCATGTGTATCACCGGCTGGTGCGGCACGGCGCGTTTCGTCCGCTCGGAGATGCTGCGCATCAAGAGCGAGGAGTTCACCCTGGCGGCACAGCTGCTGGGTGTCAGCCCCTGGAAGATCGTCACCCGCCACTTTATCCCCAACACCATGAGCATCATCATCGTCAACATCACCTTCTCCATCCCCGGCTACATTTTCTCTGAGGCATTCCTCAGCTATCTGGGTCTGGGCATCCAGCCTCCCGGAACCTCCTGGGGTGCGCTGGCCTCTGCGGCGCAGTCCTCGTTTACGTTCTATCCCTACCTGCTGGCATTCCCTGTCCTGATGATCGCGCTGACCATGCTTTGCTTCACCCTGATCGGCGAGGGCCTGCGTGATGCTCTGGACCCCAAGGCCAGAAAGTGACCGGCGGAAAGGAGCTTTGAGTTATGAAAAAAGAAGATAAGATCTTAGAGGTCAAAGACCTCAGTGTTTCCTTCCATACCTATGCCGGTGAGGTCAAGGCAGTCCGCGGCGTCAGCTTCCATGTCAACCGCGGCGAGACCCTGGCCTTTGTCGGCGAGTCCGGCTGCGGCAAGACTGCTACCGCCAAGGCCATCATGCGCCTGTGGAATCCCCCCTTCGTGGAGATCAAGGACAGCTCCTCCATGAAGTACAACGGGGAGGAGATCATGAACATGGACAAGAAGCGCCTGCAGTCTCTGCGCGGCAACGAGATCTCCATGATCTTCCAGGACCCCATGACCAGCCTGAACCCCACCATGACCATCGGCAAGCAGATCGCCGAGGGCCTGATCCTGCACCGCGGCATGGATAAGAAGCAGGCCCGTGAGGAGACCCTGAGCATGCTGAAGATGGTCAAGATCCCCGCTCCGGAGAAGAATATCGACTCCTATCCCCACCAGCTTTCCGGCGGTATGCGTCAGCGCGTCATGATCGCCATGGCCCTGGCCAACAACCCCTCTATCCTCATCGCCGATGAGCCTACCACCGCACTGGACGTTACCATCCAGGCCCAGATCCTGGATCTGCTGCAGAATCTGAAGGACGAGTTGAACACTGCGATCATCCTGGTCACCCACGACCTGGGCGTCATCGCCAACTTTGCCGACCGGGTGCAGGTCATGTACGCCGGTCAGGTGGTGGAGCGCGGCACCACGGAGGAGATCTTCAACGATGCCAAACACCCCTACACCTGGGCGCTGCTGAGCTCCGTTCCCGCTCTGGCTACCGAGAGCAAGCAGGAGCTCTATGCCCTGAAGGGAACGCCGCCGGATCTGCTGCTGCCTCTGGAGCGCTGCCCCTTCGCGGCGCGCTGCGAGTACTGCATGGAGATCTGCCGGGAGAAGAACCCCGCAGAGACCTCCCTGGGCGAGACCCACTCCGTGGCCTGCTGGTTGCAGCATCCTGATGCGCCTAAGGTCGAATCTTTCTACGACAGGAGGAAGAAGTAATGGGCGAGTACTTGATCGAAGCAAAAAATTTGTGCAAATACTTCAAGGTCGACCGCAAGCGTACCCTGAAGGCTGTTGACGGCGTGAATATCGCCATCCGCAAGGGCGAGACCCTGGGCCTGGTGGGTGAGTCCGGCTGCGGAAAGACCACCTGCGGCCGTACCCTGCTGCACCTGTATGAGCCGACCTCCGGCGAGATCCTCTTCGACGGTAAGGATGTCACCAAGCTCCACGGCAAGGAGAATCTGGAGTTCAAGCACAGAGCCCAGATGATCTTCCAGGACCCCTACTCCTCTCTGGACCCCCGTATGACCATCGGTGAGATCGTGGCCGAGGGCATGGACGTTCACCTGAAGCTGAACGCCCAGGAGAGACAGCAGCGCATCGTTGAGCTGCTGGCTGCCGTCGGTCTGACGGAGCAGTTTGCCGGCCGCTTTGCCCATGAGCTCTCCGGCGGTCAGCGCCAGCGTGTGGGTATTGCCCGTGCTCTGGCTGTGGACCCCGATTTCATCGTCTGCGACGAGCCGATCTCCGCTCTGGACGTTTCAATCCAGGCCCAGATCGTGAACCTGCTGATCCGTCTGCAGAAGGAGCGCAGCCTGACCTATCTCTTCATCTCCCACGACCTGAGCATGGTCAAGCACATCTCCGACCGGGTGGGTGTTATGTACCTGGGCAGTATGGTGGAGCTGGCTTCCAGCGAGACTATCTTCAAAAACGCCAAGCATCCGTATACCCAGGCGCTGATGGCTGCGATCCCCGAGGTGGATTTCGACGGCACGGGCAAAAAGACCATCGAGCGTCTGGAGGGCGAGGTCCCCAGCCCCATCAATCCCCCTCCCGGATGCCGCTTCGCAGCCCGCTGCAAGTACGCCACTGACCGCTGCCGCCAGGAGATGCCTGCGCTGGTGGAGATCGAGCCGGACCACTTCGTGGCCTGCCACCACTGCAAGTGATACAAGAGGAGAATACAATATGATACTTTCTGATGCGGTGCTGGAGCGCGTTTTGGACGCGGCCAGCACAGGCGGAGCGGACTTCGCAGAGGTATTCTGCGAGGAAAGCCGGAAAAATGTGATCAACGCCCGCGCCAGCGGTGTCAGCGGAAATTCCAGCGGACACGAGAGCGGTGTGGGGATCCGCGTCTTCTCCGGTCTGCATTGCTACTATGCCTTCAGCAATGACAGCCGGGAGGAAACTCTGCTGCAGCTGACGAAAGAACTGACTGCAGCCTGCCGTTCCGGCAGGCTGCAGCGCGTTCCGCTGCAGCGCATGACGGACTATGGGACGGACTGCATCCGCAAGGCCCCCGGTCAGGTGGCCTATGGCGATAAGATCCGGCTGATCGACCGGGCCATCCGGGCCGGTATGGACTTTGACAGTGAGATCTCCCAGATGAATGTCCGATATCTGGATATGGACCGCCAGATCCTGGTGGCCAATACCAACGGCCTTCTGGCCCAGGACCGGCAGGTGAAGACCCGCCTGCTCATCAGCGCCTATGCCAGCGCCAACGGCATGATCCAGAGCGCCTTCACCGGCCCTGGCGCCATGGCTGGCCTGGAGTACTACGATACATTGGACATCGAGGGCCACGCCCGCCGCGCCGCCCAGGCGGCCAAGACCGCCGTCCACGGGCGGAAGTGCCCCAGCGGCATGATGACTGTGGTGGTCAATAATGGCTTTGGCGGCCTGATGTTCCATGAGGCCTGCGGCCACAGTCTGGAGGCCAGCTCTGTCGCCAAGGGAAACTCTGAGTTTTCCGGCAAGCTGGGCCAGCAGGTGGCGTCTCCGCTGGTGACACTGGTGGACGACGGATCCCTGGCAGGGGAGTGGGGCTCCATGCACATCGACGATGAGGGTACGCCCTCCCAGCGCAATGTGCTTATTGAAAATGGCATTCTGAAGGGCTATATGATCGACCAGCTGGAGGGCCGCCGTATGGGAATGCCCTCCACCGGCTCCGGCCGCCGCCAGAGCTACCGCTACGCCCCGGAGGCCCGCATGACCAACACCTTCATCGCACCCGGCACCAGCCGCCGGGAGGACATCATCGCCAATACGGAGCGGGGCCTCTACGTGGGCAACATCAACGGCGGCAGCGTCAATCCCGTCACCGGCGAATTCAACTTCAATACCTCTGAGACCTGGCTGATCGAGAATGGCCGTCTGACCGAGCCGGTCTACGGCGCGACCCTTATCGGCACCGGCGGTCAGGTGCTGCGGAATGTGGATATGGTGGCGGATGATTTGTCCCTGGGGCAGGGGTACTGCTACAACAACAGCGGCGCTCTGTTTATCAACGCGGGGCAGCCGACGCTCCGCGTGAGCAACATCCTGGTGGGAGGTCTGGAGTGATGCTGAAGCAATATTTGCAGGATTTTACCCGGCTGGCCCATGAGAAGGGCGTCAGTCATCTGGAGTATTATCTGGAGGAGTCTGCCAGCCGCTCTGTCCAGGTCTTCAAGGGAGAGCTGGATCAGCTGGAGCAGTCGAAGCAGCAGCTGCTGTTCATCGAGGGCCAGGTGGAGGGCTTCTACGGCGGTGTATTTGTGGAAAACTTCCAGCCCGAGCTTTTTGAGGAGCATATCCAGACCATCCGGGAGAGCGCCCTGGCCCGCCGCCAGAGCGCTATGGAGCGTACCATCCCTGCTCTGCCGGAGCAGGGGGAGGTGTGCCATCCATGGATGGATCTGATGGAGCTGGTGGAGCGGCTGGCCGCCGCTGAGCAGGCGGCCTACGCGGCGGATGGGCGTGTGGCCCAGGTCCAGCACTGTGGCTGTTCGGAGACTATCAAGACCATCACTCTGATCAACGAGGCGGGGCAGTCCGTGTCTGACAGCAGCGCTACCGGCCACTTCTACATCGGGCTCAACGCCCGGGAGGGGGATGCGGTGCAGCTGGGCGGCCGGGGCGAGCCCTTCCAGCTGGGGCAGTATCCCGACATGGAGAAGCTGGCCCGCCAGGCGGCGGAGGATGCCGTTACCAAGCTGGATGCCGCTTCCTATCCTACGGGGACTTCCCCGGTAGTGCTCAGCAGCGGCGTGGTCTGTGAGCTGCTGGACGCCTTCCTGCCCGCCTTTTTTGCCAAGAATGTCCAGACGCATATGAGCGTTCTGGAGGGACGCATGGGCCAGCAGGTGGCTGGGGAGACCATCACCCTCACCGAGGAGCCCGCTATGGAGGGCGGCATCCGTTGCCGCCGCTTTGATGATGAGGGCACGCCAACCCAGCGCAAGACCCTGCTGGCAGGCGGAAAGCTTGCCTCGCTGCTGTACGATAAGCGCAGCGCCCAGCAGGACGGTGTAGCCCCCGGCGGCAACGGCTTTAAGACTGGCTTTGCCGAGGAGGTGGGTACCGGTTACACCAACGTAGTGCTCCAGTGCGGTGAGAAGAGCCGGGATGAGCAGCTGCGGGATATGGGTACTGGCCTTCTGATCACCGGTGTCAGCGGCGTATTTGCCGGTGCCAATCCCTCTACCGCCAACTTCTCCCTGATCGCCAAGGGCTATCGGGTGGAGAACGGACAGCGCGGGCGCGGCGTAGCTCAGATCACCATTGCCGGAAACTTCTTTGAAATGCTGGAAAATGTTTGCAGCGCAGGAAACGAGGCCAGCTGGATGGATGCGGTGAACGGCTGTGTCTGTGCCCCCTCGCTTCACGTGAGGCGGCTGGCCGTATCCGGGGAGGAATGACCGATGAAAAGACAGACCTGGCCGGCTCTTGTGCTGGCCCTCATGCTGCTGCTGACCGCCTGCGGCGGCCAGAATGGCGGCACTACCAACGACAGCGAGTCGCAGGAGCCTGCGGAGGAGACCACCACGCAGGAGCCGCAGCCTGCGCCGGAGGAGCCTGCCCCTGTGGCGGAGAGCTTTACCGCCTCTGACATGGTGGGCATCGACGCCAATGCGGTGAACCTCACCATGGAGAAGGTGGATTTCTCCCAGATGCCCCATTTCACCAATCAGCTGGGGATGCACGACTACTTCCTGGACTGCATCGCCAACCGCTATCGCAACATCATCTTCACCTGTGAGAAGAGCGCCATGCCGGATATTCAGTCCAGCACCTTCTGCGAGGACTATCTGCTGGCCTGGTGCAACCCCAAGGTGGATTTCGGTGAGTACGGTGTGCAGTACATCATCACCATCACCTACTACCCCGGCGACAACGTGGCTGCCGCTTACCTCAGCGGCGATACCTCCACGCTGACGGAGGACGAGCTGGCGCTGTACGATGTGGCGGTGGCCTGGCTGGAGGAGAATATCCGGGAGGATATGACGGACTACGACAAGTGCCTGACCATCTACAGCTATCTGTCCGGCAATGTCCAGTACAGTACGGAGCTGCTCAATGCGCTGAACACCAGCTTCAAGTTCGACCGGGGTATCACCGCCTATGGTGCGATGATCGATCACCTCACCATCTGTCAGGGCTATGCCGACGCCTTCGATATGCTCACGTCCATGCTGGGCATGAACTGCACCCAGATCTACGGCAAGGGCAATGGCGAGCCCCACAACTGGAACATGATCGAGCTGGAGGGCAGCTGGTACCACGTAGACTGCACCTGGGGTGCGGGCTACGGCGGCACGGACAACACCTGCGGCAAGGCGTATCTCCTCTGCTCCGATACGGAGATCGGCAAGACCCACACCTGGAACAGGGATGCCTATCCCGCGGCAGAGGACGACAGCCAGTTCTACTACACCAAGTTTGATCTGTATGTTTCTGACGAGGCGGAGCTGGAGGCCAAGGTGGGAGAAAAGCTTCGCGCCGGTGAGCAGGTGGATGTGTATGTGCGGAATCTGACCAAAAAGCAGGTGAAGGACTATCTCCAGGGCCTGGGCGCGCAGTTCCACACCGATGACTATGTCAACGACTTTGTTTTGACAGCCTGGATGGCCTGATCCGGCCACCGATATGAAAAAAATCACCCCTGACCGACACAGGTCAGGAGTGATTTTTTACTGCTTTATTTTCCGGCCTGGGAAGAGGCACTCTCCTCGGGAATGTCCTCCATCATCTCCATGGTGATCTCCAGATATGCCCCATCCCGCCACAGAAGGACAGGAACCTGGTCGCCTACGGAGAGACCGCGGCGGATCGCCAGCACATCCTCGGTGCGGCCCACCTTCTGACCGTTGAAGCTGACGATGCAGTCGCCCACCTGGATGCCGGCCCGTTCAGCGCCGAGACCCGCAGTGACGGCGGATACCTCCAGAGCGATGGTGCCGTCCGGCAGAGTGACAGGGAGGCGGTTGATGCTGACGCCCAGCACCGGCTGGGGAGCGATCTCGCCGGTTTCCAGAATGTCGTTGATCCATTTTACGATGCAGCTGGTGGGGATGGCGAAGCCAAGTCCTTCCACAGTGTTCTCATAACCGCTCATCATTTTGATGGTGTTGATGCCCACCACCTGGCCGTACTGGTTGATGAGGGGGCCGCCGGAGTTGCCGCTGTTGAGCTCGGCGTTGGTCTGGATCAGCGTCATGACCACGCCGTCCACGTCCACCTCGCGGTTAACGGAGGAGACGATGCCGTCCGTAAAGGTGCTGCGCAGCTCCAGCCCAAGGGGGTTACCGATGGCGTATACGCTGTCACCCACCTGCAGTTCGTCAGAGATGCCCAGCTCCGCCACAGGCAGATCGAAGGCCATGATCTTCAGAACGGCCAGATCCTGTTCCTCGTCTCCACCCACCAGATAGGCGGGATACTCGGTATCCACGTTGTATGCGTTGGTGACCCATACGCTGCAGGAGCTGCACCCGGCAATCACGTGGTAGTTGGTCAGGATCAGGCCCTCGGCGCTGATGATGATGCCCGTTCCCACGCTGTAGCCGCTGGTGCTCTCACCCAGAACGGTGACCGTGGCGGGGGCGAGCTTTTGATAGATCTCGCTGGGAGACAGAACGGCGGCCCCCTCCATGCTGACCAGCTCCACGGGAATGATGTCCTCCGGGTCCGGGCGGTAGGGGGAGATGGATGCCTCGCCGTCGAAAAACTCGGTGGAGTAGCCGTCGCCGGGGGCGGTGGGCTGGTCGTCCGCGGCGCTCGGGCTGCCGCTGGCTGAGGAATGATGGCCCCATGTCTGGAACAGCCAGATGCCGACGCCCAGGGCGATCAGCGCGGCCAGCAGGAGCACTCCAACGACCACATGACGGCGGCCAACACGCCGCCGTCTGGTCTGCGGCGTCCGGCACATGCGCTGGGGGAGTGGGCGCTCCAGAGAAAGCTCCACAGGTTCGACCCGCTCGCAGGGGCGGTAGGTCAGTACGATCTCCTCTGGTTGGTGGGAGGCGGGGGAAGTATGATATTCCATAGGCTTATTTCCTTATGTGTTTTTCGCAGGGTGTGTATCCTCCGCCAGCTGGACGGTGAAGGTAAAGGTGGTGACGCCGTCCTCGCTGGTGACAGAGATCTTCTCCCTGTGCTGCTCCAGGATCGTGCGCACGATGTAGAGGCCCAGTCCAACGCCGTCCTTGTCCTCGCTGCGGGATTTGTCCGCTTTGTGGAAGCGCTCGAAAAGGCGGGGCAGTTCCTCAGCGGGGATGGTGTCTCCCTGATTCTGCACAGAGACCACTGCCTTCTCCCCCAGGCGGACCAGAGACAGGTGCAGCACGGTCCCCCTCGGGGCAAATTTGGCGGCGTTTTCCAGCAGATTATAGACCACCTGGGTCAGCAGATCGTTGTCCCCCAGGACCAGCACAGGCCCATCGGGGATGTCCACATCCACATCCAGGCCCCGGCCTGTGATCTGCTTCTCCATGGATACCAATACCCGCAGAATGGACTCCGACAGGTCGAAGGGGCGCTTCTGCTTGATGATATCCATGCTCTGCAGCTGGCTGACATCCAGCATCCGCCGCACCAGGCGGCTCAGCCGGCGGCTCTCGGCGGAGATGATGGAGAGGTACTGCTTCTCCTCCTCGGGGGAGATCACCCCGTCCAGGATCGCGTCGGCATAGCCCGCGATGGTGGTCATGGGGGTCTTCAGCTCGTGGGAGACATTGGCGACGAACTCCCGGCGCTGCTGCTCGGTCTGCTGCAGGGAGTCGGCCATGGCGTTGAAGGCGGCGGTCAGCTCGCCCAGCTCGTCATCACGCCCGCTGTCCAGCACCCGGGCATCGAAATTGCCCTCGGCAAACTTGCGGGTGGCGCTGACCATGTCCTTGATGGGCTTGGTCTGCTGCATGGTCATGGTGGCGGTGGCCACAAAGGCAATGAGAAGGACTGTGATGGCGGTCAGAGCGAAGATGCCCAAAAAGGCGCGCCAGATCTCGGTGATGGCGTTTTGCTCCATGATCGCCAGCACGGGTCCTACCACCTCGCTGCTGGTGGGGATCGCCACCACAAAGCGGGGGGTGCTGTAGACACCGAAGCTGGTGACACCGGTGTATGTCTCGCTCCGCATCAGCTTTTCTCCCATGGATTTGGGCAGGTGCAGCTCCTGGTCCAGCAGGGTGGAGTCGGTGCAGGCGAAGCGGTTCAGCGCGGGGATCCAGATAAGAAAGTCGATGTCGCTCATCCGCTCCACCACGTCGATGATCTCCGACATGTCATCGTTCCAGATGCCCAGCGCCGCGCCGGGCTTGCTGTAGGCGTTCTCTGCCAGCTGGGCGATGATCTCGGCCTTCTGCTCCAGCTCGCTCCGCTTTTCCGCAACGATATAGCTGTAGGTCAGCGTAAAGAAGGAGGCGCCCAGCAGCACCAGTGTCAGGGCGACCAGTCCTACGCTGACGATGAACTGCCGCCAATAGATCCCTTTAAATCGCTTGAATCGCTTCATGTTATCCTCCAATGCCAGGGTAAAGGACCCAGAATCCGTTTATGGCACTCTCCCATCCGGGGAAAGTGCCATAACAGAGGGTCACGCCTTGGGCGCTGTCTCAAACTTGTAGCCCACGCCCCAGACGGTCTTCAGCGCCCACTGGTCGGAGACGTTTTCCACCTTTTCCCGCAAACGCTTGATGTGGACGTCCACTGTGCGGCTGTCACCAAAGTAGTCGAAGCCCCACACCTCATCCAGCAGCTGATTGCGGGTGTAGACGCGGTTGGGGGTGGAGGCCAGATGGTAGAGCAGCTCCAGCTCCTTGGGGGGCGTGTCTACCTTTTTGCCGTCCACCGTCAGCTCATAGGAGTCCAAATTGATCTCCAGCTTGTCGAATACCAGGCGCTTGCGGGTGTCCTCGGGGATCTCCGTGCGGCGCAGAACAGCGTTGATGCGGGCGATGAGCTCCTTCATCTCAAAGGGCTTGACGATATAGTCATCCGCACCCATCTCCAGACCCTGAATGCGGTCGAAGACCTCGCTCTTGGCGGTGATCATGATGATGGGGGTGCGGCTGGTCTCCCGGATCTTGCTGCACACGGCCCAGCCGTCCATCACGGGCAGCATGATGTCCAGCAGGACCATGTCCGGCTGCATAGAGCGAAACAGCTCCACGGCGGAGCCGCCGTCGAAGGTGGTCTGCACCTCGAAGCCCTCTTTTTCCAGATACATCCGGATCAGGTCGGAAATGTTGTGGTCATCCTCCACAACGAGAATTTTTCTTGCCATATAAAACCCTCCCAAAGCGCAGTGGCCGACCGACGGCGAAGCGCGCTTGTTAACTCACCCTACAGTATAGCCTATCACAGGAAATTTTGTTGAACTTTTTGTAAAAACTGCGCGGGGCGTTTACGGGACCAGCCGCCAGGCACACACGCGGTACTGTGCCTCCAGCAGTTCGTGCAGCAGGGGACTCAGGCCGCCCAGGCAGCTGCTGTCCGCTCCCAGAAGGACGGTGACATCCCGCCGGTAGCGGCCAATGACGTTCAGGAGACTGGTGGCCCGGGCCGCGCTGCGCAGGCCGCCCTCGCTGCGGTCCAGTATGGCGGTGACAGGGCTGCAGCCGACATCCTCCAATACCTGGGAGAGGGGATCGTCCTCACCGCACCACACCAGCCGCAGCCAGATGCAGGCTGCCTGCCACGCTCTCTCGCGGCCCAGAGCGATCTCGGCCTCCAGCTCGGCGGCAGACTGCGCCGCGGGCAGCAGAGCAATCTCGTGTCCGGCGGACACCAGGGCGCGGATCAGATCTCCGTCGGCCATCTGATCCACGCTCAGAAGAAAGGTGGCCTGACTGTCCCCCAGCAGCTCCATGGCAGCAAGGGTATCCTCCGAAGAGCGGCTCTCGATGAGAAGATAGACCCGCTGCCCGTCAGCGGCGTGGACAGGGGGCGCTGTGGGCTCCTCCACCGTAGGCGCGGCAGGGGTGTTGGCCTCTACCCATTTTTCATAGGCGGCGTAGCGGCTGGCCATGGAGTCGCCCGCGGCGTCGATAAAGGTGCGGTCATCCAGAATGGCGCCGCTGCTGCGTACGCGGATCAGGGGGGCGGTCTCGGTGGCGGAATAGCTCCAGGTCAGACCGAAGAAGGTGCAGACCAGATTCAGGGGAAAAAATACCACGCCGCCCCGCTCGATCGCGCGGCCGTTGTAGTGGTTGCCCTGCTTGTCGTACACGGACTGGTCCGTGAGATCAAAGCGCAGGTCGGTGCGGGAGGTGTAGAGCATGGCCAGACCCATTTTGTTGTTTCGCACGTAGCTGACGCCCAGATCTGTGCCGTTGAATACGCTGCTGGAGACGTAGAGGGTGTCTCCGGACCAGAAGGGCATGGTGGCGCTGCTCAGCTCCAGCAGCTGCTCGTTGGCCGCTGTAAAATAGACGCCCTGCAGCACAGCGCGGCTCTGGGAGGGTGCGAGACTGACTACCAGCGCCAGGGCCAGCAGCCAGGAGAGCAGACGGCGTTTGATATGGGTCATGGGATCACCTCACAGGATATAAACTACGATACTGCTTTTTATCATAGCATAAAATCAGCGGTGAGACAATGGGGTTTGCTGCCCACTGGAATCTATTTGCTGCGCTGTTTTGCCTGTTCCAGAGCACGGCACGCTCTTAAACAGCGCAGCAGATCAAAACCGGCACACAATAAAAGCGAGGGCGGACATGTTGTCCGCCCTCGCTCTGAAAATTCAAATATGTTTGACGCGATCCCGCTCCTCGGCGGCCTTGGCATCGTTCCAATGGCTCATGTCGCCCACCAGGTAGCCGGTGATGCGGCGGATGCGATTGAAGGGCTGGGGGGCCAGACGATAGGTCAGGTCCACAAAGTCGCCGTCGATGTGGATATCCAGCGCCTGCACAGTGCCGGGAGGATACTTCTCGTTGGCGCGGGCGATATAGGCATCCAGCTCGCCAGGGGCCAGAGTGCCGCCGGTAACATTGGTGGTGATCATGTGTATTTCCTCCTTAGCGCATAGGTTTCCTGCTTATGGGTGCAGTATAGCACCGCTGCGGCTAAAATGCAAGAGAAAAAACTGATTGAATCACAATATTTTGTGGTTTTCTGCAAAGTTCTTCCTAAATATAGAAAACAGAGCAACCCGTTGTCCGAAAAATAGTTCAGCTGTCTCGCCCGGATGGGGGCCAGCGCCACCAAACGTCCTCCATCCGGCACGCCTCCTTCCAAAAATAAAATGGCCCCTGTCCCACAAGGACAGAAGTCCGCACGGCATATTTGACAGAAGGCTGCCGCCGTATTATAATGCAGCACCGAAAGAAATGAAAAGGAGCGAACACTATGCTGCAAGCAGCTGTATTTGACCTGGACGGGACCCTGCTGAACACCATTCCCGACATTGCCGCCAGCCTGAACTATGCCCTGGCGGGCTGCGGCTTTCCCACACACTCGGTGGAAAAGGTCACCACCTTCGTGGGGGACGGCATCATCAACGCCATCCGCCGGGCCTTGCCGCCGGAGGCCAGCGAGGACGACATCTGGCAGGTCCACACCCTTTACCAGCAGTACTATCCGGCACACTGCGCGGTGCACACCCAGCACTATCCCGGCATCCGGGAGCTGCTGGCGGCGCTCCAGGAGCGGGGGATCCCCATGGCGGTGCTCAGCAACAAGACGGACGGCACGGCCAAGCGGGTAGCTGCCCACTATTTCCCGGACATCGCCTTCCGCTGTGTCTGCGGCCGGGTGCCGGAGCGGCCGCTGAAGCCGGATCCCGCCGCCGCAGGCCCTATTCTGGAGGCCATCGCTCTCCCGGCTGAGCGCATCGCCTACGTGGGGGACAGCGGCACGGATATGGTATTCGGTAGTAATGTGGGGATGGTCCCTGTGGCCGCTCCCTGGGGCTATCGCAGCCGGGAGGAGTTGGTGCGGCGCGGCGCGGTCCACGTGCTGGAGCAGCCTGCGAACCTGCTGCGTCTGCTGATGGATAACAGATGAAAACACCGCCGGGTCTAGTGCCCGGCGGTGTTTTTTTGCAAAATTTGACAACTTTTAGTTATTTCCAAGCTGTTGATTGCGCTCTGTAGCGGAAATGACGGCATCTATGACGGCCGCACGCAGGCCGCCGCGCTCCAGCGCCCGGACACCGACGATGGTGCTGCCGCCGGGGGAGCAGACGGCGTCCTTCATCTGACCGGGGTGCTGTCCGCTTTCCAGCAGGAGCCGGGCAGAGCCCTCCACCATCTGGGCGGCGTACAGCAGTGACTTGGCACGGGGGAGACCGGCTGCTACGCCGCCATCGGCCAGGGCCTCGATGAAGAGACTGACGTAGGCGGGGCCGCAGCCCGCAACGGCGCTGCCGGCGTCGATGAGGTGCTCGTCCAGCCGGTCCAGCACGCCGGCGCCGGACATGGAATCGGTGAAGAAGGTCAGCTCCTCCGGTGTCACCAGTGCGTTGGCATCGTAAAGCACCACACCGGCCCCCACGGCGCAGGGCGTGTTGGGCATGATGCGGATCACAGGATAGCTGCCTCCGGCCATCTGGCCGATGCGCTCCATGGTCAGTCCCGCCGCCATAGTTACCAGCACGAAGCGGTCCTGTCGCGCGGCCAGCACAGGGGCCAGTTCCGCCAGGAGCCCCTCCATCATCTGGGGTTTCACCCCCAGAAAAATATACTGCGCCCGGGCGGCTGCCTGATGGCTGTCCACTGCGGCGCAGCCCAGCTCCCGGGCCAGTGCCTCCGCTTTTTCCGGGGTGCGGTTGGCCAGCAGCAACTGACTGCCGTCCAGCTTCCGCCGGGCTGCCCGGGCCAGCGCCCCGCCCATATTGCCTGTGCCGATAAATCCGAACATCGTCATCGTTCCCGCTCCTTTTTTATAGTTACTCTCAGTATACCATAAACCGGACCGGGAGTACAGGCGAGCGGCGAAAAAGGTAAAAATAATAGTTGGAGATATGGCGCAGTTGTGCTATAATACCGCCAGTAAGACCCCCGGCTGGGGCTGGGATATGCATAAGAAATCAGATAAGCTACAGAACAAAGGAGAACTATCTATGGGAAAAGTACAAGTGTTAGAGCACCCGCTGCTGCACCACAAGCTGTCCATCCTGCGTGACAAGAATACCGGTGTGAAGGAGTTCCGCGAGGCTGTGGGCGAGATCGCGGCTCTCATGTGCTACGAGGCCACCCGCAACCTCCCCACCAAGGAGGTGGAGATCGAGACCCCCGTGGCCACTGGCACCTTTAAGGTCCTGGCCGGTAAGAAGCTGGCCATCGTCCCTATCCTGCGCGCCGGTCTGGGTATGGTGGACTCCATGATCTCCCTGATCCCCTCCGCAAAGGTCGGTCATCTGGGCCTGTACCGTGACCCGGAGACGCATGAGCCCGTCAAGTATTTCAACAAGATGCCCCCGGACATCGCAGAGCGCCAGATCTTTATCGTTGACCCCATGCTGGCTACCGGCGGCAGCGCCATCGCCGCTGTGGATGTGATGAAGAATGAGTACGGCTGCAAGAACATTACCCTCATGAACATCATTGCCGCACCCGAGGGCCTGGAGGCCGTCACCAAGGCACACCCCGACATCGATATTTTCGTGGCCGCTGTGGACAAGTGCCTCAACGATCACGCCTATATCGTCCCCGGTCTGGGCGACTGCGGCGACCGTATCTTCGGCACCAAGTAATTGTGTGAGCTCATCCCCTGTGTGGCCGCCGCCATGCAGGGGATTTTTTCTTCGGGGCGGGCAGATTCAGGCGAGGCCTGCGTCTATGGGGAAGGGAAAGGTGTTTCACTTCGGTGGGAAGATGGTTTCGCGCTCCGGCGCGGGTGAGGGAGTTTCACTTCCGAGCGAGTGACTTTTTCAACGCCGAAAAAGTCACCCGCACGAGAGCCCCGCAAAAGCTGGAAGTCCGAAACCCCTTAGCGCACACCAGAAAAAGAAAGGAGATCCCTATGGAGGACCAACAGATCATAGACCTGTACTGGCAGCGGGACGAGCGGGCCATTGGCGAGACCGATGGAAAATATGGCCCCTTCTGCCACAAGATCGCCATGAACATCCTGCACAGCTTTCAGGACAGCGAGGAGTGTGTCAACGATACCTACTGCCGCTGCTGGGACACCATGCCGCCGCAGCGGCCTGACAGCCTGCGGGCCTATCTGGGAGCTATCATCCGCAACCTGTCCATCAGCCGCTACCGCGCCCACCACGCCCAGAAGCGCTTCGGCGGGGCAGAGGTGCTCCTCAGCGAGCTCAGCGACTGCATCCCCTCCCCCGAGAGCGTTCACCGTACGGTGGAGGCTGAGGAACTCAGCGAGCTGATCTCCCGCTGGCTGGAGAAACTTGTGCCGGAGGACCGGGCGATCTTTCTGCGGCGGTATTTCCTGGGCAGCCCGGTGAAGGATCTGGCCCGGGAGCTGGGCGTGCGGCCCAACGCCATGACCAAACGGCTGCTGCGGCTGCGGGAGGAGCTGCGCCGCAGTTTGGAGAAGGAGGGGATCGCGATATGAACAAGGCGGAGATTTTCTTCGATGCCATTACCGGTGTCCGCCCGGAGCTGATCGAGGAGGCGCTGGACTATCGCTTCCGCCGGGTGGACCGGTCCCGGTATCTGAAGGCGGCGGCCTGTCTGGCTCTGGTGGTACTGGTGGGCTTTGCGGCGCTGCGTACTGGCATCGTAAGCGGCGGCAGCAGCGCCAATGATACCGCCTGCAATATGTCCGGCGACATATCCGAAGCGCCGCAGGAGCCGGAGAGCTCGGCAGCTGTCGGCGAGGCGCCGGAGAACGACCTTGCCGATGCCACCGGCGGCGATGGCCTGCTTCAGGATGCCGACAACAAGATGGAGGAGAGCATCCCCGGCGAGAGCGTGTCTCGCTTCACCGCCACAGTGCTGGAGGTCCACGAGGCCTATCTGCTGGTGGAGCCGACGGAGGGCGAAAGCATCCTGTCCAGCGCGGACCGGATCGAGGTCCCGCTGGCGGGACTGGAGGACCTGTGGGACATCCAGGTGGGTGAGCGGATCGCTGTTACCTGGGCCGGAACGGTGATGGAGACCTATCCCGCCCGATTGAGCCGGGTCCTGGAGCTGGTCCCGGCGGAGTAGGATCGAAAAGTTCACACCCAGTTCACAAAAAATTAGCACTCTCGACATGAGAGTGCTAATTTTGCTATTTACATTCCATTTTAGTGGGTGTAAAATAGCATCGAAAAGAAAAAGAGACGGTATGGCGCGGAAAACGGGCCATATCAGCCCACGAAGGAGGCTTTGTGATGAACTTTGAGAAATATACCCAGAATGCCCAGGCCGCTGTCAGCGACTGCCAGAGCATTGCCGTCGAGAACGGGCAGCAGCAGCTGGAGGGAGAGCATCTGCATCTGGCTCTGCTGCGGCAGGAGAACGGACTGGTGCCCCGGCTGCTGACCTATATGGGGCTGGATGTGGACAGCCTGGCCCGCCAGGTGCAGCAGGAGATCGACAAGCTCCCCAAGGTCAGCGGTGGTGAGGGACAGCTGTATGTCAGCCGCCGGTTCAGCCAGCTGCTGACCGCGGCGGAGAAGAATGCCCAGCAGTTTAAGGACGAATACGTGTCCGTGGAGCACCTGTATCTGGCTCTGGTAGATGAGAGCGGCACCCCCAGCGCAAAGATCTTCCGCCAGCTGGGCATCGACCGGGAGAAACTGCTGCAGGCCCTTACCAAGGTCCGGGGCAGTCAGCGCGTCACCAGTCAGAACCCAGAGGAGAGCTATGAGGCCCTCAGTAAGTATGGCCGGGACCTGGTGGAGATGGCCCGGCAGGGCAAGCTGGATCCTGTCATTGGCCGTGATGCGGAGATCCGCCACACCATCCAGATCCTGAGCCGCAAGACCAAAAATAACCCCGTCCTCATCGGCGAGCCCGGCGTTGGCAAGACCGCTGTGGTGGAGGGGCTGGCCCAGCGTATCCTGAACGGGGATGTTCCCGAGGGACTGAAGGACAAGACTATTTTCGCCCTGGATATGGGCAGCCTGATCGCGGGCGCCAAGTACCGGGGCGAGTTCGAGGAGCGGCTGAAGGCCGTGCTGAATGAGGTGGAGAAGAGTGAGGGGCGCATCCTCCTGTTCATCGACGAGCTGCACAATATCGTGGGTGCGGGCCGCACGGAGGGCAGCATGGACGCAGGCAACCTCCTGAAGCCTAAGCTGGCCCGCGGTGAGCTGCACTGCATCGGTGCCACCACGCTGGATGAGTACCGCAAGTATATCGAGAAGGATGCCGCCCTGGAGCGCCGGTTCCAGAAGGTGCTCATCGACCAGCCCACGGTAGAGGACACCATATCCATCCTCCGCGGCTTGAAGGAGCGCTTTGAGATCCACCACGGCGTGCGTATCACCGACAGCGCCCTGATCGCCTGTGCCACCCTGTCTGACCGCTATATCACCGACCGGTTCCTGCCGGACAAGGCCATCGACCTGATGGATGAGGCGGCCAGTAAGATCCGCATGGAGATCGACAGCATGCCCGCCGAGCTGGATGAGATCAGCCGTAAGATCATGCAGCTGGAGATCGAGAAGCAGGCCCTTGGCAAGGAGGAGGACGCCGGTTCGAAGAACCGCCTGCATCACATTGAGCAGGAGCTGGCGGAGCTGAAGGCCAGGGATGACGCTATGCGGACCCAGTGGGCCACAGAGAAGCAGTCCATCGCTGGGATCAAGCGGATCAAGCAGCAGATCGAGGATGTGAAGCACCAGATGGATGAGGCGGAGCGGCAGTACGACTTGGAGAAGATGGCGCAGTTGAAGTTCGGCACTCTTCCCGCCCTGGAGAAGCAGCTGGAGGAGGAGCGTCGGCGGGTGGAGGCCGGCAAGGACGATCACCTTCTGAAGGAGGAGGTCACTGAGGAAGAAATTGCCCAGGTGGTGAGCAAGTGGACCGGCATCCCAGTCAGCAAGCTGGTGGAGAGCGAGAAGGAGAAGCTGCTGCGGCTGCCGGAGATCCTGCACCGCCGGGTCATCGGCCAGGATGAGGCAGTCACCGCCGTCAGCGAGGCGATCCTGCGGGGCCGGGCGGGTCTGAAGGAGGAAAACCGCCCCATCGGCTCCTTCATCTTCCTGGGCCCCACCGGCGTGGGCAAGACGGAACTGGCCAAGACACTGGCACAGGCCCTCTTCGACGATGAGCGGAATATGATCCGTATCGATATGTCCGAGTATATGGAGAAGCACTCTGTCAGCCGTCTGGTAGGCGCGCCTCCCGGATATGTGGGGTATGACGAGGGCGGCCAGCTCACCGAGGCGGTGCGCCGCAAGCCCTATAGCGTGATCCTTTTCGATGAGATCGAAAAGGCCCACCCGGATGTGTTCAACATCCTGCTGCAGCTGCTGGATGACGGTCGCCTGACGGACAACCAGGGCCGCACAGTGGACTTCAAGAACACCATCGTTATCATGACCAGCAACATCGGCTCCGCCTATCTGACGGAGGACATCCGCCAGGACGGCAGCATCGACGAGAGCGTGAAGGAGCAGGTGCGCGGGGAGCTGCACAAGTATTTCCGACCGGAGTTCATCAACCGTGTGGACGACATCGTGGTGTTCAGCCCTCTGACCCAGCGGCAGGTGGAGGGCATCCTGTCCATCGCCATGGGCGGCATGGTCAAGCGCCTGGCGGACCGGGACATCTCCATCGATCTGACGGATGCGGCCCGGGCTTTCATCGCCCGCAGCGCCTACGACCCCGCTTTCGGCGCGCGGCCTGTGAAGCGGTATTTGCAGAAGTATGTGGAGACGGAGCTGGCGGCCATGCTGATCCGCGGCCAGGTCAGCGACGGTCAGCGCGTCACCGTGGACACCGACGGAGAGAAGCTGACCTTTGCCGTGGCCTGAAACCGCGGCAGGACCAAAAATCAGAACGCACCGGCGGAGCGCCAAAGCGCTCCGCCGGTGCGTTTTCTTCGTATGGCAGCCTCTTGACAAATGGGCTGGACTGGGGTATGGTGGGTTAGTAAAAACTAACTGGAGGGATACCATGGAAAATATCGTGATCGGTCTCATCATCGTTGTGCTGGCGGCAGTAGGTGTCAGCGCCACGGTGAAGCATTTTCAGGGCAAGAGCAGCTGCTGCGGCGGAGGGGGCGCGTATATTCCCAGGAAGAAGCTGGACCATGTCATTGGCAAGCGGGTCGTTGTGGTGGAGGGGATGACGTGCGAAAACTGCGCGGCCCGGGTCACCCGGGCCATCAACGATTTGGACGGGCTCTCCGCAAGAGTCGAACTGCGGAGGAAGCAGGTCGTGGTCTCCATGGCCCGCCAGGCCAGCGACGATGAGCTGCGCGCAGCCATTGAGAAAGTGGGCTACCGGGTGGTGGGCTTCCGCTGAACGAAAAAACCGGGACAGCGTCCCGGTTTTTTTTCTTGCCTGCAAAGCGGTACCATATTGTGCCGGAGCTGGCTTCATGCTCTCTCCATCAGCTCCCGGCACTGCTCTGGAGCCAGTGCCTGCTTATGTCGTCTCATATCCCGAAACATCGGATACCTCCTGATATAGGTGTGATACGATTTACATACTCCTTGGCGGAGCAATTGTCAAGTCATGTGAAGCGGAGGCCATCCCCCGGATTGACAAAGAAAATTTTCAGGTATATCATAAATACTGGAAATTTTTTGAGGAGTGTGAGTGTCCCTTGAGCCGTTTATCTTCCGCAGCTGCCGCAAAGCAGCAGTCCATGACCGAGGGCCCTATCTGGAAGGGCCTGCTTTCTTTTGCCATTCCTGTCTTTTTCGGAAACCTGTTCCAGCAGCTGTACAATGCCGCCGATACCCTGATCGTGGGTAACTTCCTGGGTACGGAGGCCCTGGCGGCGGTGGCTTCCTCCGGCAACCTGATCTTTATGATGGTTGGCTTCCTGAACGGACTTGCCATGGGTGCCGGTGTGCTGATCGCCAAATACTACGGGGCCAGGGACCATGAAAAAATGAGCAAGGCCATCCACACCGACATCGCATTCGGCCTCTTTGCCGGTGTGCTGCTGACGGTGCTGGGGGTGGCGGTCACACCCTATATCCTGCGCCTGATGGGGACGCCGGAGAACGTGCTGCCCAACTCCATCGCCTACTTCCGGATGTACTTCATGGGCAGCATCGCCAACGTGCTCTATAATGTCTGTACCGGTATCCTGCAGGCGGTGGGTGACAGCCGCCACCCCCTGTACTTTCTGATCGCCTCCTCCTGCATCAACGTGACGCTGGATCTGTTGTTCGTGGGGGTGTTCCGCTGGGGCGTGGCCTCGGCGGCACTGGCTACGATCATCAGCCAGGCGGTATCCGCCGCACTCTGCCTGCGGCAGCTGATGCGTACCAAAGAGGTCTACCGGGTGGAAGTGAAGAAGATTGGCTTCGACTGGAATATGCTGCAGCTCATTGTGCGCTTTGGCTTCCCCTCCGCCATTCAGAACTCCGTCATTGCCTTCGCCAACGTGGTGGTGCAGTCCAACATCAATGCCTTCGGTGATAGCGCCATGGCGGGCTGCGGATCCTACTCCAAGATCGAGGGCTTTGCGTTCCTGCCCGTCACCTGCTTCTCCATGGGCTTGGCCACCTTCGTGGGCCAGAATCTGGGTGCCAAGCAGCACGACCGGGTAAAGAAGGGCGCGCGCTTCGGCGTGATCTGCTCCATGGTCATCGCGGAGCTGATCGGTGTTGTCATCTGGCTGGCCGCGCCGCTGCTCATCTCTCTCTTCAACAGCGACCCGGGGGTGGTAGCTTACGGCGTGCAGCAGGCCCGGGTGATCTCCCTGTTCTACTGCCTGCTGGCCATGAACCACTGCATGGCGGGCATCCTGCGGGGCGCGGGCAAGGCAACCGTACCCATGGTCGTGATGCTGGCCTGCTGGTGCCTGCTGCGTGTGACCTATATTTCCGCGGTGGTGCCTATCGTGGGCAGCATCAAGGTGGTGTTCAGCGCCTATCCGCTGACCTGGTCCGCCAGCGCGGTGATCTTCCTGATCTACTACTTCAAGGCAGACTGGCTGCACCACTTTGACCGCCTGGAAGCCCAGAACAAGGCCTGATGGAGGTGGAGGATGCAGAGCGGGATCATTCACCTGGATCTCCACGGTATGAACTGCTATCAGGCGCAGGTGGCCATCGATGCCGCCCTTCGCCGGGCCGGGGGTGCGGTCTACCGCCTGGAGCTGATACACGGCTACCATGGCGGCACCCAGCTGCGCACCATGATCCGCACTACCTACGCCAAGCATCCCAAGGTCAAGCGCATTGAACTGGGCCTGAACCAGGGGGTTACGGAGCTTGTCCTGCGGGAATATTGAACCGATCAAAAGCAGAGACGCCGCTTCTCCGGAAGCGGCGTCTCTGCTTTTTGATCCCAATTTATTTTGTAGCCAGCTCAGCCAGGACCTTGCCGATATAATCGCCGACCTCGTCCTTCTTCATGTCCAGCGCCACAGCCAGCTCGCCGTAGAGCAGGTCCTCGGCCCGCTTCATGTAGCGCTCGTCCACCTGGCCGGGCTTGCTGCCCTGGGCGCGGCGGCTCTGGCGGCGGGACCAGGCGGATTTGATGATCTCCACCATATCCTCACACTGGTGGGTGCCCAGCAGGGACTGGTAGTGCTCGTTGAGCAGGCGCAGGTTCCGCTCGCGATAGCCGTCTCCCTGAATATCGGGAATGGAGCGGATCAGGGCCTCGGCAGCCTCGCGGGTGAGGATGGGGCGCATAAATACCTTGCCGTCCACCGGGGTGTAGATCTTGCCCTCCCGGTAGAGCGGGGCAAGGGTGTAGTACAGCTTGTCATTGCTGACGCCCCGCATGGCGATGGGGCCGATGGCCTCCACCCGGCATACGCCCTCGCCGCTGTAGATGATCATATCGCCGACCTGATACATGGCTTTCCTCCGTTTTTTAGACACAAAATCGAACAAATACATAGAGAATACACATATTTTTACACATATTATACCACAAAATTTTTCTCGATGTAAGAAAAAATTTTCCGGATGGCTGAAAAAATGAGGCGTATCCGCTTGACATACCTTGAGATTCGAGGTATAAAAGATACATAGAGATACGAGGTATATAGAAGAGAAAGGAGAATGACCATGAGACAGAAGCAGCATATGGAGCACACGCCCCTGCTGGTGCTGAGCCTCCTCAGCCGGGAGGACATGTATGGCTATCAGATGATCGCCCAGCTGGAGCAGAAGCTGGACAGCACCTTTTCCATGAAGGAGGGGACGCTCTACCCTATCCTGCGGCAGCTGGAGAACGATGGCGCTGTGCAGTCCTATCAGCAGGAGGCCCCCACCGGGCGGATGCGGAAATATTACCGCCTGACGGCCCGGGGCCGTCTCCTGCTGCGGCAGGAGGCTGAGCAGTGGCGCTCCTACCAGCGCTCTATCGACGCGGTGGTAGAGCACGCAGTGCTGACATGAGGGACGGCCTATGAAGGACATTTATCAGGATTTCTGTGACCGGGTCCTGGACAAGGCACCTCGGGCCACTGGCCGGGAGCGGGAGGAACTGCGGCGGGAGCTGCTGGACCACCTGGAGGATCACGCGCTGGATATGGAGGAGCGGGGCTGGCCCCCGGCGGAGGCCCGGCAGCGGTCGGTAGCGTGCATGGGCGACCCGGCGGAGGTCGGTGAGGCCTGGAACCGCCAGCTCAGTCCTCTGTGGCTGTGGGCGGGGCGGCTGGCCAGGGCGGCGATCGTGGTGCTGCTGCTGTTGGCACTGCTGCCTGCTGTGGCCCGGGCGCGGGGCGTATTCCTGAATCTGGAGGCCCGGTGGGGCGATCTGGATGAACACCGCTTTGGCATGGAGGAGGCGGTGAAGGTCTGGCCGCTGGATGAGCGGGTGGAGATCGGGGCCTATCGCCTGCGATTTTTCCAGGCGGCTCTGGAGGATGGAGAGACTGGTTATGAGCTGCGGGTGCGGGCGGCTATCTATGCCGCCGATCCCCTGCGTGACACCAGCCTCATTGTGATGGACGGCATCGAAGGCGCTGGCTGGTGCACCGGCGGCGGCAGCGGCTACGGCGGCGCGATCTGGTACTATGACTACTACTATCCCCTGGGGGCGGCGCGGCCTGACCATGTCGGCATGTCCGCCGCCAATGACCACGGAAGCTTTGCTGTGGATTTTGCCATCGACTGGAGGGATGTGCCATGAGGAGAACGATGTCCCGAAGACACCGGGCGCTGCGGAGCCTTGCTTTACTGGCGATTCTGGTGCTGGCGATGCAGTATCTGGGGCTGTACAGCTTCACCCCCGGCGCAGCTATGCGGTCCAGGGAGCGGGAGCTGGGCATCGGGCAGACGGAGCTGCTGGCCCGGGCTGACTTTACCGACAGTCTGGACATGACGCTCTCCGCATGGGAGGACCGTCTGCTGCTGGCGGAGCTGCGCTTTGACCTTCTGGGAGGCTGGCGGATAGACAACAGCCGCTTTTTCCACCGGGAGAGCGGTCGGGCGGTGCAGCTGGAGGCATACATATCCGGCAATCAGGATAATACCTATCTGGGGCTGTGCGGCTGGGTGTCGGATCCCGCGGTGGAGCGGCTGGAGCTGCGCCTGCGCTGCCGCTGCTGGTACGGCGACGCGGCGGATATGGATGTATCTCTCTCGGTAACAGACTTTCAGAGCTGGCAGGGGGAGCGGGTATTTCTCCTGACCAGTCGGGATATTCCCGCGACCTATACCCTGCGGGAGGCCTATCTGGTCACAGATCAGGGGGAGACCCTGCTCTATCAGGAGTGACAGAAAAGAAAGAGGTGCATTTTGTCCGCCGCTGTGGTATACTCCCCTCAAAGAAGGGAGAGGGACGCATATGAAGCCGATCTGTTACATTGTAGGGGCAGTGGACCCCGGTGAGATCTGTCTGGAGTCCCGGCGGCCAGCACTGGTCATTGCCGCCGACGGCGGGCTGACCTATCTGCGGCAGCAGGGTGTCGAGCCGGACTGGATCGTAGGGGATTTCGACTCACTGGGCCATGTGCCGCAGGGGGAGCGGGTGCTGCGCCACCCAGTGGAGAAAGACGACACAGATATGCTCCTGGCAGTGCGCACCGGTATGGAGGCCGGGTGCCGGGACTTTGTGATCTACGGCGGTCTCGGCGGCCGTATGGATCACACCTATGCCAACTTTCAGACGCTGCTGTGGATCGCCTGCCGGGGCGGGCGGGGCTATCTGGTGGGGGACGGGACACTCTGCACCGTCATTGACGGCGGCAGCGTCGATTTTCCCGATACCTGCCGGGGGACGATCTCCGTCTTCTGCCCTGACGGCGAGGCTGTCGGTGTGACGCTGCGGGGGCTGCAATACCCCCTGACTGACGCCGTGCTGAGAAGCGACTTCCCTTTGGGAGTCAGCAACAGTTTCCTGGGCGAGACGGCCAGTGTGTCTGTCGCCAAGGGGCGGCTGATGGTCATGTGGGAGGAGCCGGTGGAGGCGTTCCTGCGGAGAATATAAAAATCGAGGGTACTTTGTACCCTCGATTTTTTGCTGCTGTTTGCAATTGCAGAAGTTAGGCTGTGAAGACATACTCTCCGTTCTTCTCGTTGATGCCGTAGAAATCCGAGAAGGTCAGCGCAAAGATGTGATCCAGCTTGTCGGAGACGTCGATGCCGTTAGCGACCAGATACAGGTAGAGACCGGTGTTGGAGATGTCCCCCAGGGACAGGTACCCGGTGAGTCTGCCGCTGGTGATGATGGCTTTCCTGTACTCGTCCCGGGTCTGATGGATCAGGACCTGTGCGCCCTCCGGCTCCTCCATGCGCCCCAGGGACAGCATGGTGACACCGAAGAAGTTGCTGGTGTTTTTGAAGGGATAGGGCGGCGTATAGACCTCGTCAGCGCCCAGCATGTTCCGGGCGGCCACGCAGCCCTGGGCCATAGCGTCAGGCCACAGGCCGGAAAGACCATTGCAGTCTCCGGCGGCGTAGATGTCCGGCGCGGAGGTGCGCAGATGGTCATCCACCGTGATGCCCCGCTCCGCGGCGATGCCGCTGGCCTGGGCAATCTGGATGCGGGGGCGGACGCCTGTGGCCATGATGATCAGATCGCAGGAAACACGCTCTCCGGTGGAGAGGATCACCTCGGTGATATTGCCCTCGCTGTCCGTTACCGCGTCGCTGGCACTGACGCCAAGCAGGAAGCGGCAGCCGTGGTCCTCAAAGGTCTGCTGGTAGACGCTGGCGGCGTGCTTGTCGGTCTGCAGGGGCATGACCCGGTCCGCCATCTCCGCCACGGTGACCTCCGCGCCCCGTTCGCAGAGGGCGGAGGCGGCGTCCAGACCCACCAGACCGGAGCCGACGATGAAGACCCGCTTGCCCCGGCTGAGCGCCCGGTCGATGGCCTGAGCGTCGCTGAGGTCCCGGAAGGTAAAGACATTGCCTGCCTCCCGGAAATGGGGAATGGGCGGGATAAAGGGGGCTGCACCGGTGGCGATGAGCAGCTTATCGTAGGGGGCGGAGAAGCCGCTGCCGAAATAGACGGTCTTTCCCTCGGTGTCGATGCGCTCTACCTGCTCGCAGGCGATGTGGAAAATATCGTTTTTGCTGAAGAAGTCCGCCTCAACAAAGTTGAGACCCTGGATGTCCCGCTCGTGGCCGAGATACTTGTGGAGCATACAGCGGGAGTGGATGTGCTCGTCGATGGAGATCACGGTGATGACGGCGCTGGGCCGGGCGTCGCGCAGGGTCTGGGCGGCGGTGATGCCCGCCGCGCCCGCGCCGATGATAACAAAGCGGTCCATGGTCATACCTCCCTGATCTCGATTGCGCCCTTGGGGCAGGCCCGCACGCAGGCGGGGCCCTCCGGCAGATGCTGGCAGAAGTCGCACTTGATCATCCGCCTGCGGTCCGGAGAGATGGCGGGTACGCCATAGCGGCAGCTCATGACGCACATGTAGCAGGCAGCGCATTTGCCCTCGTCATAGTCCACCAGACCGGTTTCCTGATTTTTCCGCAGGGCACCGCTCATGCAGGCGGCGGCGCAGTCCGGGTCGTCGCAGTGGCGGCAGAAAATGGGGGCGTAGCCGCCGCTGGTGTTCATCACGATGCGGTTGCGGGAGATGTTCTCCGGGTCCAGCAGGTCCAGGGTGTAGACGCCCTGGCCGCCGTCCCGGCGGTGGGCCTCCATGCAGGCGATGGAGCAGTTTTTGCAGCCGTCGCACAGGCCGGGGGTGATGAAAATGCGTTTCATGGGGGGCACACTCCTTCCCGGCGCTCAGATATGCAGCGCCCGGCGCTTCTCCTCGATGATGCTTTCCAGGGTGTTGGCGGCAGACTTGCCGTCGTTGTCCACG
Source organism: uncultured Oscillospiraceae bacterium (assembly GCA_964429705.1). Lineage (GTDB taxonomy): Bacteria > Bacillota > Clostridia > Oscillospirales > Oscillospiraceae > Pelethomonas. Next base: position 4,447 of record CAYSDG010000004.1, on the reverse strand, counting down.
ATGACCCGGCCGCCGGTGAGCTCCACCATATCCTGGGTGAGGACCTTGGTGACCAGCTGGCTGCCGGTGATGAAGGGAGGCACCCCCAGGTGCAGGGGCAGACCCAGGGCCAGACCAAACGCACCGTCGGCCAGAGCCTGCTCCTCCAGCCACTGGGGAGCGGAGAGGACCAGGGGCAGCTGGGGCAGATCCACGCCCAGCTCGGCGGCGATCTGGGTGGCCACGATCTCCAGCCGGCCGATGGCCAGACAGGGACCGAAGTTCAGAACAGGGGGGATGCCCAGTTCCTTGCAGACGGCCTTCAGGTTGGGGCCGGCCAGCTCGGCAGCCCCGGGGGTCATGAGGCCCACGTTCTCCAGTCCGCCGGAGGAGCAGCCCGCCGTCAGAACGATGATGTCCTTGGCGATGAGTTCCTTCGTCAGCTCCACGGTCAGGGTGTCGTGGCCGTAGGCCACGCTGGAGCAGCCCACCACACCGGCGATGCCCTTGATCTTGCCGGAGACGATGAGGTCAATGAGGGGCTTCCAGCTGCCGCCCAGGAAGGACTTCAGGCTGCCCTCGCTGACGCCGGTGAGGGTATTCTTGTTGCCGTGTTCGGGGAAGAGGTTCATCGGCACCTTGCCCCGGCGGGCCTGATAGGCAGCGATGATCTCGCCAATGATCCGCTCGCCGTCGGCCTCGCGGGTGTCGAAGCGGAAGGGGATATACTCAGCGTTGGCCTTCTTGGCCACAGCGTCCAGGCAGATCTGCTTGATCTGCAGCTCCTCGCAGATGGGCTCAATGCCGGGCAGGGTGCAGTTGAACTCGCTGAGAACAGCGTCGATGCCGCCGGAGGCCAGCACAGCCTCGGAGATGTAGTTGTTGCCGGCGTGGCCGTCAAAGATCTCGGTGTAGTGGGCGCCGCGCAGCTGCAGATCCTGGCCCACGCAGGTGCAGCCAACCAGCTTGAAGCCCTTGGCGCCCACGGCCTGAGCGCGTGCCACCACATCGTCGTCAGTGAGACGGTCCTGGATGTAGGTGAAGAGAGAGTGCTGATGGCCGGTGATGAGGATGTTGATATAGTCGGGGTCGATGACGTTCATGCCGACGGGGGCGAAGCGGATCTCCGGCTCGCCCAGCATCACATCGTTGAGAAGGTTGGTGAGCATCAGGCCGTACACGCCAGTGGAGATACCCAGACGCAGGCAGGATACCAGCATCTCCATGGGGTCGGAGGAGAGGTTGGTGGAGGTCTTCACGACGTTGTTGAACACCTCGCCCTTGGCGCCGCCGGGCAGGATGCCCAGCTTTTTCCACAGATCCACACGGGGGGCGTAGGCCAGCTTCTCCGTCAGCTCCATCTGCTCGTATTCGGGGCGGTGCAGGTCGCTGAGGACCTTCTCAGCTACCTTGACTGCCAGATCGTACTTGTCCGCGCCGGAGACACCGAAAAGCTCCGCCAGATGGTTCAGGGCCTTCTCACTGCGGATTTTCCCGTGGTTCAGACCGGTATCCCGCAGCTGGCGGGCGGTGTTCTCCACGATGTGGATATAGCAGCCGGAGCCAGCAGCCACAGCGCGGGTGAAGTTGCGGGCAACGATGGTGTCCGCGTCCGCGCCGCAGATGCCCCGGGGGGACTTGGGGGTGATGCGGCAGGGGCCGTTGGCACACAGACGGCAGCAGACGCCCTGCAGGCCAAAGCCGCACTTGGTCTTCTGGCTCTCAACGCGGTGGTGAGCAGTCTCCACGCTGAGCTGGCGGATATAATTCTCCATGGGCTTGTCCGCGCTGGGGCAGGTGTTGCAGTTGAAGCAGTTGGTGCAGCTGGTCATATCAAAATTCCTCCTGGTCAGTTGTCCCAATATCACGATCGTTAAAAATTTATTGATCCTGTGGCCTTAATATAACACAATACTAACTAGGATGCAATAGCAAAAAGAAAAATTATAAAAAATTCCGGGGAGCATATCGCTCCCCGGCGGGAAGGGGTCTGGGTGATATAGGAAACCATCCCGGAGAGCTGCCGCGGGTGAAGGCGGCAGGGCGTGTCACCGGGGATCTTTCCGCGCTGTCAATGTATGCAGGCGGGTGAACTCGCTTTGCAGCCTGGTGTTGTCGCAGAGAAGGTCATAGAGTGCGTCCTCGGTGAGCACGCCCCGACACAGGTCGGCGGGCAGCAGACCGGCGTGGTCAGCGTCATAGTCCTGCAGCCACAGTGGGCTTTCATAATATTCCTCCAGGGCGCGCAGCTGCGGAAGAACGGCCTCGTACTGTTCCAGCGCGGCCTCCAGTGCCGCCACAGCGGCGGCAGAGCTGTTCAGTGCCTGCTCCATGGCGCGGATGCGGTCGAGCTGCGGGTCGATGCCGGGCCCGCTTTGACAGGGGCTGCTGCCTGGTAACACGGTTTTCATGGTGTGTACTCCTTGTGCTGTCCTCTATTTATAATATCCTCAGATCAGGATGCCGTTGCAGTGGTCCAGCTCGTGCTGGATGATCTGGGCGGCGAAGCCGGTGAAGGTCTTGAGCCGTGTCTGGAACTTCTCGTTCTGCCACTGCACCTTGATGGTCTGAAAGCGCTTGGCCCGCCGGACGCCGGTGAGGGACAGGCAGCCCTCCTCCGCCTCATAGGGGCCGGACTGCCGGACGATCGAGGGATTAAACATGACCATGTAGTCGCCGTCGTTGTCAAAGGCGATGATGCAGCGGTTCACGCCGATCATGTTGGCTGCCATGCCCACGCAGCCCTCCTTGTGGGCGATCAGGGTATCCAGCAGGTCCTGGGCCACGGCCAGGTCCTCCGCTGTGGCGGGCTCCGCCTTCTGGGCGAGAAAGGATTCGTCTTTGCAAATTTCTTGAATCATTGCCGTTCCTCCATTGATAGGCCGCGCGGCGGCGTGCTTCAGCATAAAAAAATCGCCGCAAGCGGTAGACGCTTGCGGCGAACTGGCGGAGATGGAGGGATTTGAACCCCCGCGCACCTTGCGGTGCCTATCGGATTTCGAATCCGAACCCTTCAGCCGCTTGGGTACATCTCCGAACGCCCTGACATCGTATCATATTCCGCGGCATTTCGCAAGTAGATTTCGTATTTTGAAATTTTTCAATTTTTTTGAAAAAACCTATTGACATTTCTGGAACACCATGTTATTATAACCAAGCTGACGCGTTTGATGCGAAGGTCGAGCAAAGAAGCCCTGAACGCGGGTGTAGCACAATGGCCAGGGCACCAGCCTTCCAAGCTGGGGATGCGAGTTCGATTCTCGTCACCCGCTCCAAATATGCGCCAGTAGCTCAGTAGGATAGAGCAACTGCCTTCTAAGCAGTAGGCCAGGGGTTCGAATCCCTTCTGGCGTGCCAATTTTATCTCTTTTGCAGATACCGTGTATCTGGTGGGTATAGCTCAGTTGGTTAGAGCACCGGATTGTGGTTCCGGGTGTCGTGGGTTCGAGTCCCATTACCCACCCCAGACAAAAAGCAAGGGATTGGGAGCTATCCCAATCCCTTGTTTCTTTTCCCACTGAAACGACAATATTGGGGTGTCGCCAAGTGGTAAGGCACGGGACTTTGACTCCCGCATCCGCTGGTTCGAGTCCAGCCATCCCAGCCATATGACCCGATAGCTCAGTCGGCAGAGCAACTGCCTTTTAAGCAGTGGGTCCGGGGTTCGAATCCCCGTCGGGTCACCAAAAGAAAACACCACCCTCATGGGTGGTGTTTTCTTTTTGATTTTCACGCTTGTTGCTCTCTCAGTAGTTTAGAATATGGCACTCCGTCCCTGCTCTGCATATGAAAAACCAGCACGGTTTCATACCGTGCTGGTTTTTTGCGCTGTTGGCAGGTCGATCAATAGGCCACGCCCCAGATGATGTCGGTGGTGCACTCCTTGCCGCAGACGGGGCACTTGCCGGTGGTGCCGGACTGAGCCAGAGGCATGCAGCGGGAAGAAACGCCCACCTTGTCCTTCATGGCCAGCTCGCAGTCCAGCTCGCCGCACCACTTGGTGTGGACAAAGCCGCCGTTGTTCTTCTCAATCAGTGCCTTGACCTCTTCCCAGGTCTCAGCCTGGAAGGAGTTGCGCTCCAGGTTCTCCTTCGCCATGGCGAACATGTTGTCGTGGATCTCGTCCAGCAGACGGGCCACAGTGCTCTCCAGCTCGGCCAGGGGCACGAAGACCTTCTCGCCGGTGTCGCGGCGGGCGATGCAGCACTGTTCCTTCTCCATATCCTTGGGACCAATCTCCACACGCAGGGGCACGCCGCGCATCTCGTACTCGGCATACTTCCAGCCGGGGGCCTTGTCGCTCAGGTCGATCTTCGTGCGGAAGCCGGCGGCCAGCAGACGGTCCATCAGACCCTGGGCAGCCTCGGCCACGCCGGGCTTGTGCTGGGCGATGGGCAGGACGATGATCTGGGTGGGGGCGATGCGGGGGGGCAGGACCAGACCGTTGTCATCACCGTGGGTCATAATG
>CAYSDG010000003.1:0-49009 GCA_964429705.1 uncultured Oscillospiraceae bacterium | reverse complement strand
GACCAACGCGGACCCCGATTACCACTATGACGGCATCGTGGCCGCGCTGAAGTCCGCCGCCGCCCATATGCCCCGGGTGGACGCGGTGGGCGTGTCCTCGGCGGGCATCTATATCAACGACCGCACCATGAGCGCCTCCCTTTTCCTGCAGGTCCCCCGGGAGCTCTATGACAGCAAGGTGAAGAACATCTTCATCCGGGCCATCACCGATACCTTCGGCGATGTGCCCTACTCCGTCATCAACGACGGCGACGTATCCGCCCTGGCCGGAGCCATGAGCCTGAACGACAACAGCGTGCTGGGCATCGCCATGGGTACCAGCGAGGCGGTGGGCTATGTGGACGACGCGGGCCGGGTCACCGGCTGGCTCAACGAGCTGGCCTTCGCCCCGGTGGATGCCAATCCCGCCGCCATGCGGGATGAGTGGAGCGGCGACATCGGCTGCGGCGTGAAGTATTTCTCCCAGGACAGCGTCATCAAGCTGGCTCCCCGGGCTGGCATCGAGCTGGAGGAGAGCCTCAGCCCCGCGGAGAAGCTGAAGGTGGTCCAGGGCCTGATGGCCCAGGATGATCCCCGGGCTGCCCAGGTCTATCAATCCATCGGCGTGTATCTGGGCCACACCCTGGCCTACTACTACCACCTCTACGGCTGTAAGCACGTGCTGCTGCTGGGCCGCGTGATGTCCGGCAAGGGCGGCGATCTGATCCTGGACACCGCCAAGCAGGTGCTGGCGGACGAGTACCCTGAGCTGACGGGCAAGCTCCTGCCGGAACTGCCGGACGAGAAGTTCCGCCGGGTGGGCCAGTCCATGGCGGCGGCCAGCCTGCCGGAGCTGAAGAAGTAAGACGGAGGGACCGAGAATGCGTATCAAAAACGGTAAGGTCCTGATGGGCCGGTCCTTTGTGGATGCCGATGTGGAGTTTGACAGCCGCATCACCGCTGTGGGACATCTGGCGGGAGAGGCGGACCTGGACGCAGCGGGCTGCTATGTGGTCCCCGGCTTTGTGGACATCCACACCCACGGTGCGGTGGGGGAGGATTTCTCCGACGCGAAGGCGGAGGGGCTGCAGCCCATGGCGGACTACTACGCCGCCCACGGCGTTACCAGCTTCCTGGCCACCACCATGACCCTGAAGGAGGAGCGGCTGACCCCCGCCATGCAAACCATCCGGGACTTTCAGCGCCGGGGCGGCGCCAAGTGTGCCGGTATCCATCTGGAGGGACCCTTCCTCAGCTACGCCAAGCGGGGGGCGCAGGCGGCGGAGAATCTGCATAAGCCCGACGCGGCCCTCTTTGACCGGCTAAACGCCGCCAGCGGCGGACTGGTGAAGCTGGTGACGGTGGCCTGCGAGGAGGAGGGGGCGCTGGACTTCATCCGGGCGGTTTCGCCCCGGTGTACCGTGTCCCTGGGCCACACCACGGCGGACTATGAGACGGCGATGGAGGCCTTTGCCGCCGGCGCGACCCACGCCACCCATCTTTTCAACGGAATGCCCGCCTTCCTGCACCGGGAGCCGGGGGTCATCGGCGCGGCCTTCGACGCGGGGGCCAGCGTGGAGCTGATCTGCGACGGCTTCCACATCCACCCCGCGGTGATCCGGGCCACCCACGCCCTCTTTGGGGAACGGCTGAATCTCATCAGCGACTCCCTGCGCTGCGCGGGGATGCCCGACGGCGAGTATGAGCTGGGGGGCCAGCCCATTGAGATGCGCGACCACCGGGCCACCCTGCTGGGGACGGATACTCTGGCTGGTTCCTCCATCTCTCTGCTGGACGCGGTGCGCAACACCGTGGCCTTCGGTCTGCCGCTGGCGGAGGCGGTGTATGCGGCGTCCACTGCGCCTGCCCGCGCCGCGCGGCTGACGGAGGTCGGCGCGCTTCGTGTCGGCCTGCAGGCGGATATTGTGGTGCTGGACCAGAATCTGGAGCTGGTGGCTGTGTTCGTGGACGGCGAAAAACAGTAAAGTTTCATCAGCTGACAAAAAATAAGGAGGAGAGAACACTATGAAGAAGCATCGGATCTTGTCCGGGCTGCTGGCGGTGTGCCTGCTGCTGACCCTGCTGCCCACAGGTGCCGCGGCGGAGAAGGCAGCCGCCAGCCCGGCGGAGGAGCTTACGCAGGAGCAGGAGCCGGACCTGGCCGCGCAGGACGCGGCGGAGGCGCAGGTGATGCCCCTGGCCACCGTGACCGTCCCGGAGGAGGGCGTTTCCGGCCAGTGCGGCGACAACCTGTTCTGGTCCCTCAACGAGACCGGCACGCTGACCATCAGCGGCACCGGCGCGATGTATGATTATACAGAGAAGACAGCGCCGTGGTATCCCTACACCAGCGCGGGCTATGTCCGGGAGCTGGTCCTCAGCGATGACATCACCCACATCGGCGACTTCGCCTTTTACGGCGGCATCGGCTGCCCCTATTATTTGGGCCCGGTCACGGATTGGACCTGGTCCCTGGAGCTGCCCCGCAGCCTGAAGACGGTGGGGGACTACGCCTTTTACGATGCCCGCTATATCCGGGAGCTGGTCCTCAACGAGGGGATCACCTGCATTGGCAGCTATGCCTTTTACAACAGCTGCTGGTCCGCCTATACACAGACCGAAACGGGCTACAGCAATGCGGATATCACCGGTACCCTGACCATGCCCGGCACATGGCCGATGCTGGGGGATCACGCCTTTGATGGCAGCAGATTCACCGGTGCGCTCCGGATCCCCGAGGGGGTCACAGACATCCCGGACTACGCATTTGCTTACTGCAAGTTTTCCCAGCTGACGCTGCCGGAGAGCATCCAATCCATCGGGGAAGCCGCCTTTACCGGTCTGGGCATCACCCAGCTGGAGCTGCCCGCCCAACAGCCCGCTATGGGAAAAAAAGTGTTTAGCAGCTGCAGCCAGGTCGAAACGCTGACCATCCCGGATAGCTGGACCACCATCCCGGAGGGAATGTGCAGCTTCTGGGGCGCACTTACCAGCGTCACCCTCCCGGCGGGGCTGAGGGAGCTCGGGGACTACGCATTTCAGTACTGCCAAAGGCTGTCGTCCATCTCCCTCCCGGCGGGGCTGGAGCGCATTGGCAGCCATGCCTTTGAGTGGTGCGAGATGCTGACGGAGGTGACGCTGCCCGCCGGGCTGAAGGTCATTGGTGACGGTGTCTTCTATAGGTCCGGTCTGACGGCGCAGCCCGACTGGCCCGCCGGGATCGAGAAGGTAGGCGATAGTGTCTATCACTATTGTGAGTCAATGACCGGCACCGGGACCTTCCCCAGCGGCATCGGGTACACCGGCACGAGGCTCTTTGAAAAGGCGGGGATCACCAGCGCCGTCCTGGCCGACGATATGACGGTAGTACCGGATCGCTCGTTCTGCAGCTGCTACTCGCTGACCCGCGTGTATGTCCCGGCCTCCGTTACCGCCATTCACGGCATCGCCTTTTACAGTACGGGAAAGCTTGGCAGCATCTACTACGAGGGGACCCGGGCGGACTGGGACAATATCGCCTATGTTGACGTTTCCTACGGCGACAGCAGAACCAGCAAAACACGAATCGAAACGCTGATCGCCCAAAACGGTCTCCACTGTCTGGGCACCAAGCGGCCGGAGACCACGGTGGAGAAGCCGGTCTACAACAGCACCACCGCCCAGCGGCTCATCCGGGTGATGGTCCCCGGCAGCACCAGCTATCCCCAGCCCAGCGGCTTCACCGTGACGGCGGGGGAGACGACCATTTCCACCGGAAGCCGCAACTATGCCACCGTGGAGCTGGACAAGACCAGCCCCGGCAGCATCACCGTCTCCAGGACCGGCTACCACACCTACACGCTGCCGGAGGAACTGCTGGGCTCCACCGCCAGCCTGATCTCCCTGTACCCCACCTCCCGGAAGGGACCCTTCGCCCAGGCCATCCTGCTGGACAAGTCCAGCGGCTCGTACAAGTCCTTCGCCAACCTGCTGTTCGAGTCCGCCGTCTTCTATCTGGGGGGCGACGCGGGTTCCTCCCGCTCCCTGTATGTGGACGTGAACTGGAACGGCTGCCAGCCGGGGACCATCAGCCTGTGGCAGTCCAACGGCAAGGAGATCCCCCTGCAGCAGGGCTATAACGCCGGGCTGAATCTGTCCGCCGGGTTCGAGCTGGGCCAGCCCATCTACCTGTCCATGGTGACGGCGGACGGGCAGCAGTATACCCAGGAGCTGAAGCTCTCCGTGATGCAGGCCGCCACCTACTACCATGTGGATCTGGGCTCCACCGTCACCGAGGCGGATATTCCTGAGATCAACCCCAACACCAACGAAAATGTGGATGTCTTTGGCGGCCAGAAGCTGAGCCTGGACTTCAAGAAGCTGCTGGGCAGCAAGCTGCCTGTTTCCATCGAGGTGGGGACAGACGGCACCGTGAAGGGCACCATCGGCATCAAGATGGGAAAGACCGGAGCCAAGGGCGCGTCCTTTGACACCATCAAGGATGCCATTGACGCGCTGCATACCTCCGATGCCTCCATGATCCCCGGCAGCACCAGCCTGAGCAGGCTGCTGGAGGAAAACGCCAAGGAGGGCAACCTCCCGGATGCCGCCGTGGCCAACGTGGGTGTGTCCGGCGAGATGCGCCTTCTGGGCTATATCGAGGGCTTTTACGACTACGCCACCGGCAAGATGGAGCTGAGCCAGATCGGCCTCGGCGTGGCCTTTAAGGGCAGCGCCTCCTATACCCAGAGCTATTGGGTCGGCTCCACGCCCATGTACCTGACCGCCTCGGTAAAGGGCGCGCTGGAACAGGCCATGAATGTGTATAAGGATGCCAACAGCAGCACCCTGATACCGGGCAAGGAGTCGATGAAGATCAGCTTCGGCATCACGCTTGAAAACGGCGTGGGCTATCCCGACCTTCTCACTCTGGGCATCTCCGGCAGCGGTACTCTTACGATGAAGGAGACGCTGCCCCACACGGACGAGAGCACAGGCACCTGGACCCTCAGCGCCAGCGCGTCCGTCACCGCCAGCGCGGCGGGCTTCAGCACCACGACCACCATCTGGAACAGCGACCAGCTGGTCCTGTACGAGAACGGCACCGTCCTCCCCGGCAGCGGTGCGCGGGCCATGCGGATACTGGATGACCCGGCGGGACTGACGTGGCGCAGTGTCTTCAAAAATTACCAGAGCGACTCCTGCTTTGTCGCCAACGAGGAGATCGCCCTCTTCAGCACGGCGGCCGCAGAGGACAGCGCTGTTACCTCCAAGTCCTTCCAAACCGGGGCCTATCCCTACGCCGAGCCCCTGCTCATCGGCAGCTATGCCTTCTGGCTGGATGCCAAAGCTGGCCGGACCACGCTGTACTACAGTGTCTGCAAAAAGGGCAGCTGGAGCGACCCTGCACCGGTGGACAGCACAAATACCACCGGCTCTGACTACTCCCCTGTGGCCTGGATGGACGGCATCGGCAACATACTGCTGGCCTGGTGCCGCACACCGGGCGGTACCACGCTGGAGGCCGCCACCGGCGGCATGGACATCTGCGTCAGCTGCATCCCTGCCAACGGCAGTGAGCCCGTGGCGACCAGCGTGTTCACCGTGGAGGGCGCGGATATGCTCCCCGCTCTGGGCATGGCCGACGGCAGGCTCCGGATGGCCTGGATCAACAGCCCCGGCGGCATTTTCGCCACCGAAGGCCAGCAACTTTACACGGCGGACGGCACCCTCACCTCTGATGGCATCATCTGGGCCGAGCCGGTGCTGACGGCCAGCGGCCTGGGCGGCGTGGACGGTCTGGCGCTGGATGCCAGCGGCAGCGTCTGGCTCACCCAGGGCAGCGGCAGCCGCTCCCTGTACCAGCTGTACGGCGGCACGCCGGTGCTTGTACAGGAAAACGCCAGCAAGCCTTCTCTTCACGGCGGTGTGATCTGGTACTACAACACCGCCAGCGGCACGGTGGACTCCGTTGAGGGGGCCTCCTACCCGGCAGTGCCCGGCTCCGACTGGTACCGCTGGCTGGACAGCTCTGATACGCTCCTGGTCCACGGCCACGATACGGACGGGAACTCTGTCATCTACGCCAGCTATCAGGGCGCTGCCCTGACTGAGCTGATGTGCCTCACCGGCAGTGTGGTCGGCATCGGCGCGGCAGAGAGCGACGATGGCATCCTCCTCCTGGTCGCCCACCTGGCGAGCGAGGCGGAGGGCAGCGACCTGGTGCTCTATCAGGTTGCGGATGGGATCCGCGCTTCTTTCACCGGACTCGCCTATGATCCCACAACCCTGATCCCCGGCGGCACGCTGTCGGTGTCGGTCGATGTGGAGAACCGGGGCAGCGAGGATATCCGGTATTTCCGTATCCAGTCCGGCACGGAGGAGGTCTATGCGGCCAAGGCACTGGCCCCCGGCGAAAGCGGCACCCTGTCCTTTGAACTGCCCCTGACGGACACCCTGGTGGACAATATCGCCCTGACCATCACCCCCGGCGGCATGGCGGAGGACGGCGAGGCCGTCAGTCTGACGCTTCCCCTGCGCCTGGCGGATGTCTCTCTGGAGGAGATGTATGTGCAGTCCGGCGCGGATGGCAGTGCGGAGGTCACCCTGCGGGTGGTGAACCGCGGCCAGACCGAGCTGAACAGCATCGCCGTGTCCCTCCACGCCGACACAGCAGACGGTGCGGAGGCGGCAGCCAGCCAGACCGTGTCCACGCTGGCCCCCGGTGACGTGGCCACCCTGACCTTCTCTGTCCCGGCAGGGCGCATTGGCGAGACCGGCGTGTTCTACGCCGTGGCGGAGCTGGCGGATGGCACGGCGGAAAATCTCCGCGCCAACAACACCGCCTTTGCCCGTCTGGTGGCGGAGCAGGTCCGGGATACCTGTTCGATCTTTGCCAGCGCCACTGCTGTGGACGGCGGTGTGCGTGTCGCGGTGAGCGTGGAGAACTACTCCCAGAAGTCCTATTGCGGCACCTTCTGCGCGGCGGTCTACCGGAACGGTCAGATGGTCGCGGTGGACACCTCTACGCTCCAGACACTGGTCCCTGGCGACATGCGATCTGTTCTGGACTGTACGCTCCCGGTCTCCCATGGCGACCTGGAGGTGAAGATTTTCGTCCTGGACAGCGACGGCCGCCCCGTGGAGAAGGTGATGTGCCTCACCCCTGCGGCTGGAGATGTCGAGCAATGAGTCGCGGCTGTGAGGCCGCAAGTGCAGTGCGGATAGGTTCGCGCTGCATACAGCAAAAAAGCCCCGCCCTGCGCAGCATCGTGCAGAGCGGGGCGAGAGAGACAACGGCTCCTGCTTGCAGCAGGAGCCGTTTGCTTTTTGATGGGGCCCCTTAAGAAAACCTTAAGGAAAGGTTACAAGCATTGTAACCGGGAAGTGATAGATTTTTACTATTTGTAAGCATATAATTAGTGGTACAGATGGGACATTTTGGCTGCGTCTGCGTCTTATAGAGCAGGCGTGACAAAATTTCCCGGAGCATCAGATACGATACCGGGGCGACGGAGGAACACTATGCTGCAAAATCGTAAAAAATGGATCGCGCTGCTGCTGGCGGCGCAGCTGCTGCTGGGGCTGACGGCCTGCGGGACGGGTCCGGCAGCACAGCAGGGGAGCGGCACAGTCTTTCTCCCGGAATTTCTGGAGTTTGACCTCAGTGAGCTGGGGGTCGAATATGTCAGCGGCGGCTGCTGCGACGGGACCAACGTATACATGCTGGCGGAAGTCGGCGAGGAGGTGGAGGTCACTGACCCTGACACCCAGGAGACCTACACCAGCTACGAATACCGCAGGACCATCTTCCGAATGCCTCTGGAGGAGGGCGAGGCGGTGGAGCTGGAAAACTATGTTCCCTCCAACGCTGACACGGCGGAGGCCGTGGACCGGGAGACCTATTTCTACATTGAAGGCATCACCGCCGGAGAGGATGGGACCCTGTGGGTCACCGAGACGCTGGAGGAGTACATCTACGACGTGCCGGAGGATTTTGATCCGGCGACCGATACTATCTGGAACTACGACATGCTGGAGGACCGGCGCTCTGCGGTCCGCCGTCAGCTCAGCAGCGACGGCAGTGAGCTGTCCCGCACCGACACCGGAAGCCTGGAGGAACTGCTGATCGGCGACCGCTCCGGCTATGTGGGCAGCTCTGTGGTGGACAGCAGCGGCAATACCTACGCCATGGTGGAGCTCTACGACAGCGATGTCAGCGAGACCAAGGTCGTGGTGCTGGACAAGGAGCAGAATGTGCTCTTTGAGATGAAGGAGCAGAATATGTGGGGCGACCTGGTGCTGCTGGGGGATGGCCTGGTGGGGATGAGCAGCTATGTCTACGACCAGCTCACCACCGAGGGGCAGCAGATGCTGCGGACCATCGACCTGAAGACGCAGTCCTGGGGAACCGAGTACCCCATGCCGACCAATGTGGGCAATGTCTACACCGGCAGCGGTGCATACCTCTTCTATTATGACAACGGAGATTCCCTCTACGGCTTTGACACGAAGAAGCAGGAGGGCGTGAAGCTGCTGAACTGGAGCTCCGCGGACATCAACCGCAGCGATCTGGCCTTCTTCACCTTCCTGGAGGACGGCCGGGTGGCGGCGATGACCACCCGCTGGGGGGACGAGGGCATGGAGGCGGAAATCGTCCTGCTGACGGAGCACGACGCATCCGTCCTGGAAAACCAGACCATCCTGACCTTTGCCACGATGAACCTGTACTACGACACCCGGGAGCGGATCATCGACTTCAACAAATCCCAGACAGATGTGCGCATCGAGATCCGTGACTACTCTGAGTTCAACACCAGTGACGATTATAACGCCGGCCTGACCAAGCTGAATACAGAGATCATTGCTGGCCAGGTGCCGGACATTCTGGATACCAACGGCCTGAATATCCGTCAGTACGGGGCCAAGGGCCTGCTGGAGGACCTGTGGCCCTATATCGAGGCCGACGAGGAGATCGGCGGCCGCGAGGGCGTAATGGAAAACGTCCTCCGGGCGGCGGAGCAGGACGGCTCGCTCTATCAGATATTCAACAGCTTCACCATCCGCACCCTGGCAGGTGCCGCCGACGTGGTGGGGGACCGGCTGAGCTGGACCCTGGCAGATCTGGACGAGGCCCTGGCGAAAATGCCGGAGGGCTGCGCCATCTTCAGCGACGGCGACACCAAGGAGGGCATGCTCAGCAATGTCATCTCCTTGCAGCTGGACAATTTCGTGGACTGGGAGACCGGTGAGTGCCGGTTTGACAGTGAGGATTTCATCTCCCTGTTGGAGTTCTGTGACCGATTCCCCCTGACCTTCGACTGGAGCCAGGTGGACTACGATGACTATGACGACGAGTACACCCGCGTCATGGAGGGGCGGCAGCTGCTGGTGAGCGATACCCTCTATGACTTCCAGAGCCTGCAGGTCCAGGAGTACATCTTCGGCGGCAATGTGGCCTTCGTCGGCTATCCCCGGGAGGACGGCGGCGTGGGCAGCAGCTTCCTGATCGACGGCGGCATGGCCATGTCCACCGCCTGCAAGGACAAAGAGGCTGCCTGGAGCTTTATGCGCAGCGTCCTGCTGCCGGAGAGCGAGCCGGACGACGAGTACTTCTACTTCAACGGCTGGGGCTACCCGGTGAACCGCCAGGACTTTGAGGCCATGGCCCGCCGGGAGATGACCCCGGAGTACATGCTGGACGAAAATGGCGAGCCGATGCTGGATGAGAACGGCGACCCCATGGAGTACAGTCAGGGCGGCTACGGCTGGGGCAATGGCCAGATGGTGGAGGTATACGCCGCCAAACAGGAGCACTACGATCAGATCATGGCCCTGTGCGACACCATCGACGCGGTCTACAGCTATGACGAGAGTATTTACAGTATCGTGCTGGATGTGGCACAGCGGTACTTCAACGATGATATTACGGTCGAGGCGGCAGCCGACCAGATCCAAAGCCGGGTGAAGCTATATGTCAATGAAAATCTCTGAGCGGCTGAAAAAACAGCCGGAAAAACCGAAAAGACGGGAGCGGCGGGAGCAGCTTCCGGCGGAGTACCGCCGGGAGAAGCGGCGGGACACGCTGCGCAGTCTCTGCTTTCTGGGACCCAGCGTTATCGGCGTGGCCATCTTCTTTATCCTGCCCTTCCTGGTGGTGGTCTACTACTCGCTGATCCGCAGCCCTCTTGATCCGGAGTTCGTATTTCTGGACAATTTCAAGGCGGTGCTGGACAACTACGCCTTCCAGGTGGCGGCCAAAAATACGGCGCGCTTTTCCCTGGTGGCGGTGCCGCTGGCGGTGGTGCTCAGCCTGGTGCTGGCGCTGATGCTGGAGTGCCGCATTCCCATGAAGAGCTGGTGGCGCACCTTCTTCCTCAGCCCCATGATGGTGCCGGTGGCGTCGGTGGTGCTGGTGTGGCAGGTGGTGTTCCACAACAATGGGACCCTTAACCACATCATCACCTCGCTGGGGGGCACCGGGGTGGATTGGCTCAACTCCCCCTACTGTCAGATCGTCATTATTGTGCTGTTCCTGTGGAAAAACCTGGGATACAACATGATCCTCTTTATGGCGGCCCTGAACAATATCCCCAACGAGCTGCTGGAGGTGGCGGACGTGGAGGGGGCCAGTGCGGTCCACAAGTTTTTTAATATCAAGCTGCGCTATCTCTCTCCCACGGTGCTGTTTGTCACCATCCTGTCCATCATCAGCTCCTTCAAGGTATTCCGGGAGATCCACCTGCTGGTGGGGGACCACCCCTATGAGGGGCTGTATATGCTTCAGCACTTTATGAACAACACCTTCGGCAACTTTGATTACCAGAAGATGTCGGCGGCGGCAGTGATGCTGGCACTGGTGATGGTGGCGATCATTCTGCTGCTGTTCTGGGTGGAGGATGTCTTTGGAAAGGATGTGGAGGGATGAAAAAGAAACGCTATCTGGGCCGGAC
The DNA here is from genome assembly GCA_964429705.1 of uncultured Oscillospiraceae bacterium. Lineage (GTDB taxonomy): Bacteria > Bacillota > Clostridia > Oscillospirales > Oscillospiraceae > Pelethomonas. Next base: position 38,099 of record CAYSDG010000003.1, on the reverse strand, counting down.
CGCTCTGACGCTGCTGGCGGCGGCCTTCGCCCTTCTGTTCCTGATGCCCACGGTGCTGACCATCACCAACTCCTTTATGACCCAGAGCGAGATCTCCGCCAACTACGGCGAGGTGTTCGCCAGCGTCGCCGGGGACGGTAGCACCTATGTCTCCGACACGGTGAACCTGAAGTTCATCCCCGACAAGGTCAGCTTTTCCCAGTATATCGCCACCCTCTTCACCACGCCGGACTATCTGCTGAAATTCTGGAACTCGGTGATCTTGGTGGTGCCCATCGTACTCTTGCAGGTGGGTGTGGCCGCCATCACCGCCTACGGCTTTACCCGCTGGCGGGGCAAGGTCCGCTCATTCCTCTTTTTCTTCTATGTGATATTGATGCTGATGCCCTATCAGGTGACGCTGGTACCCAACTTCCTGGTCAGCCAGTGGCTGGGGATCCTGGACACCCGCTGGGCCATCATCTTCCCCGGAGCCTTCGCTCCATTTTCTGTGTTTCTCCTGACAAAATTCATGCGGCGCATCCCCGTCTCCCTCATTGAGGCGGCCAAGCTGGACGGGTCCAGCGAGTGGCAGATCTTCAAGGATATTTGCCTGCCCCAGTGCCGCAGCGCCCTGTACTCCATCGCCATTCTGGTGTTCATCGACTACTGGAATATGGTGGAGCAGCCGATCATCCTGCTGCCGGATGGGGCCAAGCAGCCCCTGTCGGTCTACCTTTCCACCATCAATGCCCAGGAGGTGGGATTGGCCTTCGCGGTGGCGACGATATACATGATCCCCAGCTTGCTGCTGTTCCTCCACGGCGAGGACTATCTGGTGGAGGGCATCGCCCACCAGGGCTCTGTGAAGGGCTGAGCCTGATCGAACGAAAGGAAACTGTGTTATGGAAGTGAAAGAAAAGTCCAAAAAGAGGGAGCTGATCAAGAGCATTGCCATCGTGTTTCTGGCGGTGATGCTCCTGCTGACCTTTTTCTCCAATACCATTATGAACCGCTCTCTGCCCGAGGTGGCGACCCAGTCCATCTCCTCCGGCACCATCAATGCCAAGATCCGCGGCAGCGGCACGGTCGCGCCCAATGAGAGCTATGAGGTGGTCATCGACCAGACCCGCGAGGTCCGCTCCATCTGCGTGCAGGTGGGAGACGTGGTCTCCCAGGGCGACCTCCTTTTTGTGCTGGGCGACATGGAGAGCCAGGAGCTGCAGACTGCGCAGGAGCAGCTGGACAGCCTGAATCTCCAGTATCAGCAGCAGCTGCTGAACCTGTCCAAGGAGTATGCCACCAGCGACCGCAGTGTGCAGGTCCTGCGGGAGGAACTGCAGGACGCTGTCAAGCAGAGGGACGCCAACAAGGTGACGGATGCAGACATATCCAAGGCAAAGGGTGACCTGGCCACGGCGAAAAATGAGTTGGTCCAGGTCAATCTGGCTCTGGATGAGTTGCAGGACCTCCTGGGGGACAACGCTGAGTATACTGCAGCCCAGGAGGCGGTGAGCAAATGGACTGCCGCGATGGAGACGGCGCAGCAGAGCGTTTCCGATTACAGTGAGCAGCTCAGCAAGCTCAACAGCAGCGGTACCAGCAGCGATTCCCAGTATCAGATCTCGGACGCTGCGGCAAAGCTGCAGTTGGCGAAGAATCAGCTGACCTATGACTGGAATGCTTATACGACGAACTATGCGGAGCTGCTGGCCAAGGCGGACCCCACGGCAAGCGGGACCGGGACTTCTGCTGACATCAAGACCTATCAGGGTGTGATCTCCACCTATCTGACCCAGCAGGGGCTGCTGAGTGAGGAGAGCAGAGACCCGAGCTACAGCACCTATAAAACGGTGTTTGATACGCTGCTGGCGGACCAGACTGCTGTGGACAGCGCGCAGCAGACCTATGACCGCCTGCTGCAGGACCAGTGGGCGGAAAGCGGTACGCTCCAGCAGCAGAAGGCCGCTATCCAGTCCAAGCTGAACCAGGCCAATGCGGAGTATCTGACGGCCCGGCAGCAGCTGCAGCAGGCCACCGCTGCCCTCACCCAGGCGGAGAGCGCCAACAGCGCCCTGAAAAACCAGATCAAGACCTATGAGGCCACCCAGCGGGAGCAGACTGCTAAGGTGGAGAGCCTGACGGAAAATATCAGCACGCTGGAGAGCAAGAAGACCGTCTACGACCAGGCGGTGGAGCTGGTCAAGCAGAAGGAGCGGGCCATCGAGGACGCTCTGACGGGCAAGAATATCGACAAGCAGCTGGACGATCTGGAGCTGCAGTCCCTGCAGCAGCAGATTGACAAGGCCCAGGAGCAGGTGGACAAGTACACCGAGGACACGGTGGACACGGAGATCACCGCCAACGTCTCCGGCCGGATCAGCGCCATCCATGTCTCCGCCGGTAAGGACACTGTGGCAGGCACCGCTATGGCAGTCATCGACGTGGTGGATCAGGGCTATGTGGTGAAGATCCCCGTTACCGCCGCCCAGGCCAAGCAGGTCAAGGTGGGCGACAGCGCCAGTGTGAGCAACTACTACTGGGGCGAGGAGCTGGAAGCTACGCTGGAGTCCATCATCGCTGACCCGGCGAACCCGGGCGTCGGCAAGCTGCTGGTGTTCCGCGTGACCGGTGAGATCGACAACGGCACCAGCATCACCCTCTCTATCGGCCAGCGCAGCGCCAGCTACGACACCATCATTCCCAAGAGCGCCCTGCGGGAGGACACCAATGGCTACTTCGTCCTGGTCATCACCGTGAAGAGCAGTCCCCTCAGCAACCGCTATATCGCCACCCGCGTGGATGTGCAGGTGCTGGCAGAGGACGACACCAGCGCCGCTGTCAGCGGCCTCAGCGCCGGGGACTTTGTCATCACCACCTCCAGCAAGCCTGTGGAGGCGGGCAGCCAGGTCAGGATGGTGGAGAACGGATGAGCAGAGCAGCATGGAAGGAGAAGCTGGCAGGCTTCGGCTGGAAGCAGTGGCTCCTGCTGGTGCTGAACGCGGTGCTGGTCATAGCCTGCACCGTCTGCGCGGTGGGGCTGCATGTGGTCAGCACCACCCTGGACACTGCGGCAGCCCGCCGCTTCCGGGGGGACAGCGACACCCGCTTTGCCCAGCTGGCCTGCTTCCTGCCTGTCGGGCAGGGCAGGACGGCGGAGGAGATCGCCTCCTTTCGCCGGGAGCTGGAGACCAAATTTGAGGAGCAGTCTCTGGAGGCACCGGAAAACGGCAGCCTCTATGTGGATGCCTACAGCGGCACGGCAAGGGTCAGCATCACCAGTGACCACGGAACCGCGGAGCTGAACGCCTTTGGCGTGGGGGGAGATTTCTTTTCCTTCCACCCCCTGACGCTGCGCAGCGGCTCCTATATCACGGAGCGGGACCTGATGGACGACCTGGTGATCCTGGATGAGGTCCTGGCCTGGCGTCTCTTCGGCGGAACGGATCTGACAGGGCTGACCATCACGATCAACGGAGAGCCCTTTGTGGTGTCCGGCGTGGTGACGATGGAAGAGGATTTTGCCTCCCAGCGGGCCAACGATACCCAGCAGGGGGCGATTTTCCTCTCCTGGTCCGCACTGAAGCGGCTGGACGAGAGCCTGGACATCAGCTGTTATGAGCTGGTCATGCCGGACCCCATCACCGGCTATGCCAAAAGCGTGGTGGAGGAGAGCTTCTCCGCCGGAGATGTGGTGGAAAACAGCAGCCGCTATACCGCCGGCCATCTGCTGGAGGTCATCTGCAGCTTTGGCGAGCGCTCTATGCGTGCCGACGGCATCATCTACCCCTACTGGGAGAACGCCCTGCGTCTGACGGAGGACTACGCTGCGCTGCTGGCAGTGCTGATGGTGCTGCTGGCCTTGTGCCCTGTGGGCTGCGCCCTGACGCTGCTGATCCGGTGGATCTGGCGGAGCGGCCGCCGCGTGAAAACTGCGGTGCCGGAGAAGGTGGAGGCCGCGGTGGAGCGCCGCAGAGAGAAGCGGTACGAGGAATTTCTGGACAAGGACGCAGAAGGAGACGAGACATGGCGGAACTGAGCCTGCGAGGCGTAAAAAAGGTATATGACAACAGCGCGGTGGCTGTGCAGGACTTTGACCTGGAGATCGTGGACAAGGAGTTTATCGTGCTGGTAGGTCCCTCGGGCTGCGGCAAGTCCACCACGCTGCGGATGGTGGCCGGACTGGAGGAGATCACGGAGGGGGAGATCTGGATCGGCGGACGGAAGGTCAATTTCGTCCCCCCAAAGGATCGGGATATTGCCATGGTCTTTCAGAACTACGCCCTCTACCCCCATATGACGGTATACGACAACATCGCCTACGGTCTGAAGCTGCGGAAGATGCCCAAGAAGGTCATCGACCAGAAGGTGCGGGAGGCGGCGGAGATCCTGGAGATCACGGAGCTTCTGAAGCGCAAGCCCAAGGCCCTCTCCGGCGGCCAGCGCCAGCGCGTGGCCATCGGGCGGGCCATCGTCCGGGACCCGCAGGTGTTCCTGATGGACGAGCCGCTGAGCAATCTGGACGCCAAGCTGCGCAACCAGATGCGCTCGGAGATCCTGAAGCTGCGTCAGCGCATCAACACCACCTTCATCTATGTTACCCATGACCAGACAGAGGCTATGACCCTGGGGGACCGCATCGTTATCATGAAGGACGGCTTCATCCAGCAGGTGGGGACACCCCAGCAGGTGTTCAACCATCCGGCGAACCTCTTTGTGGCGGGTTTCATCGGCGCGCCCCGGATGAACTTCTTCGACGCGCGGCTCCTCCGCCAGGGGGACCGCTATTGCGTGGAGCTGGGGGGCTGCCAGGTAGAGCTGTCGCCGGAGAAGTGCCGCCGCCTGGCGGAAAACGGCGTAACGGACTGCGAGGTCACCCTCGGCGTTCGTCCGGAGCACGTTCAGCTGACGAAGGAGGACAACGCGGTGTTCGGCGCGGTGGACATGGTGGAGATGATGGGCAGCGCCATCCATATCCACATGGACGCGCTGGACCGGGACGTGATCGTGGTGGTGCCGCTGGGCGAGGAGGAGCTGGAGCGGGATGCCCGCCTGGAGCGGGGGAGGCCCCTGCGCTTCACCTTCCGTGGCAGCGCGGTCCACGTGTTCTGCCGGGAGACCGGGCGAAATCTGGAGTATCCCCAGGCATAAAACGATAGCAAAAACAGCAGCCGGGCCGGAGAGGTGTCTCTCCGGCTCGGCTGCTGCTGTTTTGTCGGCTCACACGTCGCAGTCCTTGGAGCGGGCCACGGTCCTGTGGCTCAAAAGGGGGGCGGAGCGCTTGGTGATGTTGCTCATGTACAGGAAGCGGTACTTCAGCGTGATCTCCCGGGCGTAGATCAGGAAAAAGACGAAGGACTCCTTGTACAGTGTGCGGTAGAGCTTCATGGTGCCGCCGCCCACGTCGGCGGTCTCCTCGGCCAGCCAGCCCTTTTCCTGGAAGATCTGGAAGACCCGCTCTACCGTCTCCTCGCAGATGCCGGTCTCCTTGGCGGCCAGCATTTTGGAAAAGAGGATGGGGCTTCTGGTGCCGATGTAGAGGAACAGGAGCATGACGTCCGGGTCCCCCAGCAGGCGGAACAGGGCGGTGTACTCCTCCAGATCGCCCACCACAGAGAGGAATCCTCCGGCGGGCTCCGGCATAATGGTTATCATGTGGGCCTCCTCCGTGGCGATGGCATAGGCCAGACCGGCGTCGGTGGTGATGCGGCAGCGGGTGTTTTCCGGGTCATCCGCGCCGCCGGAGGTGAAGCCGATGGCCTGCATGGCCGGGATGGCGGATACGCCCTTGAGCGCGGCCCAGCAGCAGTCGCAGGCCTGCTCAAAGGCCCACTTTTCCGGACAGGAGATGATGGAGTTGTACACCGCGTCCTCCAGCTTGCAGGTGCTGCCCACGGAGCGGCCCAGCAGCTCGTCCATGGTCACCTGGAAATAGTCCGCCAGGGACAGCAGTACCCCGATATCCGGGATGCCGCCCCGCTCCCACTTGGACACGGCCTGCATGGAAACGCCTACCACATTGCCCAGCTCCGCCTGGGTCAGGCCCTGGCGCATCCGCAGCTCGCGGATCTTGTTGCCGATCTGATTGTTTTCCATTATATTTTGTGCGGCTCCTCTCCTGGATCAGCTGCCGCCCATGCCGGGGAGGGCAGGCGACGCGAAAATACGGGTTGTGCGTACTCTTTTGAGTTGATGAAATAAAAAATTCACAACAATTTGTAGAACATATAAAACAATGATACTATAAAATCAAGTTTATGTCCAGTTGTTTCTAATTGAAATTGTGAAAAATTTGTGATTTAATAAGATAAACCGCTACTAAGTAAAAATGATAGCACTATGTACCGCTGCTAAGACACAGCGAACGGACCTGCCGCCTCGGCTCTGAAACAGGTGGTGGTCCGCAGCGGAGCAAAACAGAGAAGGAGAGGTTTACGATGAAAAAGTACGTGATCAGGCGGATCTTCAGTGGTATCCTGACAGTCCTGGTCGTCTTCACGATGAATTTCATCCTCGTGAAGAGCGCCCCCGGTGACCCGATCAAGACCCTGATGGGTAAGGAGTCCGACGATCCGGTCCTGCGCGCGGCGCTGGAGGAGAAGTGGGGCCTGAACAAGCCCCTGCATGAGCAGTATCTGAGCTATCTGGAAAACGCGCTGAAGGGCGATCTGGGTACCTCTATCACCTATAACCGCTCCGTGAACGAGATGATCTCCGAGCGCGTGATGGCCACGGTGATCCTTGGCCTGGCGGCGCTGCTGATCTCCTTTATCCTGGGCACCGTGATGGGTATTTTCTGCGCCAGACGGGACGGGTCGTTCATAGACTCGCTGCTGTCGACGCTGTCCTATGCCACAGACGCCATGCCCTCGTTCTGGCTGGGTCTGATGCTGATGATCATTTTTGCCACCAAGCTCGGTGTACTGCCCTCCCAGGGCATGTATGACGTCCGCGCCGGCTACACCGGCTTCCGCTATGTGCTGGACGTGGCCCACCACCTGATCCTGCCCTGCCTGACCCTGGTGCTCATTACGATGAGCGGCTATTTCCGCATCACCAAGTCCTCCATCCTGCAGGTCACCAGCGAGGATTTCATCACCACGATGCGGGCCACCGGTATGAGCGAGAAGAAGATCTTCAACAAGTATATCTTCCGCAACGCCATCCTGCCCACCGTGACCATGCTGGGCATCTCCGTGGCCTTCCTGATCACCGGTGTTTCCCTGATCGAGATCGTCTTCTCCTGGCCCGGCATGGGCCGACTGACACTGACGGCCATTACCCAGCGCGACTATCCCACTCTGATGGGCGTCTACCTGGTCATGAACATCTCTGTCGTTATCGTCATGATCATCACCGATATCGTGTACGCTCTGCTGGATCCCCGGATCCGCTATGACTAAGGTTGGTGAGAAGCAATGAAGAAATTTTGGAATAAAACTGTCAACGCGATCAAGAATGACGCGCAGCTGCGCTTCGGCGTGATCGGCATTCTCTTTCTGCTGCTGGTAGTGGTGTTCGGCTCTGTCATCGCTACCCACGACCCCTACTATTTCGGCCCTGACAGCCTGGCGGCCCCCGGAGAGAACGGCCACCTGCTGGGCACCAACCACATGGGTCAGGACGTGTTCAGCATGCTGGTCTACGGCGTGCGCACCTCCCTGATGGTGGCCATCACCGCCTCGATGATCTCCGGTATCCTGGGTGTCGTCATCGGCGGCATCGGCGGCTACTTCGGCGGCAAGGTGGATGTGGTGGTCTCTGAGCTCATCAACATCTTCCTGATGATCCCCACCTTCTTCCTCATCATGCTGATCGTCTCTCTGTTCGGCAGCGATATCAAGAACGTGATGATCGTCATCGGTCTGACCACCTGGTCCAGCAACGCCAAGCTCATGCGTGCCCAGGCCCTGTCCCTGCGGGAGCGCACCTTCGTCAAGAGCGCCATCGCCCTGGGCGAGACCAAGATGCAGGTGCTCTTTAAGTACATCCTGCCCAACGGCATTTTCCCCGTGGTGGCCAACACCACCCGCGGCATGGCTGGCGCCATCCTGACCGAGGCGTCCCTGTCCTTCCTGGGTCTGGGCGATCCCAACGTGATCTCCTGGGGCCAGATGATCTATCAGGGCAAGCAGTATGTCACCACCGCCTGGTGGATCACCGGCTTCTCCGGTATCGCGGTGATCATCACCGTTATCATCTTCTACATGCTGGGCGACGGTCTGAACCACGTCCTCAACCCCAAGTACAGTCAGGGGGGTAATCAGTAATGGAACACATTTTATCCGTAAATCATCTGAACGTTACATATGTCAATAAGAAGCGCCGCGTCATGGCGGTGCGGGATGTGAGCCTGGAGATCGACAAGGGCGACTCCCTGGGCATCGTGGGTGAGTCCGGCAGCGGTAAGTCCACCCTGGCGATGGCGCTGCTGCGCCTCCACCCCAAGGGGACTGAGATCACCGGCGAGGCCGTGTTCGAGGGCAAGGACCTCATCAACATCTCCGACGAGGAGATGAACGAGCTGCGCTGGGTCAAGATCGCCGTGGTCTTCCAGAAGGCCATGAACGCCCTGAGCCCTGTCCACCGCATCTCCCAGCAGATCGAGGACATCTACCGTGTCCACTACCCCAAGGCCACTGCCGCTGAGATCAAGGAGCGGGCCCTGGAGCTGCTGAAGCTGGTGAACCTGCCGGAGCGTGTCTACGACCTCTATCCCCATGAGATGAGCGGCGGTATGCTGCAGCGCGTGGCCATCGCCATCAGCCTGTTGCACCACCCCCAGCTGCTGATCTTCGACGAGGCCACCACCGCACTGGACGTGGTGACCCAGGGCCAGATCCTGAAGGAGATCGTGGAGATGGAGAAGACCCTGGCCACGACCCGTATCATGATCACCCACGACATGTCCGTTGTGGCCACCACCTGCAACAAGGTGGCCGTCATGTATGCCGGCGAGCTGATGGAGTTCGGCCTGGTCACCGATGTGCTGACCAAGCCCCATCACCCCTATACCCAGGGCCTGCAGCGCTCCTTCCCCTCTCTGAAGGGCGACAACAAGATGCTCGAGTCCATCCCCGGATTCCTGCCTGACCTGTCCAAGGAGTGCAAGGGCTGCGTGTTTGCGCCGCGCTGCGCCCATGCCACGGAGCGCTGCCGCAATGAAAAGCCCCCCATGTTCAAAATTGGTGAGACCGGCGGCTCCGCCTGCTGGCTGTGTGAGGGTTAAGCCATGGAAAAGAAAGCTTTTGTTGAAATTCAGGGGATCCAGAAGTTCTATCCCCACAAGGACGGCAAGCTGATCCGTCGGCCCGGCGAGGAGAAAAAGTTCGTCAAGGCCGTGGACGGCATCGACCTGTCCATCCAGCGCAGCGAGATCCTGGGCGTCATCGGTGAGTCCGGCTGCGGAAAGTCCACCCTGGGCCGCATCCTGGTCCGGCTGGAGGACCCCACCAGCGGCGATGTGTTTATCGACGGCGTCTCCACCCGCAAGATGCTCCAGGAGGACCCCAAGAAGTTCCGCCGTCAGGTGCAGATCGTCTTCCAGAATCCCTTTGATACCTTTACCCCCCGCGACACGATCCAGAAGATCCTGCTGCGTCCGCTCAAGCACCACAACATCGGCAAGGACACAGAGGAGCGGCTGGAGATCATCCGAAAAGCTCTGGAGGCCGGCGGCCTTCGCCCCGCAGAGGACATTATGAGCCGGTACCCCCACGAGCTCAGCGGCGGCCAGCTCCAGCGTATCTCTATCATCCGGGCCATGTTCCTGAATCCCGGCTTTATCATCGCTGACGAGCCGGTATCCATGCTGGATGTATCCGTGCGTGCAGAGATCATCAATATGCTGATCGACTTGGCGCGCAACCACAATGCGGCCGTGGTTTTCATCAGCCACGATATCGCCCTAACCAGATACATTTCCGACAATATCGCCGTTATGTATCTGGGCCGCATTGTGGAATACGGATCTGCTGACGACGTGATCAAAAATCCCCAGCACCCCTATACCCGCGCGCTGATCTCCAACTGCGCCTCGGTGGATCCCTTTGAGGTCCATGAGGAGATCTCCATCGAGGGTGAGCCCCCCACGCCCATCAACCCCGGCCCCGGCTGCTACTTCGCCCCCCGCTGCTATATGGCGACGGAGGAGTGCTTTAAGAGCTATCCCGAGCGGGTGGATCTGGGCAACGGCCACTACGCCACCTGCAGCAAGATCGGCTGCGGGAGCTGCGGCCAGTGTCATGTGTGAGTAGACATGTGTAAGCATGCTATAAAATAAAACAGGAGGAACTATACGATGAAAAGAACCAAGCTCTTAGCCCTGCTGCTGGCTCTTGCCATGTGCCTGTCCCTTTTCGCGGGCTGCGGTGGCAATAACAGCAACACCGGCGACACCAGCAACACCCCCAGCAACAGCTCCAGCGACAACTCCGGTGACAGCACCACCAACACCCCCGCCACTACCCAGGATACCCTGATCATCCGCGGCAGCGGCGACCCCATGAGCTTTAACCCCACCATCGCTGCTGACGACAACCTGTACTATGCGGCACAGAACATGTTCCACCGCCTGACCAAGCTGGACACCACCAAGACTCCCGTGCCCGATGCCGCTGCGTCCTGGGATGTCTCCGACGACGCCCTGACCATCACCTGGCACCTGAAGGACGGCCTGACCTGGACTGACGGCGAGGCTCTGGATGCCGAGGACGTCAAGTACACCTTCGACTACATCAAGGACAACGCTGAGTGCTACTTCAGCTCCAGCATGACCATCGTTGACAGCATCGAGATCGTCGATCCCCTGACTGTCACCTTCCACATGAACACCGCTGATATGTCCTTCGTGGCCCGCATCGGCTGGTACGGCACCTTCATCTTGCCTGAGCACGTGTTCAACAACGGCCAGAAGTGGGAGGATAACCCCGCCTCCACCGATCCCGTCAGCTCCGGCCCCTACAAGCTGGAGAGCTACACCCAGGGCTCCGACATCACCCTGGTGGCCCGCGAGGATTATGTGGAAGGCGCTCCCGCCATCAAGAAGCTGATCTTCTCCATCATCCCCGATGACGCTACTGCCATCCAGGCTCTGCTCAACGGCGAGTTGGACTACATGCAGAACGTTCCCTCCGCTTACACAGATCAGCTGCTGGCTGACCCCAACTTCCGCATGGTCCAGGATATCTATCCCTCTCCCTACCGCATCATCTTCAACGTCAATGCTGATGTGGTCAGCGATCTGGCTGTCCGCCAGGCCATCGCTCTGTGCATCAACCGCGAGGAGATCTCTCAGAAGGTTTACGCCGGTATCATGCCCCCCGAGTACAGCGCTTACCCCTCCTGCGTTGACTGGTGCTCCAACACCACCGACGTGTATCCCTCTCAGGACATCGCCGCTGCTGTGAAGGTCCTGGAGGACGCTGGCTACACCAAGGACGCTGACGGCTACTATGTCCGCGGCATCGAGTGGGATGTCTTCGAGGGCATGCAGGATATGGCCAACCTGATCATCGCCTCCTGCAAGGAAGCCGGTATCGAGATCACCATGATCCTGTCCGAGTACAACGCCTGGGCCCAGAAGGTCGGTCCTGATGGCAACTACATGATGGAGTCCCAGGGCGGCTTCATGGGTCCCGACCCCGCAGCTCTGGCCAGCCGCTACGGCACCGGTTCCAGCTCCAACTACGCTGGCTGGAGCAATGCTGAGTTCGATGCTCTGTGCGCTGAGGCTGCCGCCACCGGCGACACCGACAAGCGCGCTGAGCTGTACAGAGAGGCTCAGAAGCTGATCATTGAGGAACTGCCCGCCATCAATGTTGTCGGTTATGCTTCTTACACGGTTATGCCCGCTAACGCCAAGAACATGCCCGAGGACGGCGCTGGCCAGTGGGGCTGGTCCGACTACTGCTACGCTTACTTTGAGTAAGCCGGGCAAGATCCCTGTATAACGGCAGAAACCTTTCGTCATAAAAAATGTAGGGCGCGCGCAAGTGTGCCCTACATTTTTTATGAATATGACAGCTGAAACGGGCCTTGATATGCATTCGTATGGATATTTTGGCTGAGATCGCGTGCCCCTGTATCCTCGCGGGAAGTGCGCCGCACTCTGCGGTCCCTTCCGCGGGCATTCTATCATTCGATCAAAAGGAGTAACAGTCTATGAACCCTGTTTTTACCAAGCTGCTGGAGAATATCCCCGATTATAAGGAGTTTTTGACCCTGGAGGAGCTGGATGCCAGCTCCCGCGCCCTGGCGGAGAAGTATCCGGACGTGGTGAGCCTCTTTGAGATGGGCCGCACCAAGGACGACCACCCTCTGCTGTGCCTGAAGATCGGCAGCGGCTCCAAAAACGCTCTGATGTTTGGCTGCCCCCATCCCAATGAGCCCATCGGCACCATGATGCTGGAGTATTTCACGGAAAATCTGGCGAAGGACAAGGCCCTGCGGGACGAGCTGGACTACACCTGGTATGTGGTGAAGGCCTGGGACGCGGACGGTCTGCGCCTGAATGAGAAGTGGCTGAAGGGCCCCTACACCATCTACAACTACTCCCGCAATTTCTTCCGCCCCGCCGGTCACCGCCAGGTGGACTGGACCTTCCCGGTGGACTATAAGCAGCTCCATTTCCACGACTCCATCCCCGAGACCAAGGCGATGATGAAGCTCATCGACGAGATCAAGCCCGCCTTTATCTACTCCCTGCACAACGCAGGCTTTGGCGGCGTGTACTGGTATATGTCCGGCTCCCTGCCCGCGCTGTATGACGATATGTACGCCGCCGCCAACAAGGTGCAGGTGCCGCTGAACCTGGGCGAGCCCGAGGCCCCCTACTGCGTGTCCTTTGCCCCCGCGATCTACCAGAGCCTGGGCATTGAGCAGGAGTATGACTACATGGAGAAGTACTCCCCCGAGGGCACAGACCTCAGCGACGCCTTCAAGGTGGGCAACTGCTCGGAAACCTACGCCCGCACCCGCCACGGCAGCTTCACTCTGCTGACGGAGCTGCCCTACTTCTTCGATAAGCGCATCATGGACCTGTCCGAGGGCACCATGCCCCGCAAGGATGCCGTGCTGCAGAGCCTGGACGCCAGCGATGCCAGCAACAAGTATCTGCGGGAGACCATGGCGATCTCCCAGGCCTATTTCGCCCCCCTGAACCCCTTCAAGCTGGCGCTGGAGGCATTTACCGTCTCCCGCAGCGACGACGCCACCCGCAACATGGTCAACACCGACCCTGCCTTTGCCAAGACGGCCACCGTGGCAGAGGAGTTTGACAATCTGCTCATGTCCCGGTTCTACAAGTCCCTGTCCTACGGTATGCTGATCCGCGCCAACGAGTATGAGCTGGAGGCCATGGAGCGGGCCGGAGAGGTGAACGAGGAGAAGAAGGCCGCCCTGGAGAAGGCGCGGGATATCGCTATCGTCCACCACAAGGAGCTGACCGATGAGCTGGAGCGGGAGATCTACTATGAGGTGGTCCCCATCCGCAAGCTGGTGTCCATCCAGCTGGAGTGCGGCCTGCTGGTGAGCAAGTACCTGCAGGAGCACCCTGTTGATCTGAAATAAAAGGAGTGATCCCTATGAATAAACTGGAATGTCTGCTGCGCACCGGCTCCACCCGCGGCGCTGTGTGGCTGAGCGATGAGACGGTCGCCTTTATCCGCGTGGGCGACGGCGGCCCCCGGGTGTGGGAGATGGATCTGACCACCGGCGAGAAGCGCCAGCGCACCTTCGGCAACGAGCGTATCTGGTCCATCAAGGCCCATCCCCAGACCGGCAGCATCATTTTCTGCATGGATAAGGGCGGCAACGAGCACGAGCAGATCTATCTGCTGGAGCGCGGCGCGGCGGAGCCCCGGGACCTCACCGGTCTGCCGGATGTCCGCCACTTCCTGGGCGGCCTGGCCCCCGATGGGCGCACCCTGTCCTACGCCTGCAACAGCCGCACGCCGGAGACCTTTGACATCTGGACCTGCGACGTTGTCACCGGCGAGAAGAAGATGGTGCTGCAAAACAGCGACCACTACAACTGGCCCGCCGGGGACGCGCTGTCCCCCAATGGCCGGTATATGCTCTACAACAAGCTGCTGGGCACCTCTGACGACGCGCTGTGGATGGTGGACCTGACCTGCGGCGAGGCGGTGCGCGTCCCCGCGGATGAGAAGGTCTCCGCTGAGACCAATCCCGCCTGGCGCCACGACTCCGCCGGTTTCTTCCTGGTCACGGACCGGGATGCGGAGTACCCCTATGTGGCCTACTACGATGTGGCCACCGCCACCATGGAGAAGCGCTTTGCCTTCGACTGGGAGGTGGAATGCCTGGGCGTCTCCGCCGACGACCGCTATCTGGCCATGACCGTCAACGAGGACGGCTACTACGCCCTGCGGATCTACGATCTGGTGGAGAAGGCCTGGGTCAACGCGCCCCAGCCCCCCAAGGGCGCTATCAGCGCCTACGGCGCGCTGAGCTGGTCCCCCAGCGGCCACCGGCTGCTGTTCACCGTCAACAGCGGCAAGCGGCCTGAGAGCGTGTGGATGCTGGATCTGGACCGTGACAGCGTCTGCGCTCTGGTCCCGGCCGACATGGAGGGCCTCACCGCCGACGACCTGGTGGAGCCACAGCTGATGCACTTCAACAGCTTTGACGGACTGGAGGTCCCCTTCTGGCTGTATGTCCCCAAGGGGGCAGAGGCCAAGGATCTGCCTGTTGTGGTGGAGATCCACGGCGGCCCGGAGGGACAGGAGCTGCCCACCTTCGCCCCCTTCATCCAGTATCTGGTCAGCGAGGGCATCGCGGTGGCCGCGCCCAATGTCCGCGGCTCCACCGGCTACGGCAAGACTTACACCCATCTGGACGATGTGGAAAAGCGCCTGGACAGCGTGAAGGACATCGGCAGCCTGGTGGAGTACCTGGTCAATGAGGGCATCGCGGACAAGGAGCGCATGGCGGTGACCGGCATGAGCTACGGCGGCTTTATGACCCTCTCCTGCGCCACCCGTCTGCCCGACCTGTGGTGCTGCGCCATCGACACGGTGGGCATGTACAACCTGGAGAGCTTCCTGGAGAACACCGCTGAGTACCGCCGGGCCCACCGGGAGACGGAGTATGGCTCCCTGGCCAACCACCGGCAGATCCTGCGGGAGGTGTCCCCCATCGCCAAGATCGACGATATCCAGGCGCCCCTGATGGTCATTCAGGGCCGCAACGACCCCCGCGTGCCCGCCGAGGAGGCGGAGCAGGTGGTGGGCACCCTGCGGGAGAAGGGCCATACCGTGGAGTACCTGTGCTATGAGGACGAGGGCCACGGCATCACCAAGCTGAAAAACCAGCTGGACTGCTATCCCCAGATGGCGGCCTTCCTGAAGAAGTACATGCACCTGAGCTGATCCGGTTTCCTGAGAAAATGGCCGCTTGGCCGCGCATATAGACAAGCAAATCCGCCGCAGGAATGATCCTGCGGCGGACTTTTTGTAATATTTTCTCGAATTATTGCAGAGCGTATTTCAAAAAGAGCTGCATCTCAGCGATGGTGCGCCAGTAGACCTCGCCCTTGCCGCGGTCATGACTGCCCTCTGCCAGCACACGCAGCAGGATGGGGTTGCCGCTGCGGTTGGATGCCTGCATCCGGGCGGCGAACTTTTTGCCGTGGTAGGGGGGGACGTTGTTGTCCAGCTCGCCGGTCTGGATGTACACCGGGGGATAGTCGGTCTCCCGCACATTGTGGTAGGGGGAGTAGCTCAGCAGGTACTCGAACATCTCCTTGCTCTCCCGGGGGTTGCCGTACTCCGTGATGTACATGGGGCCGCGGTCATCCTCCGCAAAATGGATCATGTCCGTGTGGGGGACGGAGTCCAGCACACAGCCCCACAGGTCGGGGCGCATGGTCACCAGAGCGGACATGAGCAGGCCGCCGTTGGAGCAGCCGGAGATGGCCAGCTTTCTGGGGGAGGTCCAGCCCAGGCGGATCATCTCCTCCGCCACGCCGATGAAATCCTCATAGCAGTGGCGCTTGGTCATCATCATGCCATCCTCGTGCCAGCGGGGGCCGTACTCGCTGCCGCCGCGGAGGCTGCACTGGACGTAGACACCGCCCTCCTCCGCCCAGCGGGCGATCTGTGTGCCGCTGACGCGCTCCACGTACTGCGGCGTCACGCTGTTGTTGTAGCCGCCGTAGGCGTAGATCAGGGTGGGCAGGTCGCCGGTCTTCTCTGCGTCCTTCCGGCGGACGATGTAGTAGGGGACCTTGGTCCCGTCCACAGAGGAGGGGGCGAAGCCCTGCTCCACCACCAGCTCCGGGTGCTTTTCGCTGCTGGCGCTCAGAACGGAGGTCAGCTGCTGGCCGTCGAAATACAGGATGCTGGGGGCGTCCACAAAGGACTCGAAGTGCAGGAACACGCCGCCACGGCCCTTGCCTGTAAGGGAGACGGAGCCGAAGGGACTGGGAAGAGCAATCTCGCCGCCGTCCGCAACGCGGAGCAGGCGGCCGTTCACGTCCTCCATGGCGGTGACAAAGAGCTGCCCGCCCACGGAGAAGCCAACATCCAGAATGCGGCCGCTCTCCGGCAGCAGAGTGCTGCGCTGACCGCCGCTGACGGCGATGACTGCGCCGTTAGCTGCCTCAGAGAGCGTGATGAAGCAGTGCTTGCCCTCGATAGAGTCCAGATACTTCCACTCCACGGGCTCCTCTGTCAGCACTTCGGTGCGGCCCGTAGCGGTCTCGATGGCGACCCAGCGGGCGGAGGAGTAGTCGCGGCACACCTCAGCCAGCACATACTGGCCGTCCTGAGAGGCACTGACCTGACCGAAGATGGAGAAGCTGCTGTCCTCGTAGACCACCGTCTGCGCCGCTGTGGCGGGGTCAAAGCGGTAGAAGACAGAGTGGCTCTCCTGGGTAGTGGGGTCGGACTGGGTGGAGGAATAGTACACGCAGCCATCACCGGCGGACCAGCAGTAGCTGAAGAGACTGTGGATCACCGTGAGCACCTGACCGGTGGACATGCGGCAAACAGCCAGGGAGGGGCGGGCCGCGCCGGGATACTGGATCATCATAGCCATGATGTCCTCGTCCTTGGGGCAGGGCTGGGCGCGGAAGAGCAGAACGTTGCCCAGAGCTTCCAGCTTGGGCAGCTCGCCGGTAACATGCAGGCCGCTGTCCAGCACATTCAGATGATAGTCACCGTCTGTGACCACGGTGCCCAGATAGCCGTCCTTCCAGGGGATGATGCTGCCGGGCAGATCCGGCAGGCGGCGGCTTTTCAGGGTGTTGATCATGTCCGCCAGCTCATCCGCAGGGAAAAAGCTGTCGGTAAAGGTGTTCTCGCGGGCCACAAAGTCCAGCACCTCGGGGTCCTTGGCGCTGCGCAGCCAGGCGTAGGGGTCCGGCAGCTCGCGGCCAAACCAGTTTTCCACGGTATCCACCGTTTTACAGGCGGGATATTGATATTTTTTCATGGTGCGCCTCACTTTTCGTTGGAGTAGACGCTCTCACCGTCGATGAGGACCTGCTCCAGAACTGCGTCGGGGTACAGAGAGGGCAGCTTGCTCCAAATCAGGATGTCGGCATCCTTGCCGACGGCCAGGGAGCCAACGCGGTCCTCCACGCCGATGATCCGGGCGGAGGTGCTGGTGACCATGCCCAGGGCCTTGACGGGGTCCATGCCCCAGCGGACGGCTTCGCCCATCTCATAGATGAGCATGTTCATCACCGTCACAGGGCCGTCGGTCATCACGGCGATGTTGACGCCGCGCTCCTCCAGACCCTTGCAGCACCAGGGGTCCAGCTTGCCGCCCTCGCCGCCGAAGAGGCAGTTGCAGGTGGGCCCGAAGATCACGCCGCGGACATGAGGATCCTGCAGCTCCTCGTAGAAATCGCTGGCGCCGTTGGCGTGATCCAGCGTCACCAGAATATCAAACTCCTTGGCGATCTCCACCACGGTCATCATGTCGTGCATGTAGCTGTGGACCTTCAGGGGGATCTCCTTTTTCAGAACGGGGATGCCGTGCTCCAGCCCCAGGTCGTAGGGAGGCATTTTCTCCTTGTCACCGTTGGCGGCCGCCTGCTTGTCCATGTACTCCCGCACCCGGCGCAGGTAGTCCCGCAGCATGCTGGCGATGGCCATACGGGTCATGGGGGAGCGCTTCTTTCCGGAGTAGCAGCCCTTGGGATTGATGCCCATGGCGGCCTTCAGGGCCACGGGGCGTCTGACGACCCGGTTCTTACCGGCGGATTTGCAGGCGAACACCCAGCCGCCCACGATGTTGGCGGAGCCGGGGGCCAGGCAGGAGGTAGTGATACCCTGGCGGATGGCCACCTGGAAGTCATCACTGCTGGGATCGATGCCGTAGTAGGCGTCCATCTCGGGGGTCAGAGGATCGGTAGACTCGTTGAGGTCCTGGGAGCCGCCGGGGCCGAAGCCGCCGATGTGGCTGTGGGGGTCCACAAAGCCCGGGGTGACGCACTTGCCGGCAGCGTCGATGACCTGGGCTCCGTTGGTGGGCAGATCCTGGCCGATAGCGGTGATTTTGCCGTTTTCAATGCGCAGGTCCGCCTGGATGACACCCTGCTGCTCCATGGTGTAGAGCGTGCCGTTTTTGATCACATACATTTCATCTCGTCCCCTTCCTGATAGATCACCTGGCCGCCCAGATAGGTGCGGACCACGTGGGCCTGATAGGTTTCCAGCGGATCGGCGCTCCAGATGACCAGGTCGGCCCGCAGACCCTGCCGGATCGAGCCGGTCTGCTCGCTGATGCCCAGGATCTGAGCGGGGGCGCTGGTGAGCATGGGCAGGACGGCACTGCTGTCGTGGAGGACTCTCATCATCTCAGCGCCGTTCCAGAGCATGTCCTCACGGGCGTTCAGGCCGTTGGAGCAGCTGCCGCTGAGGGCCACCAGAGCGCCCTTGGCAGCCAGCTTGGCGATAGCGGTCAGGTCCAGCGCCATGGCGTCCTTGTCCATGGGGGAGGAGGCGGTGCGGATCACCAGGGGGATCTTCTTCTCCACGATCCAGTCCTCGTCTCCGGTCAGACCAAAGCCGTTGACCAGGACCAGCTTCAGCTGGGGATAGGTCTCCGTGATCTCGCGGACCCGCTCCACAGCCAGCAGACTGTCACAGGCGGCGAACAGAGGCAGCTCCCCCTCCACCACCCGCTTCAGCGCGGCCAGTTTGCTGTCCAGAGGCTTGTCGGCCTGGGGATGATAGGCGGCTGCCTTCTGCAGCTGATCGGCCAGATTGGCGAAGATCCACATCCGGGTCTGCGGGGCGGCCTGATTGGCGCCGTAGGTCTTCTTCAGGTTGGCGGAAACAGAACTCATCATGCCCACATCCCGCCGCAGGCACATCTTATAGGGATTCACACCGTCAATGGTGAAAGCGGCGATGGTGCCGCCGAAGAGGTTGTTGTCCGTGGGCGCTACGCCGCAGGAGGTGAGGCCGAAGGCCCCCAGCTGCTGGTTGATGGCAGCGCGGCCGTTGAAGGCGAAAAAGCCGTCCATCTCGGGGGTGATGGGATTGCTTTTCTCGTCGTTGTCGTTGGAGGAGGGACGAATCTCCTGGACGCCGCCGTTGACGCCCCAGTTGGAGAGAGTCTGAACGAAACCGGGGAGGATCTCCATGCCGCTGGCGTCAAACACCTCCTCGCCCTCCAGAGGGGCGAGATCGGTCCCGATGGCCTGGATCAGGCCGTCAGCCAGCCGCAGATCCCCAGTCATCACGGCACCAAGGCCGTCGTGGATCCTGCCGTTTTGAATAAGCATATCGTGTATGATCTCCTTTCATTGATCGAGTCTGCTTCTTTCGGAAGACAAATCATAGTGCGCGGGCGTCCCGTCTGCCTTGCGGCGCGGTGGAAAGGAAGACGCCCGCTGACAAGAAAGAGCAGCCGAAGGAAACGTTCGGCTGCTCAGTCTGTTCCGTTAAAGAATGGCCGACACCAGTATAAAGGCAAGGCTCAGAATCAGCAATTCTTCAAAGTGCTCTGTATAGGGGTTGTCCTGCAGGTACTGCTGTAAATCGGTATCCACCCGCTTGGTCCACTTCTTGACGCTGTAAAAGGTCAGATCAAAGAGGCCCAGCAGACGCACGATCCGCCAAAGGGCAATGGAGAAAAACAGGACGCCTGCGAGAAACATGCTCTCACCCAGCAGCAGCTGACCACGGATGATGTAAAGATAGATCAGCAGGATGATAGAAACCACACTGATCGACAGCAGCCCCTTCTTCAGTTCTTTTTTGTGCAGTCGGAATCTCATGTTACTTTGTCTCAAGATAGTGGGCGTACTCCCGTTCGGACATGAATACGTGATGTCCGGGCTCGACCTCGATCATCTTCGGCATGTTGTTCTCGTCGTAGTCATGCATGGAGGGATCGTAGTCGAAGCGGGTGCGCTTCTTCTCCACCAGGGGATTGGGAATCGGGATGGCGGACAGCAGAGACTTGGTATAGGGATGGATGGGGTTCTCATAGAGACGGTCGGAGGAGGCCATCTCCACGATGCGGCCCCGGTTCATAACTGCGATGCGCTCGGAGAAGTACTTGACCACAGACAGGTCGTGAGCGACGAAGAGGATGGTCAGATCCAGCTCCTTGCGCAGATCGTTCAGAAGGTTCAGGACCTGTGCCTGAATGGAGACGTCCAGGGCGGAGATCGGCTCGTCTGCGATGATCAGGTCAGGCTTGGTGATCAGAGCGCGGGCGATGCAGATACGCTGCCGCTGACCGCCGGAGAATTCGTGGGGGTAGCGGGTGGCATGCTCGGAGGTCAGGCCGACCAGCTCCAGCATTTTGCGGACGTTTGCCTTCAGCTCGTCGTTGCTCTTGAAGAGCCTGTTGATCTTTGCGCCCTCGGAAATGATTTCCTCAACGGTCATACGGGGATTGAGGGAGGCCACAGGGTCCTGGAAGATCATCTGCATCTTGCTGGTGACGGCCTTGGTCTCCTCGCGGTTCAGGTTGCCGTCGATGCGGCTGCCGTTGAACCAGACCTCGCCGGAGGTCGGCTTGTACAGGCGGATGATGGTGCGGCCGGTCGTGGTCTTGCCGCAGCCGGATTCGCCCACCAGACCGAAGGTCTCGCCCTTGTATACGTGAAAGCTGACATCATCGACAGCCTTCATCGGGGTCTTGCCCTGGTAGAAGTATTTACACAGGTTTTTGACCTCGAGGATCGGAGTTCTGTTATCCATTCAGTCTGTTCGCCTCCTTCAGCTGTTGCTCGATCCGCTCCTTCAGGTGCTGCGGCATCTCGACCTTGGGAGCGTCGGGGTGCAGCAGCCAGGTGGCGGCATAGTGGGTGTCGGACACCTTGAACATGGGCGGCTCCCGCTCGAAATCGATCTTCATCGCGTACTGGTTGCGGGGCGCAAAAGCATCGCCCTTGGGGGGATACAGCATGTTGGGCGGTGTGCCGGGGATCGCCATCAGCTTGTCGCCGCCCTTGGTGTCCAGGCTGGGCATGGAGGCCAGCAGGCTCCAGGTGTAGGGGTGCTTGGGATCGTAGAAGATGTCCTCTACGGTGCCCTCCTCCACGATCTTGCCTGCGTACATGACGTACACGCGGTCGGCCATGTTGGCGACAACGCCCAGGTCGTGGGTAATGAAAATAACGGACAGATTGTTTTCCTTCTGGATCTTCTTGATCAGCTCCAGGATCTGGGCCTGAATGGTCACATCCAGAGCGGTGGTGGGCTCATCGCAGATCAGCAGCTCGGGATTGGAGGCCAGAGCGATGGCGATGACGATTCTCTGACGCATGCCGCCGGAGAACTGGAAGGGGTACTCGTGGAAGCGCTTTTCGGCCTCCGGAATACCAACGGCCCGCATCAGCTCCAGTGCGCGGTCCTCAGCCTCCTTCTTGGGCATTTTCTGCTTCAGGATCAGGGTCTCGGTGATCTGTTTGCCAATCTTCATAACGGGGTCCAGCGCAGACAGGGGATCCTGGAAGATCAGACCGATCTCGTTGCCGCGAATGCTGTTGAAGTCCTTGTCAGACAGCTGGGTGAGGTCCTTGCCCTTGTAAAGGATCTCGCCCCGGTCGACTACGGCGTTTTCAGCCAGGATCCGGGTGATGGCCTTTGTGGTGACGGACTTGCCGGAACCGGACTCACCCACGATGGCGATCGTCTCACCCTTGTTCAGGTGGAAGTTGACACCGCGGATCGCGTGGACAGTGCCCGCAAAGGCATTGAAGTGGATATGAAGATCTTTTACTTCAAGTATTTTTTCCAAAGTAAGTTTCTCCTTCCCGCGTTACTCTACCTGCAGATGCTTCTTCAGGAATGCCGCTACCTTGGGATAGCAGTCAAACTGATTCTTGCGCTTGGAGATGCCATGGCCCTCGTCGGGGTAGAGCAGGTACTCAACAGGGACATTGCGGCTTCTCAGGCTGGCAACGATCTGCTCCGCCTCGCTGACGGGAACGCGGGGATCGTTGGCGCCGTGGACGACCATGAGCGCTGCGGTGATCCGGTCCACCTTGTGGATGGGGGACACCTCGCGCAGGATGTGGCGATGATGGGCCAGAGAGCCGTACTCGCTCTCGCGGTGTGCGCGGCGGTACTCGGCGGTGTTCTCCAGGAAGGTCTCCAGGTTGGACATGCCGACGGTGTCAACACCGGCGCACCACAGGTCGGGGTCCTGGGTGATGCAGGAGAGGGTCATGTAACCGCCGTAGCTGCCGCCCATGACGGCGATCTTGTCCTTGTCGGCCACACCGGTCTCAGCCAGGTGCTTGGCCAGGGCGGCGGCATCGCGCACGCTGTCCAGACGCTTTTCCACGTCGTCCAGGTGGTGATAGGTCTTGCCGTAGCCAATGGAGCCGCGGATGTTGGGGGCGGCCACCGTCAGTCCCTCACTCACCAGATACTGGATCAGGGGGGAGAAGGTGGGGCGCTCCTGGCCCTCGGGGCCGCCGTGGAACTCGCAGACCACGCTGTGGGAATTCTGGGCGTTCTTGCCCTTGTACAGCCAGTAGGGGACGGTCAGACCGTCGAAGGACTGGTAGTGGTGCAGCTCAGGCTCCACCAGCTCGTCCTTGTCGATGCCCTGCAGGTCGGTGAAGGTGATGCGCTCCACCTTCTCGTGATCCACGTCCAGCATCCAGATGTCTGCGGGACGCTGACCGCTGGTCAGGGTGACCAGCAGGCGGTGGGAGGCGGGAGCCCAGCTGGAGCCGTAGGCCATGACGCCCTTGGGCAGAGAGGGAAGATTCTCGAAGGCACCGGTCACGGTGTTGTAGATCTCCAGAACGGAGTAGCCGTCCCGGTTGAACTTGATGGAGAGATACTTGTCATCGTAGCTCAGGGCCAGATCCTCGACATCCCAGTTCTCCTCATAGAGCTTGGTGAAGCTGCCGGAGGCAACATCGTAGTAGGCGAGATACTTAAACTCGCTGTCCTTGTCGGTCAGGAAGTAGAAGCCGCTGCTGTCCTTCTTCCAGACGGGGCCGGTGTACTGGGCATAGCCGGGCTCAGCGTCGATGTTCTTGGCGCTGCGGGTCTCGATGTCCAGGATCCACAGGCAGTTGTCGGACTGTGCCTTCAGCTTGTTGTACAGGAAATATCTGCCGTTGGGGGAGAGAGCCTCTCCGGCGGGCCAGTTGTAGTGGTCGCTGTTCTCCAGCAGCATCTCCTGCTTGCCGGTCTCGCAGTTGAGCTGGCAGATGTCGAAGCTCTGGGGATCTCTTGCGTTGCAGGAGAAAACGACGGTCTGACCGTCGGGCTTCACGCCGCCCATCTGATGTCTGGCGCTGTAGTTGTTCGTCAGAGCAACGGCCTCGCCGTCCCTGGGCAGGCGATAGAGCTGCTCCTGCTCATTTCCGCCAAGGTCCATGGTGAAATAGGTGTCGCCGTTTTTCACGACCATGCCGCCCCAGACGCGCTCCTTGGAGAAGGTGCGCTGCTTTTCCTCGCCGGTGGACAGCGTCTTTTCCCAAATCTGGTTGACGCCGCTGCGGTTGGTCAGAAATACAAAGCTGTCCTCCGTGAGCCAACGGGCGGTAGAGGCGGAGCCAATGGTATAATATTGCTGAATAGTAGCCATGAATTATCCTCCTTAATTACACGCCGCGCATTCTGGGGTCGAAGGCGTCGCGCAGGCCATTGCCAAACATATTGAACGCCAGCATCAGCAGCGACACGACCAGAGCGGGGAACAGAGTCAAGTGCGGGCTGGTAGTAAGAACTCTCTGTCCCTCAGCCAGCAGAACGCCAATAGAGGGCTCCGGCGCCTGGATACCCAGACCAAGGTAGGACAGGAAGGATTCGGAGAAAATCGCGGAGGGAACGGCGAAGGTCGCCTGGGTGATGATGGGACCGATCGCATTGGGCAGGATGTGACGGAAGATCAGCACTCTGTCCTTCGCACCCATAGTGCGGGAGGCCATGACGTACTCGTAGTCCTTGTAGCGGTAGAACTGCGCGCGGATCATGCGGCTCATGCCGATCCATCCGGTCAGGATCAGCACCAGGATAAAGGAGCTGACACCGGCGCCCAGGACCATGATGAACAGGATCGACATGACCAGGAAGGGAACGCCGCCCAGAACCTCAATGAAACGCTGCATGATCATATCCACCTTGCCGCCATAGTAGCCGGCGATAGAGCCGTAGGTCACGCCGATGCAGCAGTTGATGAGCACGGAAATCAGACCGATCAGCAGGGAGATACGGGTACCGCGCCACAGACGAACGAACAGGTCGCGGCCGATATTGTCAGTGCCGAAGATGAAATAGTGGTCCTCTGCGCCGACATACTTGTACATGTCGATCTTTGCGATGACCTTTTCGATGTCCTTGCCCTTGTAGACCCAGATGAATTCATCTTCAATGGAGACAACAGCGTCGCCGAAAGTCTCCAGGTCGGCCTTGAACAGCTCCATCTCCTGGGTGCCGTCGAAGATACCGAAGTTCTCCAGAACAGGGACACGGGGAGGCAGAGTACCGAATTCGGTGTGCTGCTCGCGGAAGCCATAGGGGCTGAACATGGGGCCAAAGATCGCCATGAAGACAATCAGGACGATGATGATAAGGGCCGCGATAGCGGACTTATCCTTTTTAAAGCGGATCCAGGCGTCCTTGAAGAAGCCGATGGCTTCGCCTTCGATCTTCTGGTCAAAGATCTTGCTGTCAGCGACCTGCTCGAACATCTCGGCAGGGATCTTCTCCTGCATGATCTTCTCCGCGTCGAGAGGCGCGGGGACCTGGAGCTTCTGTACTTTCTTACTCACGGACCTTACCTCCTCCGATCCTGATTCTCGGGTCAACGATGCCATAAGAGAGGTCGACCACCAGCACAGAGAGCAGGCTGATCAGAGAGTAGAAAAACAGCACGGCTATCGTCAGATAATAATCGCTGGTCTGAATGGACGACGCGGTCAGAGAACCGATGCCGGGGATACCGAAGATGTTCTCAACGACCATGGAGCCGCCCAGCAGGTTCATGAACATGGGGATGATGACGTTGCAGAGCGGGATAAAGGAGTTGCGCAGCGCGTGGCGCAGAGTGGACTGCACCTTGGAAAGACCCTTGGACTTGGACAGCAGCATATACTCGGAGTTCAGGGCCTCCACCAGCTCAGAACGCATGTAACGGGTGATGGTGGCGATGCCGCCGAAGGACAGGGCCAGGATGGGCAGGATCATGGAGTGGATCTTGCTCAGACTGAAGGTGGAATCCAACTCCAGCAGGAAGGGGAACCACCCCAGCTTGAACGCGAAGATATACTGCAGCAGGGTCGCGAATACGAAGGACGGGATCGACACGTTGAAGACGACCAGCGCTGTGATGCCGTAATCAACGATGGTGTTCTTTTTCAGAGCGGCTGTGATACCGCAGATCAATCCGATGGGGATCGTCAGACACAGGGAGAAGATGTTCAGCATCAGGGTCAGGGGAAGCTTGTCGCGAATGATCTGGAAAACGGGTCTTCTCGGGTACAGGGTCATGGATTCGCCAAAGTCGAAGGACAGGAAGTTTCTCAGGAAGATAAGATACTGCTCATGCAGCGGCTTATCCAGATGATAGCGGGCCTCCATGGCCGCCTTGATCTCGGGCGCCGCGTTTTCGCCCGCCACGTCTCCGGGGATCAAGCGAATGGCGAAAAAGCTCAGACTGAGAATGATAAACAGCGTCAAAACCATCGCAGCCAGACGCTTCAGGATGTATTTGAGCAAAATGATTCTCCTTACGCTTAGAGTAGTAGTGATTTCAGCCCCTCTCCAAGGGCCGCGCTATGTGCGCACAGGTCTGTATATATGAGTAAGGACCTGTTTTCACAGGTCCTTACTCATTATGATGCGCAGTTCACATCAAGGGGCGTATCATGATGTGACGCTTACGTTAAGGAGCGGCAGTGATGTCCATCTGGTTGCTGGAGAAGCCGATAAAGGGCAGATAGACGTCGGTCGCCAGCTCGATTCTTTCATTATAAATGACGCAGTTGTCGTTCTGCATGACGGGAACGAAGCAGCCGTACTCCAGGAGCAGCTCCTCCATTCTTGCCAGAGCCTCGACCTTGCCCTCGACATCGGTGGCCAGCTCGCCGTACATGCAGCTGTACTGCAGCTCGTCGAACTCCTCGCTGGCGAAGCCAGTCTCATAGGGATCGGCATAGGTGGTGGTCCAGACGTTCATAGTAGCCCAGGGATTGAAGACGTTGGCGAGGCGGACGCCCAGGCCCAGGTCGTAGTCGCCGGCGCGGTAAGCGTCATAAGCGGCAGCGGGGGGCATAGCGCGCAGCTCCAGAGTGAAGCGATCCTGGCCGAACAGGTTCTCCAGGGTCTCCTGCAGGATCTCAGCCTGACGCTTCTGATCCTCCTGGCCCTCGAAGTAGATGTACTCGACGGTGACAGGGGTGCTGCCGTTGGCCTCATAGGCCTTGTTGAACAGCTCCAGAGCCTTCTCCTCGCTGGTAGCGTACTTCTCCTCGATAGCCTTGGCCATCTCGGTCTCGCGGTAGTAGGTGTCGCCGGTGTAGATACCGGTGGAAACGATAGCAGAAGAAGAGGGATACAGCTTGTAAACGTCGGAGCAGATGCGCTCACGGGGGGTGCCGTAGTGGATGGCGTTACGGAAATCTTGGTTCTGCATGATGGGGTTGTCAGAATTGCCGTTCATGAAGAAGCCCCAGACGTTGGGAGACTTCAGAGAGTGAGCGCGGGGGTCGTTCTTGTACTGCAGATACTCGTCGCCGGTCAGGGAGTGCTCATCCAGCTCGTTGTTGAAGAACATCTCAGCACGGGTGGAGTTCTGGGAGATGTAGCGGGAGGTGTAGGTATCCAGCTTGACATAGCCCTCCTGGACCAGGGGGTTCTCGTCGTTGCGGGTGAAGGTCTCATAACCGTCGGTGACCCAGTCGGTCAGAGTGAACATACCGGAGGAGGGGGTGGAGTCCAGAGTGGTACCATAGGTGGTGGAGGTGCGGTCTGCGTTCATGCAGGCCTCATAGGTCTCCTCCTCGATGGGCCAAACCAGGGTGCAGATGGTGGACAGGAAGTCGGTCTCGGTAGCGGGATACTCCAGGGTGATCTCCAGCTCGTGGTCGTTGACCAGCTTCACGCCGACATCCTCCCAGTTGCACTCGCCCTGGAAGTACTCCTTGGCGTTCTTGACAACCACGGTGTCGAACATGTAGGTGGCGTTCTTGTTGACCAGCAGGGGATCGATGAGCATCTTCATGGAGTACTCATAGTCGGTGGCATCCAGAGTGGTGCCGGTGGACCAGGTCAGACCGTCGCGGATCTTGATGGTCCAGGTGGTGCCGCCGTCGGAGGTGGTGGGCATCTCAGAAGCGTGATGGGGAACCCAGGTCAGCTCATCGTCGATAGCCAGCATAGCCACCAGGGTACCGCAGTTCATGATGACCTTGGAGTTGGTGTACATCTGGGGGTTAAAGGTGGTACGGGAGGAAGTCCAGCCGCGGTAATCCTTGGGGCCGGTGTACTCCTCGGGGGCCTCGGGAGTGGTGGTGTCGGTGCTGGTGCTGTTGCTGGGAGTCTGGGTATTGCCAGCGTTGTTGCCCGCATTGTTGTTGCCGCCGCAAGCGACGAGTGCAACCATCATGGTCAGGGCGAGAAGCATAGAGACGAGCTTCTTCATGGGGGGGGGTTCTCCTTTTCGTCGTATTAAGGTGGAAAATTTTATTTTCCACCTTTGTTAACAAGTATTTAACCACATTTTATTTAATACGGCAACACTTTAACGGTACACTGTGAGTTGTTCATATCGTGGATTTTTTTCGAAAATCAAGCGCTGTTTGAGTTGACAGGGCTTTTATCCGTGGTAAAATAAAAAAAAGCGGAAAAAACTCAATTTTTACTTTCGTGGTCAAATCATCGGGCGGAGACTGCTCTGCCCGGAAGGGAGCGCTGGCGATGAAGCACAATCAAATCGGAAACCGTATCCGCGAGCTGCGGATGCGGCACAACATGACGCAGGCTGAGCTGGGAAAAGCGGTGGGCGTATCCATGCAGGCCGTGTCCAACTGGGAGCGGGGCGGGATACCGGATATTGAGATACTGATCTCTATTGCCAGATATTTTGGCGTTACAATGGACGAGCTGCTGGGGCTGGTGTCCGACAGCGCCGGTCAGATCTCCGATACTCTCTTCTCCACTCTGCTGCAGTCCTCCGCACCGAATAAGATGGAGCTGGCCAGCCACTACTGCTGGTCGATCTTCAAGGGACTCAGCGGCTTCAGTACGACCCGGGATTACGCATATACGACGGTGTCGATAGCGGATGGGGACAACTCCCGCTGCCGCGTCAGCAACAACGACGGCATCAGCTATTTCGTTGCGGCGCAGGACGCGCAGCTGTTCGCCATCGCCACTGAGCCGAAGGAGGGCTTCGCCTCGCTGATGGGCAACGAGGAGAAGTTCGTGGAGCTGTTTCGTCTGCTGAGCGATGAGGATGCCTTCCACCTCTTCCTCTTTATTTGCAGCAGGCCCCAGTCGCTGATCTCCAAGCAGCTGATCATGCGCCTGACCAATATCGGCGAGAAGAAGGTCGAGGCGGTATTTGACGATTTTGAGCGGCGCGGGTGGGTCATCAAGGAGACGGCGGACATGGACATCGGGGCTGTGACGCTCTATCGCACGGCCTGCAAGGAGAGCTTTGCCTTTTTCCTGCTGTTTGCCAGGGAGATGCTGCTCAAGCCGCGGATCTGGCATTTGACCAGTGCCTCCAAGCGGACCAAGCCGCTGCTGTCGAGCGCGGAGGAACCGGACGCTGAACCGTCGTGCGGACAGGGAAAGGCAGAAAAGGGATCCCGGTAATATCAGAACAAAAGAACCGCCGCCGCTTTTTCAAGCGGCGTCGGTTTGTTGCCTTATTTATAGGTAAGAGGTGCGGCGGTATCACCGCTGGGAGAGATCCACTGTGCGGGTGGCGATCTTGTCTGCCAAATGGCGGTTGTGCGTCACGGCGACAAGGCCCATGCGGCGCTTTTCCGCCTCTGCCAGGATCACGTTCCAGATCTGGGCCTGGGTGATGACATCCAGCATGGTGCTGATCTCGTCGCAGATGAGATAGTCCGCTCCGCTCATCAGGGCGCGGGCTACACAGAAGCGTTGCAGCTCGCCGCCAGACAACTCCCGGGGGAAGCGCTCCAGCCAGGCCCGCTCGATGCCGAAGGCATCCAGCACGTCGCCGCGCAGCTCGCCGCTCTCCTCCAGCACCCGCTTCAGGCGCCAGCGGGGATTGATAGCCTTCTCCGGGTGCTGATAGATGAGCTGCACAGGGCAGAGGCCGCGGCGGGGCAGGGGCTTGCCGTCCAGCAGGATCTGGCCCGCGGTGGGCTCCAGGTATCCCGCCAGCAGCATGGCCAGAGTGGTCTTGCCGTATCCGCTGGGGGCGAAGATGGCCAGGCGCTCCCCGCGCTCGATGGAGAGGCTGCGGTCCTCCAGGACCCAGGGCTGTTTTTTATCGTAGCGAAAATAGATGTTTTTTGCCTCAAGCGCCATGGTAGCACCTCACTTCACCGCCCCGTATCTCGCGGACGGGGGGGACCTTTTGTTCGCATTCTGCCGTTTTGTAGGGGCAGCGGGGGGCAAAGAGACAGCCTGTCGGCAGATCGCCCGCATAGGGCTGGAAGCCCTCGATGGGCTGGAAGCCGTTCTGGGGCAGGGCGCGCCACAGAGCCTGGGAGTAGGGGTGGCGCAGCGCGCACGGTCCGGCCTTGAAATCGGCGGCGGGGGCGGTCTCCACGGTGGTGCCGGCATAGAATACCGCCACCCGGTCGGCAAATTCAAAGGCAAGGTCGATGTCGTGGGTGATAAGGATCACGGCCTTGCCCTCGTCCGCCAGCTCCCGGAACATCCGCAGAGCCTCCAGCGCCTGTTCCAAGCTCATGCCGGGGGTTGGCTCGTCGGCGATGATAAGCTGCGCATCGCTGATGAGGGCGGTGGACACCAGCACCCGCCGGGCCATGCCGCCGGAGAGCTGGAAGGGGTAGAGCCGCTCCGTTTTCTCCGGCAGGCCCAGCCGCTGGAAAAGGCTGCGCCGTTTCTCGGTGGGGCGGGGCTTCCGGTGGCCGTCCGCCTGGGCGCCTACCCGCATCAGCGGGTCCAGATAGGCCACGGACTGGGGCACCAGGGCGATCTCCGTCCCCCGCAGCAGGCGCTGGCGCTCCGGCGTCAGCTGCAGACCCTTGTAGTGCAGGTGGCCCCGCACGGTGGCGTTGCCGGGGAGAATGCCCAGAATGGCGGAGGCCAGCAGACTCTTGCCGGAGCCGGAGGAGCCTGCGATGGCCACGATCTCGCCGGGGCATACCGTCAGATGCAGGTCGGAGATGACCTGCAGATCCCGCTGCTCCAGACCGTGGTCGTACATCCGGAAGGAGACGGACAGGTCATGTATCTCCAGTAAGGTTTCTTTTTTTTGTTCCATAGTGCCTCCTTTTATTGATAAGGCGGGGGTCGCGGTCGGATTTGTTATTTTATTGATGTGGGAGATGGTCGATCGTCTGTTTAGAGAGTCGCCAACGGGGCATTTCATCCACTTTTTCGCGGGAAAGGTGGGCCGCCGGCGGCCAAACAGAGCAACAGACGAATGATAGCAGCATCACTCCTGTGCGCTGTAGGGATCCAGCAGCATCCGCAGCTGGTCGCCCAGCTTGTCCACCAGCAGCACGATCAGCACCAGCGTCAGTCCCGGCAGCACGGCGGGCCACCACATGCCGGCGGAGAGATAGCGCATGCTCTCGGACAGAATGATGCCGATGGCGGGCTGCTCCGGGGGGAGACCAAATCCCAAAAAGGAGATAGCGGACTCGTGGAGGATAGCGTGGGGGAACATCAACACCAGTCCCACAAAGAACTGGGGGACCAGATGGGGCAGCAGGTGGTTGGTCAGGATCCAGCCGCTGGACTTACCAAGACGGCGGGACACGGCCACATACTGCTGGGAGCGCAGCTGCATGACCTCGCCCCGGATCAGGCGGGCCAGACTGCACCAGTGGGTGGCGGCGATGCCGATGAGCAGGCCCTTCAGGCCCCGGCCCATGGCGAAGGAGATGAGGATGATCAGGATGATGTGGGGCACGCCCATCACCAGATCAATGATCCAGTTGATGACAGCGTCCACCCGCCGGGAGCCGGTGGCGGCGGCGATGCCCACCAGCACGGCGATGACCGCGCTGATAGCGGAGGCTACCAGGCCCACGGTCAGACTGACGGACAGGCCCTTCAGGGTCCGCAGAAGGAGGTCGCGGCCCAGCGCGTCAGTGCCGAAAGGGTGCTGCAGGCTGGGGGGAAGCTTGGCGTCCAGAAAGCTGCCGCTCACGGCGGCGTCCGGGATCAGGATGCCGCAGGCGTAGATGGCGGCCAGTACGACGGCCATCAGCACGGTGAGAAGCACGGTTTTGGTGCGGCGGTTCATGTGTTTCATTGCTCCACCTCCCGGATCTGAGGGTCAACGACCCCATAGAGCAGATTGGCGATCATGTTGCCCACGCAGACAAAAAGGGCGGAAAAGAGAGTGACGCCCAGCAGCAGAGGAACGTCACCCTGCAGCCCGGCAGCAGATACTGCGCTGCCCAGTCCAGGATAGCTGAATACGTTCTCCGCCATCACGGAGCCGCCGAACAGCTCCGCAAAGGAGGCGAACTGCAGCGTCAGGGCAGGCAGCAGGATATTGCGCAGCCCGTGGCGGCGCAGGATGGTCCATCTGCTCTCGCCTCTGGCACGGGCGAAGAGGACATACTCACTGTTGAGCACGTCCACCAGCTTCTGCCGGGTGTGCAGGGCGATATTGGCGAAGGACATCAGGCTCAGAGTGAAGGCGGGGAGGATCAGATGGTACAGCTTCTGCCAGATAGTGACGTCCTCGCTGAGAACGCCGATGGGGGAGGAGAAGCCGATGGG
The DNA here is from genome assembly GCA_964429705.1 of uncultured Oscillospiraceae bacterium. Lineage (GTDB taxonomy): Bacteria > Bacillota > Clostridia > Oscillospirales > Oscillospiraceae > Pelethomonas. The sequence continues at coordinate 5,757 of CAYSDG010000003.1, read as the reverse complement.
GAACCACCGCAGCCACACCGCAAAGACCAGCAACAGCACCAGCCCCAGCCAGAAGGTGGGGACGGAGGTGAGGATATAGCAGATCTTTTTCAGAATCTTATCCGGCAGCCGGTCCTTGTACATGCCCATGACGCACCCCAGGAAAAATCCGATCAGTCCGGACAGGATCCAGGCGCAGAGCATCAGGGCCAGGGAGTTTACAAACCGCTGACTGATAATATCCGCTACAGGGCGGCGGTACAGGGAGGATTCCCCCAGATCGCCCTGCAGCACATGGCTCAGCCAGGAGACATATCGCTCCACCGGCGGCTCATTTACGCCCCAGTAGGCCTCGATCTCCAGCCGCTGCTCGGCGGAGACGGCGGAGCCCAGTCCCAGAATGTACTGCTGTACCGGATCCACCGGGGACGCGCATACCAGAGCAAAGGCGATGATGCTCACCGCCAGCAGCAGGGAGACGATCTTCACGCTGTATGTAACAAAGATCCGGGCGAGCCGCCCGAGCGTTCGCTTCATAATGACACCTCATTTCCGTTGGCTGCCGCGCGGGCGCAGAGCCCATCGCTGGCAGAAGCCTGCCGCGTCTCCTACAGACACGGCAGGCTAATAAATTAGTATAGCATGGGGAGGTCACTCTGTCCAGGCCCACTCGCTGAGGTTCTGGATCATGGGCAGGTCGTGGCCGTGGCCGTGGATGGGCTGCTCACCGATAGAGAGCCCGTCGCGGACATAGGTGACGTGGTCCAGATTCACGATCCACACCCAGGGACACGCACCCTGCATGGCGGTGCCGGTGGTGCCGTCCCACTGGACCTTCTGCCAGTAAGCGTTGGCCTCCTCGGCGGTGAGCGCCTCCATGGCGGCGGTGAGATAGCCGTCGGTCACATCGCTCATATAGCCCTCGGGGTTATAGAAATCGTCCAGCAGAGCGCCCTGAGAGCGGTAGAGGTAGTAGGTCTCGTTGGGACTAGAGGAGCCCCAGCCCATCATGACGGCCTCAGAGAACATGCGCTGCATGATATCGTCCCAGCTGCAGCCCTCTACAGTGATCTGGATGCCGATGGCGGCCACCTGCTCGGCGGCGGCCATCGCCACAGCCTGACGCACGGAGTCACCGGAGGGATAGACGCAGTTGAACTGGGCCTTCAGGCCGTCCTTTTCCAGAATGCCATCGCCGTCGGTGTCAGCCCAGCCGCCGTCAGCCAGAAGCTGCTTGGCGTAGTCGACATCCGTCTCGATCTGGACGGCGGGGTTGTTCCAGGGCATACCGTCATTTTCGGAGTAGGCCGGGCGGCCAAAGCCGTTGAGGGCCACATCCGCCACCTGCTGGCGGTCGATGGCGTAGGCGATGGCCTGGCGGATGGCAAGGTCGCATGTCACATCGTTGCCGATGGGCGCGCCGCTCTCGGTGGTCTTGCCCGCGTCGGGCAGCACCGGCAGGGTGAAGCCGCGGTTGTCGGCGGAGGTGATGCGCTCCACGTGGTAGCCGTTCACCTGCGTGTTGCCCAGGGTGGCGGTGGAGTAGGCTACATCCACATAGCCGGACTGGACTGCCGCCAGAGCGGCATCCTCAGACATGAATACCACCGTCACCTTCTTGATGCTGGGCGCGCCGCCGTAGTAGCTCTCGTTGGCCTCGAAGATGATCTGCTCCTGGGGCTTCCACTCCACGAACTTATAGGGTCCGGAGCCCGTGGGGCTGGTGCCGTAATCCTCACTGTAGGCGTGCTCCGGCACGATGCCCACGCTGGCCAGGGTGTTTAAGAAGATAGAGGTGGGCTGGGTCAGGGTGATGACCACGGTGTGGTCGTCCAGTGCGGCGGCGCTGGCCATATAGGTCAGGTCAAAGGCGCCCTGGGCGGCCTTGGCGGTTTCCAGCGTGAAGACCACGTCCTGAGCGGTGACGGGCTCGCCGTCGGTGAAGAAGGCGTCGTCCCGGAGGGTGAAGGTCCAGGTGAGGCCGTCGCCCGACAGGGTGTAGCCGGTGGCCAGGTCGTTTTCAAAGGTCAGGTCGGCCTTGTACTTCACCAGGGTGCTCTGCACGATGGGGGAGTTGCCGTGTCCCCAGCCCTGGGTGGGGTCCAGCGTCTCCGGTTCGTCGCCGATGGCGATCACGACGCTGTCCCGGTCCGCCGGAGCGGTATCGTTGGCTGTCTGTCCGCCGCAGGCAGTCGCGCCCACCAGCAGCAGGGCGGTCAGCAGCAGGGAGAGAAGCTTTTTTACCTTCATGCTATGGTTCCTCGTTTCGTTGTATTTGCAGACCTATCTTCCCACAAAAAAAGCCCCTCCGCAAGCCGGAGGGGGGGTTATTTTTGCCGCAAAGATGGATAAAAATTTACCGGCGGCGGACACTTCTTTCGGTGATCGGGGCCGATTTCGGCGAAATCTACATAAAATGACAGATCGAATTGGGCTAACTGACAAAAAGAAAAACGGAATATTAAAAATAAACTGGAAAAATTGACAAATGGAAAAATGTGGTTGTATAATGTTGACCATCATATGATGCCATGTGCAGCTGATACGTGTGCAGCGCAAAAAGTGTAAGGCATCTCGCAGCGCACGCTGTGCGCGGGCGGTTGGATGAAACGCAGACTACAGGAGGAAACAGGTGTGAAACGGTGGATCAGTGTATTGCTGGCGGCGGCTCTGGCGCTGTCTGTGCTGGCTGGTTGTTCGCAGCAGAAGGACGCTGAGAGCGGTGATGAGACGGCGGTGCAGCCGACGATCTTCTACGACATCACTGGCATCCCGCAGGATAAGATCGTTATGACAGCGGGGCAGACCGAGGTGCCCGCGCAGCTGTATTTCTATTGGCTCAGCTATATGTGCAGTACGCTGGAATATAATATTCTGAATGCGTACAGCAACTATGAGCTGTACGGCGAATATATCGATCAGGAGACAAATCTGATCAAGTGGAACGAGGAATACGCGGGTATGCCGCTGATCGATTTTGCCAGAGATCAGGCGGAGCAGACGGTGAAGTATTACGCAGCCATTGAGGAAATGGCGGCAGAGAACGGTGCCGGTCTGACAGAGGCAAACCGCTCGGATATCGAGGGCACCTACAAGCAGGCCATTGAGGACATGGGCGGTGAGGACGAGTTCCTGGCCTATCTCCAGATGGTGGGCATCAACAAGGAGAATTTCGACCGCATCTCCGCTGCCAGCTATCTGTATCTCAATCTGCTCAATGAGGTGTACGACCCGGAGAGCGCGCTGTATCTGGCTGACGAGGATTATGATGACCTGGCGGTTTACGCGGATCATATCCTGATCTCCACGCAGGATGCGGAGACCGGCAAGGAGCTGTCCGCAGACGCGGTCCTGGAAAAATATAACCAGGCAAAGGAACTGCTGCAGCAGCTGAAGGGCGCGGATGACTCCGCGGCGCTTTTCGACACGCTGGCCGACCAGTACAGTGAGGACCCGGGCCGGGAGAGCAACCCCACGGGCTACATCTATACCGAGGGCACCATGGTCTCTGAATTCGAGGACGCGGCAAAGCAGCTGCAGCCCGGCGAGATCAGCGACCTGGTGCAGAGCGACTATGGCTTCCATATCATCCTGCGCCGCGACCTGCTGGAGGCACTCCAGGAGGACGAGAGCAGGAAGGAGAGCATTGCCAAGTCGTATTTGGATGATCTTCTGGTAGAAAGAAGAAATGCCACGTCTGTGACCTATGACAGCGTCATGGACAGCGTGGACTGGGAGAATTACTATGAGACCTATGCCGCTAAGGTGGATGAGATCGCCGCAGCGAGTGCAATAGATCCGACTCAGCAGACCGAGTCAGACGGAGACACTGCTGGGAAGTGAGGAGAAACTGCGGACCGTTTCACTGCGATACGGCAAAAGGGGAAAGGAGCTGGTGCAGACCCGTTTTTAGGAAGACCCTCGCGTAAGACCCGAGAAAAACCTTAAAACAACAAACGAGAGACAAGAGAATGATTAGGGGAGGAATTATGAAAACTTTTAGACGAGTACTGTGTACGTTGATCGCAACGATGATGCTGGCGTCTACCTTTGTGGCACAGGCCTGTACCACGATTGCGGTCGGTAAGGATGCGTCTGTGGACGGCTCCACCATGATCGCCCACTCCATTGACGGCTGGTACGATGAGCGCATCCAGATCATTCCCGGCGGTACCCACGCAGAGGGTGAGATGGTCGACATCTATCGCGACCCCTGTATGGACGGCTATAGACCCGTTGAGCTGGTGGGCCAGATCCCCCAGGTCGCAGAGACGAACACTGTTTTCGCTCCTGGCTATCCCTTCATGAATGATAAGGGCATCACCATTGGTGAGCACACCTGGAGCGGCGATTATTCTTCTTTCTATAACGGCGAGAAGGCCATGATGGTCATCGCCAACCTGCAGCTGCTGGGTCTGCAGCGTGCTTCCACCGCCCGCGAGTGCGTGGAGATCATGGGCGCTCTGGCTGAGCAGTATGGCTACGCTGACGGCGGCGAGTGCCTGCTGGTCGGTGATAAGGACGAGGTGTGGATCTTTGAGATCTCCGGTCCTGGCCCCCTGTGGACTCCTGAGAGCGGCACCCCCGGCGCCCACTGGGCAGCCCGCCGTGTTCCCGATGATGAGATCTATTCCGGCGCGAACCGTTCCCGCCTGGGCGTGATCGACTTCAACGACACCGAGAACTACATGTGGTCCACCGACATCACCAAGTATCCTGAGGAGCTGGGCTTCTGGAAGGAAGGCGAGCCCTTCAACTACTCCATCGTGTTCGATACCGCCGAGGGCAACCCCAGCTACACCTGCTCCGGCCGTGTGTGGCGCGTGTACAATCTGCTGGCCTCCTCTCAGAATCTGGAGCTGTGCAACGAGGAGCAGGCTCTGACCGATCTGCCCTTCTCCGTCAAGCCTGATGAGAAGGTCTCCCTGCAGGATCTGATGGCGGTCTATTATGACCACTACGAGGGCACCGTGTTTGATATGACGGTCGGCCTGGCAGCTGGTCCCTGGGGCAACCCCGTCCGCTACAGAGTTTCCAGCAAGAATGTTCCCGAGGAAGTGAAGCAGTTCGCATGGGAGCGCTCCATTGCTATCTATCGCTGCTCCTACAGCTTCGTTTCCCAGATGCGCCCCGACCTGCCCGCTGAGATCGGCACTGTCGTTTGGTACGGCGCTGATTCTCCCGATACCACCGTCCATGTCCCCATCTACGCTGGTACCACTGAGGTCCCCGAGGCCTGGAAGACCAGCAACCGCTGGGAGTTCGACCAGAACTGCGCATGGTGGGCCTTCAACCTGGTCAACAACTGGGCTACCACCGGCTGGAACGTTATGATGCCCGAGATCGAGGCCAAGCGCGACGAGCTGGAGTCCAAGTTCTTTGCTGAGCAGGCTGACATCGACGCCAAGGCTCTGGAGCTGTATAACGCAGGCGACATCGAGGGTGCCAAGGCTTATCTGACCGAGTATGTCTGCAATACCATGAACGATGTCAACGACGAGTGGTGGAACTTTGCCTGGCATCTGATCGGCAAGTATAACGACGGCCAGATCAATGACAGAGCTGAGAGCAAGAGTTCCCCCTTCGGTTACTCCACCGAGTATCTGGAGGCTGTCGGCTACGGTCAGGATATGCTGCAGCTGTATCAGTCCATCCCCGGCAACGAGCCCGAGACCCCCACTGAGACTCCCGAGACTCCCACCGAGACTCCTGAGACTCCCGCCGAGCCCACTGAGAAGGAAGAGCCCGCAGTGAACACCGAGACCAGCAACTCCACCG
>CAYSDG010000002.1:0-72783 GCA_964429705.1 uncultured Oscillospiraceae bacterium | reverse complement strand
GAGCAGCGGTCTCCAAAACCGCGTGCCGAGGGTTCGAATCCTTCTGCCCCTGCCAAAAGTGAAAAACAGCTTAGCTGTTTTATATAGCTCACGTCATGTGAGCAGATGTGGCCCAGTAGTTCAGTTGGTTAGAACGCCAGCCTGTCACGCTGGAGGTCGACGGTTCGAGCCCGTTCTGGGTCGCCACTTAGTGAATACAGGCAAATGCCTTTTCAATATAATATGCTGCTGTAGCTCAGTCGGTAGAGCGCATCCTTGGTAAGGATGAGGTCAGCGGTTCAAATCCGCTCAGCAGCTCCAGAGAACACCTGAAATCTTAGGATTTCGGGTGTTTTTTGTTGCGGCAGAAAAAGCACTGGGATCCCCTTCCCTTCGGGTGGAAACTCGCGGCGGCATTTGGGCGGCTGGTCGGAGTGATTTTGCGGCGAAAAAGGACGAAGGCCCCTTGACAAGCAATTTCCGACAGATTATACTATTTGCAGAAAAATCCATACGCTTCAAGTGCTCTGTCGGCGTTAGGCCCGGCAGGGAGGATAGATAACCGGGTGAGAATCCCGGACGGTACCGCCGCTGTATGCACGGAGGCCGAAGCTCGTTGACGAAAGTCAGTCACTGGGAGACCGGGAAGGCAGAGCCAGGCCGCTGGAGGGGAACCTCCGCATGTGTAAGTCAGAAGACCTGCTTGGAGATCTAGCCCCTTCCACGAGTTATGGAAGAGGGGGGCTTTTGTTGCGGAAAACCGGCCGTGGCAGCTATGTGCTGCCACGGTTTTTTTGTTTTCCTGGCAGTCTCGTTGAGCGCTGGACTTTTCTAAAATTTTCTATCAAAAGAAGGAGTCCAACAAATGAAACACGCAATGAAGAAATGGCTGGCACTGCTGCTGAGCCTGGCGGCATGCGGCGGAAACAACGCCGAGGAGAACGATGACAAGGCCACTAACGATCAATCTGCCGTAGATGCGGCTCAGGACGATGCCCAGCAGCCTGCGGAAGAGGACTATGACGGCAAGCTGGTCAGCGACGGCTTTATGGAGCTGGATTACGCGAATAAATTCTCCATCGAGCTGTTCAAGGGCGGCTATCGCATGATCACCATCAAGGATGGAAAGAATGAGGCCAAGTATTTGACAGTGCCTGAGGATATGAGCGTCCCCGCGGAGCTGGATGCGGATGTCTGTGTGCTGCAGCAGCCCATCAGCTGTGTTTACACCTCCAGCACGGCGGTCACCTCTATTTGCAGCGCGATGGGCGTGATGGACCCCATTCAGCTGGTGCAGACGGAGACCTGGCATCTGAAGGACGTGGCGGACAGAATGGAGGCCGGTACCGTCAAGTACGCCGGTGCAGCTAAGGCTCCCGATTATGAGCTCATCAGCTACTGCGGCGCGCAGCTCTATCTCTCCACCATAAGCCCCAGCGAGGAGGTGGTTGCCAAGTTCGCTGAACTGGGCATTCCCAACCTGATTGAGCAGACCTCTCTGGAGAACCATCCCCTGGGCCGCGTGGAGTGGGCCAAGGTATTTGGCGTTCTCTTTGGCGCAGAGGAGGAGGCTGAGACCTATTTTGAGGGTCAGAAGGCTCTGATGGCCCAGGTTGAAACCGACGAGGATCTGGGCAAGACGGTTGCACTGGGCTATGTGTCCGGCGACAAGTGCTATATCCGCAATGGAGGCGACTACTTTGTACAGATGATCGACATGGTGGGCGGCACCTATGTCTGTGCGGATCTGGAACCGGAGAAAAGCGGCAATACCAATGTGACCTTTGAGGATTTTTACGCTGCGTTCGGCGAGGCTGAGTATCTATTCTATATCCAGTGGGGTGAAAAATTCTATTCCATCGAGGAGATGATCGCCTACAATCCCCTGTTCGCTGATTTCAAGGCTGTGCAGAACGGCAACGTCTGGATCTCCTCTCCTGATTTTGCCCAGTCTGTCGCCAGCATCGCTGAGATCGCCTCTGATATGAGCGCAATCCTGTCCAGCGAGGATCCCTCCCAGGTGACAACGGATCACCTGATCAAAATGCCTGAAAAGGCCGCCTGATCCACAAGCAGGATGGGCACCGTCCGTCCTGCTGTTTGTTTTAGTATAGGAAAGGGAAAAGAGTATGGATAAGAAAAACGCGAAGGTGCTGCCTGCCGGGGAAGTGCCGCGGATGGCTGCTGCACGCCGGTTCACGGTGATGATGGTGCTGCTGGCGTGGGGCCTGGTGCTGAATGTCAACACCGGCTCTGTGGATATTCCGGCCCATGACGTGTTCAGCATGGTGTGGGATGGGATCTGTCTGAAGGTCAAGGATGTTTTCACCGGCGGTGCCTATGCTGAGGAGCTGGAGGCCCTGATGGGTGCCAGCAGAGAGAGCAAGATCATCTTCAGCATCCGTATGCCGCGTATGCTGCTGGCCGCCATTTTGGGCGGTGCGCTGTCTGTGTCCGGCTTCCTGCTGCAGACATTTTTCCGCAACCCCATTGCCGGTCCGTTCGTGCTGGGCATTTCCTCCGGCGCAAAGATGATGGTCAGCATCACCATGATCTTTCTGGCGCAGCACATCAGCCGCATCAATTCCTTTGTTCTGATCACTGCCTCCTTTGCCGGTTCTCTGGTGATCGTGTGCTTTGTGCTGCTGTTCTCGCAGCGGGTGAACAATATGTCCATGCTGCTGGTGGTTGGCATCATGGTGGGCTACATCTGCAGCGCAGTGACAGATTTCTGCATCACCTTCGCCAAGGAGGAGGACATTGTCAACCTGACCAGCTGGTCCATGGGCAGCTTTTCCGGGGCGACTTGGTCCAATGTGTCGGCCTGTGCCCTGCTGTGCCTGATCTGCTTTGTGCTGTCCTGGCTGCTGAGCAAGCCAATTGGGGCCTACGCTCTCGGCGAGGGTTACGCCCAGAGTCTGGGCATCAACATCAAGCTGTTCCGCGCCGCACTGATTCTGATCAGCAGCCTGCTGTCCGCCTGCGTGACGGCCTTTGCGGGCCCCATTTCCTTTGTTGGCATCGCGGTGCCCCAGATCACCCGCTCTCTGCTGAAGACCTCACGGCCGATCTTAGTGATTCCGGCCACCTATCTCTGCGGCGCGGTGTTCTGTATTTTCTGCGATCTGATCGCCCGCACCGCCTTCTCCCCCACGGAAATGGCCATCGACACGGTCACCTCTGCCTTCGGTGCGCCGGTAGTGATCTACATGATGCTCAAGCGCCGCCGCGGACAGGAGTAAGGAGGACGCGATATGATCTATTTTTCCACCAAGGATCTGGCCGTTGGCTACCACGGCAATATCCTGATCCACGACATCAATATCGACATCGAGCAGGGGCGGATCCTGACGCTGATCGGCCCCAACGGCGCGGGAAAATCCACCATCCTGAAATCCATCACCCGCCATTTGGCCAAGATCAAGGGTACAGTCCATATCGCGGGGCATGAGATCTACAGCTGGTCTGCCAAGGAGATGGCCCGGCAGGTGGCGGTCATGCTGACAGACCGCATTCGCCCGGAGCTGATGACCTGCGAGGAGGTGGTGGCCATGGGCCGCTCCCCCTATACCAACGCCATGGGCAAGATGACGGACCAGGACCGGGAGATCGTTACAGAGGCGCTTCGGCGCGTCCACGCCCTGGATCTGGCTGACCGGGATTTCACCACGCTGTCCGATGGACAGCGCCAGCGCGTTATGCTGGCCAGAGCCATCGCCCAGGAGCCGGAGGTCATCGTTCTGGACGAGCCTACGGCCTATCTGGACATCCGCCACAAGATCGAGCTGCTGGACATCCTGCGGGAGATGGCCCACGATAAGAACATCACGGTCATCATGTCTCTGCACGAGATCGATCTGGCCACAAAAATATCCGACTATCTGCTGTGCGTGAAGGGCGATACCATCGCTGCCTTCGGTCCGCCGGAGGATATTTTTGCAGGCGACGCCATCGATAAGCTGTATGACATCAAGCACGGCTCCTATAACCTGCTGTTCGGCAGCACGGAGCTGACAAAGCCGATGGGAGAACCGCAGGTGTTCGTCATCGGCGGTAACGGCTATGGTATTCCCTGCTACCGCACGCTGCAAAAGCGGCAGGTACCCTTTGCCACCGGCATCCTATTTGAAAACGATGTGGACTGTCAGGTGGCCCTGGAGCTCAGCGACCATGTGCTGACTGCATCCGCCTTTGAGCCTATGGACGAGAGCGACTATCAGGCGGCGGCCGACATGCTGAAGCAATGCCGGGAGGTCATAGACGCTGGCGCCCCCATTGGGGAACTGAATCAATATAACGGCCGCCTGCTGGCGCTGGCAAAAGAACAGGGGATCCCCGTTTACTCCGGCTGGAGAGCGTGGGCAGATACACAGGAGGAGAAGTAACATATGGAGCATAATTATCCGTTTACCGCCATTGTTGGGCAGGAGCAGATGAAGCTGGCGCTGATGCTGAATCTCATCAATCCGGCACTGGGCGGCGTATTGATCCGGGGCGAGAAGGGCACCGCCAAATCCACGGCGGTGCGCGGCCTGACCGACCTGATGGAGCAGGTGGAGGTGGTGGAGGGTTGCCCCTTCCACTGCCGCCCCGACAGCGGGGAACTCTGCGCCTCCTGCCGGGAGAAGCAGGGGCAGTTCAAGACTATCCCCTACACCCGCCGGGTAGTGGAGCTGCCTGTCAGCTCCACCGAGGACCGCGTGGTTGGCTCCCTGAACATGGAGCAGGCCATCAAAAAGGGCGAAAAGGTCTTTGAGCCAGGCCTGCTGGCCCAGGCCAACGGCAATATTCTCTACGTGGATGAGATCAATCTGCTGGACGACCACATCGTGGATGTGCTGCTGGACAGTGCGGCCATGGGCGTCAACACCGTGGAGCGCGAGGGCGTCAGCTATTCCCACCCTGCCCGCTTTGTGCTGGTGGGTACCATGAACCCCGAGGAGGGCGACCTGCGCCCCCAGCTGCTGGACCGCTTCGGGCTGGTGGTGGAGATCCGGGGCGAGCAGGATCTGGCCATGCGCAGTGAGCTGATCCGCCGCCGCATGGACTATGAGAGCGATCCGGCGGCCTTCTGCCGCCAGTGGGATGGCCAGCAGCAGGCCCTGCGGGACAAACTGGAGGCTGCGCAGCGCCGCCTGCACACCGTTGTCATCCCGGAGAGCCTGTACCGCGACGCGGCCAAGATCGGCGTGACGCTGCAGGTGGACGGCCACCGGGCAGACATCACGCTGCTGAAGGCCGCCTGCACACTGGCCGCCTTCGAGGGGGCGGCGGAGGCCGGGCGGGACCATCTGATCCGGGTGGCCCCCATGGTGCTGACCCACCGCATGCGCCGCATGCCCTTTGACACCACCGATGGTTTGCCCACGGACTGGGAGAGTGTGCTCAATGGGTGACCGCAGATACCCCTTTGCCGCCATCGTGGGACAGGAGCAGGTCAAGCGGGCCCTGCTGTACAATCTGATCGAGCCGCGGATCGGCGGTGTGCTGCTGTGCGGCGAGAAGGAGACGGCAAAGTCCACCATCGTTCGCGGCCTGGCGGCTTTGACCGCTCAGAAGGTAGTGGATCTGCCCCTGAGCATCACAGAGGATATGCTGGTAGGTGCCATCGACTTTGAGCGGGCTGTCAAGGAGGGGGTGCGCGCCTTCTCCGGCGGCGTACTGCAGCGGGCCCACAACAATATCCTGTATGTGGACGAGGTGAACCTGCTACCGGATGGTATCGTCAGTACGCTGATCTGTGCCGCGGCCAGCGGCGAGAATCTGGTGGAGCGGGAGGGCATCTCCTTCCGCCATGACTGCCGCTTTGTGCTGGTGGGTACCATGAATCCTGAGGAGGGAAAGCTGCGCCCCCAGTTTCTGGACCGCTTCGGCCTGTATGTAGAGGTGGTGGGCGAGCCGGATCTGGAAAACCGCACGGAGATCATCCGGCGGCGCATGGAGTATGAGCGGGATCCGGCGGCATTCTGCCAAAAGTGGCAGAGTGAGAGCGACGCGCTGGCCCAGCAGGTGGCCCGGGCAAAATGTCTGGTCGAGGATGTGGCTGTGGACGAGTCGGTCCGCCGCCTGGCGGGGCAGTATGCCCAGCAGGCGGGGGCGGAGGGCAACCGCTGCGAGGTTGTGCTGATCCGTACAGCCGCCGCCGTGGCGGCCTGGAATGGCCGGGACTACATCACGGCGGAGGATCTGAAGGAGGCAGCTATCTATGTGCTGCCCCACCGCCGACGGGAGGATGCCCCTCTGCCGGAGGAGATGCCGCCGGAGCAACAGCAGCAGGACCAGCAGCAGGAGCCGCCGGAGCAGGACCGCGACGGCGACCAGCAGGAAAATACGCCGCCGGAGGAGGGGCAGTCTGACCAGCCGCCCCCTCCACAGCCAAGCTATGAGGAGCAGGAGGGGAACGACGGCGAGGAGATCGAGACACCACCGCCAGAGCAGCAGGAAAGCGGCAACGGGGTCGCTCCGGAGGAGCAGTTGGTGGATGGCGAGGAGGTCGCCCTGCTGTCGCTGATCCCGTCCATCCCCCGTGACCGGTTGCTGCGGCAGGGCAGCGGCCGCCGCAGCAAGACCAAAAGCGGCGCCAACAAGGGGCGCTATGCTTCCTTTACAGCCCACCCCACGCCCCGGCAGCACGATCTGGCGCTGGATGCCACACTCCGGGTGGCGGCTCCGTACCAGCGCCAGCGGGACCACACCGACTGTGTGGTGGCGCTGCGGGACAGTGATCTGCGCTACAAGGTGCGGGAGGACCACGTGGGGGCGACCATCGTCTTTGCCGCGGATGCCAGCGGCTCCATGGGGGCGCAGCAGCGCATGAAGGCAGCCAAGGAGGCCATTCTCTCCATGCTGCTGGACTCCTATCAGAAGCGGGATCGCATCGGCCTGGTGGCCTTCCGCAGGGAGGGCGCTGAGACGCTGCTGGACATCACCGCCAGCGTGGACCTGGCACAGAAGAAGCTGCAGCAGTTGCCCACCGGCGGGCGCACGCCCTTGGCGGCGGGACTGTACCAGTCCTGGCAGCTGCTGAAGGCACGTCGGCTGAAGGACCCGGAACTGCTGCCCATGCTGGTACTGGTCACCGATGGCCGTGCCAACCGCACTCTCTGGACGGAGGACGCGGTGGCGGATGCCATGCGGGCGGCAGAGCTGATCCGGCAGGATCATATCCATACCGTCGTGGTGGACACGGAGAAGGATTTCATCTCTCTGCACATTGCCCGGCAGCTGGCGGAGGCCATGGGTGCTGTCTACTACAAGGTAGATGACCTGAAGGCGGAGCAGCTGCAGTCTATCGTGAAAAGCCGCACAGTCCTGTCAGCGCTGGAGCGATAAAAAATTTGATAAGACCCGTTACAGGGTTTATAACAAAAAGATTCCGGAGGATGATATTCATCCTCCGGAATCTTTTGTTTTACTTATTCCCGGTTGTTGAGCATGCTCCAATAAGCGCCCCGGCGGGAGAGCAGCTCCTCGTGGGTGCCGCTCTCCAGGATCCTGCCGCTGCCGATCACATAGATCCGGTCCGCCTTGCGGACGGTGGACAGCCGGTGGGCGATCAGGAAACAGGTGTGACCCTGCATCAGCTGCAGCGTGGCCTGCTGAATGCGCTTTTCCGTGATGGTGTCCACGTTGCTGGTGGCCTCATCCAGGATCAGGATCTGGGCCTGACACAGCAGCGCCCGGGCCATGGCCAGCAGCTGGCGCTGGCCATGACTGAATTCCCCGGCGGAGCCGGTCATCTCCGTGTGGTAGCCATTTGGCAGGCGGAGAATGAAATCGTGGACGCAGGCCAGCTTGGCGGCCTCCACAACCTCCTCCTCGGTGGCCTCCGGTCTGCCGTAGCGCAGATTGTCCAGCACGGTGCCGGTGAAAAAGACGGAGTCCTGCAAAACGACGGAGAAGCAGCGGTTCAGCTGGCGGCGGGGATATTTGTTCAGCGGCACCCCATCCAGCCGGATGCTGCCCTCGTCCGGGTCATAGAAGCGGGTCAGCAGATTTACCAGCGTGGTCTTGCCCGCGCCGGTCTCCCCCACGAAGGCGACGGTCTCTCCGGCCTGGGCAGTGAAGCTGATGTGATCCAGAATGGGGCGGCCCGGCTCATAGGCAAAGCTGACGTCATCGAACACCACCTGGCCCTTTACGGACTCTGCCAGCTGGGCGGAGGAGCTGCCGGTGTCCTGCTCTTCCTCATCCATGACCTCAAAAAGGCGCTCTGCGCCGGCCAGAGCCTGCTGCACCAGGGAGAACAGGGCAGCGATGCTGTTGAGGGGGGAGCCCAACTGCTTGGAATACCCCAGCAGACTGATGACCACCCAGACCTCCACACTGCCGCGATAGCTCATCACGCCGCCCAGACAGGCCAGCAGAGCAAAGCCCAGGTTGTTGATCATGCTGACGACAGGCGTCAGAAAGCCGGACCAGATCTGGGCCTTGATGGAGGTGGAGCAGAGAGCCTGGTTTGCGGTGTGGAACTGCTCGATCACCGTGTCCCGGTAATCGAACAGCTTGACGGTGCGGCTGCTGCGGATGTACTCCTGCACGATGGCATTGGCACGGCCCAGCTCCGCGGCCTGCTGGCGGTAGTATTTGCGGCTCTGCTGGGAGATGGCGCGGGTGGAGAGCAGGATGACGGGTACCGTGACCAGAAAGATCAGCGTCAGCCGGACATTGAGCGTCAGCATCATTACCAGCGAGCCGACCACCATCAGAAGGCTGTGGCACAGACGGGTCACAGTCTCCGCCACCATGGCGCTGACATTGTCGGCATCGCTGGACAGCCGGCTCATAATATCGCCGTGGGAGTGCTTTCCAAAGTAGGAGAGGGGCAGACGGGTCAACTTGGAGAAGCAGTCTCTTCGGAGCGCCTCCACCATGCGCTGGGAGATGGTCTCCATGAGCCCCCGGCGGCCGAAATTGCACAGGGCCTGCAAAATGACGCAGCCAAGCAGCAACAGCGCCAGCTGCATCAGCCGCTGTTGGTGGATAGCGCCGGTCATCAGGTCGAACTGGTCGACGGCCTGCCCCAGCAGATAGGGAATGGCCAGCGAGAAGCCGGTGGAGAACAGGGTAATCAGGATCACCACAGCGATCTGACGCCACCAGGCGGCATAGAACGGGAGCAGGCGGCACATGGTGCCGCGGCTGTCCTTGGCGCGGTCGTGGGGACCGAAGCGGCGCTGATAGGTGTAACGATAAAAGGTCGGCTGCACGGCGGCTTTCTTATCCTCTTTTTCCATGGGGCTCCTCCTCTCCAGTTTGTGTGGCCCAGATCTCCCGGTAGACCGGGCAGGTCATCAACAGCTCATCGTGGTTACCAAAGCCAACCTGATGGCCGTTTTCCAGCACCAGCACCTTGTCAGCCATTTCTGCCGTGCGGATGCGCTGGGTGATCAGGATCATGGCCCGGTTCTCCTGACGGCCCAGGGCGGACAGGATCTTTTTCTCGGTGATGGTGTCCAGCGCGCTGGTGGTATCGTCCAGGATCAGCAGGGGACTGCGGCGCAGCAGGGTCCGCGCCAGGGACAAGCGCTGCCGCTGGCCGCCGGACAGATTGCCGCCTGCCTGCTCCAATGCGCCGTCCAGGCCGCCCAGCCCGGCCACGAAGTCCTGAGCCTGGGCTTGCTCCAGTGCGCCGGTCAGGGTGGCCTGATCGGCGGCAGGGTCGCCCATCTTCAAATTTCGGCCCACCGTGCCGGTGAACAGGGCGCTCTCCTGTGCCGCGATGGACACCTTCCTGCGCAGCTGGCGCAGGGGCTGCTGCCGCAGCTCCGCACCGTCCAGCAGAATGTGCCCCTGCTGGGGGTCATACAGTCTGGCGCACAGCCAGGCCAGGGTGGATTTGCCGGAGCCGGTGGGGCCGATGATGGCCATGATCTCGCCGCGGTCCAGGGTAAAGCTGATGTCGGTGAGGGCATTTGTCCCGCTGCCGCCGGGATAGGCAAAGCTGACGTTCTTAAATGCCAGCATGGGGCTGTCGGTGCGCGGCGGCTGCACCTGAGTGGGCTCCTCCTCCTCGTCCAGGGTGAGGATCTGCTCGATGCGCTGGGCGGAGGTCCGCATTTTGACCAGCATTCTGAAGACATCGATCAGCAGCGTCATGGAGGAAATCAGCTGGGTCATGTACAGCACGAAGGCAGAGACAGTCTCGGCCTCCACAGCCCAGATGCCGGAGAGCATCAGCACAGCCACCATGCCAAGATAGATTGTCAGGGTGATCATGGGGGAGTAGCAGGCGTTGAGCAGCTGCAGCCGGATGCCTTGGTCGGCCAGGGCGGAGCAGCTTTCGCTGAAGCGCTGCTCCTCGTCCTCCTCCCGGCCGAGAGCCTTGATCAGCCGGATGCCCTGGAGGAATTCCTGGATCACGGTGCCCAGCCGGTCGGTGGCCTGGCGCACCGCGGAAAAATGCCGGTTGCTCAGGGATACAAAGCTGGCAATCAGAGCCAGTACGACCAGCAGCACCGCCAGGACCACAGAGCTCAGTCCCCGCTGAAGCCGCAGCATATAGAAGAGACTGCCTATGCACAGGGCGGGGATCTTGACGCCTACGCGCAGCATGGAGTGCAGTGCCTTGCCCAGCTGGTCGCTGTCGCCGGTGACGCGCTCGATCAGCGAGGCGCTGCCAAAGCGGTTGATCTCTCCCTCGCTGAGCTTCAGGATCTTGTCGAAGGTGCTCTGCCGCAGCGAGGCGGCAAAGCGCTGGGTGGCGTTGCCAGAGCAGAAGTTGCGGATGGCGACGAACACGATCCCAAGCAGTGCGACGGCCAGCATGGTGAGTCCTAGCTTCAGGATCTGTGGCAGATCCCCCTGGCGTACCCCCTCGCCGATGATCCGAGACATCAGCGTTGGCAGCAGAAGCTCGCAGTTGGCCTCTGCGATGGACATCAGGACAGCGCCCAGGCAGTACCAGCGGCAGGGCTTCAGATGTTTCCATACAATGGACATAAGGTGTCCTCCTTTTCCTGATTACTGGAAGAGATCCTCCATATTTCCTTCGGCGGCGATGTAAATCTGCTGAATGGCATGCAGCATCTGCTCGTCAGCCTGCCACATACCCCGCTGGCTGGCCTCCAGAAAGCGCTCGCTCATGTGGTGGACGGCGGCGGGATTGACCTCCTCCATCCACTGGCGGGTCTCCTCGTCCAGCAGGAACTGTTCGGCAATGGAGTCGTACATCCAGTTTTCAGCGATCTCGGTGGAGGCATCCCAGCCGAAGAACACATCGAAGGTCCTGGAAATCTCCTGGGCGCCCTTGTAGCCGTGGCGCTGCAGCCCGGCCAGCCACTTGGGGTTCAGAATGCGGCTGCGCATGACGCGGGCCATCTCGGTGGCGATGTCGGTGGTCTCCGGGCGCTCCGGGTCAGCGGTCTGTCCGGCGATGGACAGGGGCTTTTTGCCGCTGTTGGCACGCACGCAGGCGGCCAGACCGCCATGATAGCTGTAGTAGTCGTCGCTGTCGAGCATATCGCCCTCCACAGAGGACTCGTTTTTGATGGTCACGCCCACGGTGGAGAGCCGGGCGTTGAAGGCGTCCGGCATGGCCTGGCCATGGAAGCGGCTGCTGTAGGCGTGGCAGCCCCAGAGGGTGTATAACCTGCTCAGGTCCTCCCAGCTCTCCCAGTTTCGGCTGTGGATGGCCTTGTTGACGCCTGCGCCGTAGGTGCCTGCCGGACAGCCGAAGACGCGGATATTGGCCTGCTCGGCGGCATCGTTTTCGCTGAGACCCTCCGCCATCAGCCGGGCCATCTCCTGCTGGCTGTGCTTTTTAATGAAGTTCTGCTCGCAGTCCTCGTCCAGCGCGGCCACCGCCAAGACGGCCCGCTCTACCAGCTCTACCAGATTGGGGAAGGTGTCACGGAACAGGCCGCTGATGCGAAGCACCACATCGATGCGGGGCCGCCCCAGCTCCTCCAGGGGGATCGGCTCCACGCCCACGACCTTGCTGCTCTCCCCCAGATAGACCGGGCGCACGCCCATCAGAGCGAAGGCCTCTGCCAGATCCTCGCCGTGGGTCTTCATGGCTGCGCAGGAGTAGACGACCATGGCCATGCTCTCCGGCCAGGGGCCGTCCTTGTCCTCCTGGGCCTGATAGGCGGCGATGGCCTGGTCGGCCAGCGTCTGCCCGATGGTCCAGGCAGCGCGGCTGGGAATGGCGGAGGGGTCGATGGAGTAGAAATTCCGCCCGGTGGGGAGAATGTGAACGTTGCCGCGGGAGGGGCAGCCGCCGGGGAGCGGCGGCACGAAGCGGCCCGCCGCTCCGGCCAGCAGATAGCGCATCTCATCGGTAGTCTGGTCCAGCCTGGGGATCACGTCGCTGCACAGGTAGGTCAGGACCCGCCGCAGCGCGGCGCTGGAGCCGGGGAGGGCTTCCGCCGCCAGGATAGCGGGGATGCAGGTGGGGTCATATCCGGCTTCCGCCAGCGCATCGACGATGCGCCGGGCCGCATCCACCGCGCCCTCCTGGATACGCAGAGCGGTGCGGCCATCGGGGTAGATCCGCTCCGGCTCCTGGCGCAGTGCCTCGGGGTCCCAGCCCTGGGCGAGCAGGATGCTGTCATTCAGGGCCGGGACACTGCCGTTGGGGATGCGCACCAGCAGGCGGGCCAGCTGGTCACGCAGCTTGCCTGCCGGCGGCTGGCCGTAGATGTGCAGGCCATCCCGGACCATGGAGGTCTTGATGCGGCTGACCCACCGGTGCAGGCGGCCAATGCCGGCCTCCAGGTTGGCCTCCAGTTCTTCGCGGCTGGTTTTCAGGTCGGTGAAGATGTTCTGCGCTTCCGCCAGATCCAGGACCCGGGTCGCTGTCTCCACGGTCTGCTCCGGGCGGGCCTGGACGACATGGTAGTATTCGTCGATGGCCTCGTCCAGGTCGGTCAGGGAGCCGTAGGTGTCCGACTCGTCCATAGAGGGGATCAAATGGTCCAGAATGCAGGCATAGGAGCGCCGTTTGGCCTGAATGCCCTCGCCCAGCACATCAATATTGTAGATGTAGAGATTGGGAACACCGCCGATACAGATGTCCGGATAGCAGCCGGAGGAGAGGCCCACCTCCTTGCCGGGGAGCCACTCCAGGGTCCCATGGGTGCCCACATGGATGACGGCATCGGCGTGAAATACCTCGTCCAGCCAACGGTAGAAGGCCAGGTAGGAGTGAGGCGGTGTGCTGTCGGTGCTGTGGTACAGCTCCTCCGCCTTCTCGGGGGCGGAGCGCAGGGGCTGCAGGCCGATAAAGAGATTGCCGTTGAGGATGCCGGGGATGACGATCGTGTTTTCGTGTACCATCACGGTGCCTGGGGCAGGGCCCCAGCTGGAAACCAGCTGCTGCCGGGTGTCCTCGTTCAGCCGCTGGAACCATTGCTGGTACAGACCGGCATCCACTGTGGCGGCGGCCCGCTGCAGTGCGGCCTCTGGGGAGAGCCATTGACCGTCGTTGGTGACGGCAGCCTGGATCTGGGCGATGATCTCCGCGCCGTTTTCAAAGGGATGGTCCAGCGGCAGACCGTTGGCGGCCAGCTCCTGCACGATATGGTGGACTGACGCGGGGGAGTCCAGGCCGAAGGCGGTGCCGATGGTGTCATTTCTCGGCGGCATGTTGTGGAAAATGATAGCCAGACGCTTTTCCGACAGGGGCTTGCGGCGCAGCTCTGCCCACCGGTGGGCCAGCTCCGCCACCCGCTGGACCCGGTCCGGCAAAGGGCGATAGACCTTGCGGCCCTCGTCGTCGATCACAGTGGCGGCGTAGGGGACGGAGATTAGCTGTCCGTCAAATTCGGGCTGATAGACGGAGAAGGGGATTGTGACCAGATCCAGTCCCCGGATGTCCTCATAGTACTCCTGGGGGCTGAAGTAGGTGGTCATAGCCTGGATCACCGGCAGATCCCAGGCTTCAAACACGCTTTTCGGCGGCACACCGGCTATCTGGGTCTCGCCGGACATGGCGGTCAGGGAGAAGCCGTAGCTGGCCACCAGCGCGGAGGGAATGGCGCTGCCGTCCTCCCGGCGGTAGGCCTGCTCCATGCGGTAGAGAATACCGGTCCGGTTTTTGGGGTCGGAGGAGAACGTGTCAGCGATGGCGTAGGGGACGCAGCCGCGGGCCTCAATGGCGTCCAGAAGAGCGTCGATGTGGGCCATATTGCCGGTTTTGGTGTAGTGGTCGAGGATCAGTACGCCGATCACGGGGCGTGCTTCGGCGCTCATGCGGGCCTTATAGGCTGCCTCCTCTTCTGGAGGCAGCATCTCCAGCCCGCGCAGATATACGCCCCGCTTCAGGGGCGGCGTAGGGGGAAGAAGGGGATACTGACAGTCCCACAGCAGGTTTGCGGCACACAGGATCATATGCTGCATGTCCTCCGGCTCACCGGCCTGGTAGTAGCTGTCCAGCTGGCGATAGGCGTCAGGGGACAGCATCAGCTGGGGCGTCATTTCGGCCATCTCGTCGGCCATGGAGGAGTAGAAATAAATCGGGCACCGGCCGACGATCAGCTTCCACAGCCTGGTGAAGCAGTAGAGATTCTGGACGGAGCCATGGGAGGTGAGAACGACCATGTCGCACTCTCTGGCCCAGTCCAGCAGCTCGGCTTCCAGGGCGGAGTCCCT
Organism: uncultured Oscillospiraceae bacterium; assembly: GCA_964429705.1. GTDB lineage: Bacteria > Bacillota > Clostridia > Oscillospirales > Oscillospiraceae > Pelethomonas. The sequence goes on along the minus strand of CAYSDG010000002.1, from coordinate 58,212 downwards.
GTTGACGTCGACAGCGGCGTATACCCGTCCGGCAAATTCACCGGGATATTGGCTTTCCAGCCGGTCCAGCGCCTTGCGCACGCCCCACAGGCGGTGCTCATTCATCAGGACAAACAAATATCGTTTCATAAATTCTCCTTGCTGCTGCGGCGCAGCTTATGCAGATAGACAAAAGGAATGGGCGGACAGTCAAGGCACCGGATAATCAATAAACCGCCGCTGCCGGGAACACCGCAGGGCGGATGCCTGCGGCGTTCCCGGCGGAAAGCAAAGCGGTTTTGGTCAGATATTACTCGGCCAGATAGAAGTAGGTGGTCTCCTTGACGGAATCGTCAGTCAGGATGGAGTTCATGCTCTTGATCATGCCGGCGTAATCATAGTTGAACTGATAGATGCGGTCGATGGCGATAAAGGCGTGGTTTTCCTTGATGGCCTTGCAGTCCGCCAGCAGGGGTACGTGCGTCAGCAGCTCCTCCAGGTTCCACTGCTTGGTGCCGCCCATGTTCAGGTTGAAGATGTAGTCGGCCTCGCTGAGCAGGGCGAAGCCCTCCTCCAGAGAGACGGTGCCGTTACCCACCTCGCCAACGGCGTAGGTGTCCTTGGTGGCGTATACGCCGCCGGCCAGCTCAGCCAGCTTGCCCCAGCAGTCGCCGCCGCGGGGGATGTACATCTTGGAGCCGTCGCTGCTGAAGTAGACGAGTGCCACGGTCTTGCCGGTGTTTTTCAGGCTGGACAGGGCGTTGACGTTGCTGACGCACTGGTTGAAGTAGGCGTTGGCCTCGTCCCACATGCCCAGAACAGCGCCGTAGACCTTGGCCCACTCATTGTAGCCCAGGGGATGGGTCTCCTTGGAGGAGCGGATGCACAGGCAGGGGATGCCCAGCTCGCTGAACTTCTCGGTGACCTCGGCGTTGCCGGAGCTGTAGTTGTTGTCAAAGACCACCTGGGTGCCCAGATCGGTGATCATCTCGTAGTCAGGGGTCTTGCTGGCACCGGAGAACTGGATCTTACCGGCGTTCATGGCGTTGGCCACTGCGGTGACGGCCATGGCATCGGACTGCATGCTGGCGTTGGTGACCTTGCTCAGGCCGCCGAAGGCGTTGATGGTGGCGGCGCTGCCGGCGCAGGCACGGACGTTGTTGACGGGCTGCTGGATCACCACATAGTCACTGTTCAGATCCTTGGGAACGCTCTTTCCCTCGGGAACGACCAGATAGGTCAGGTGCTCATCGGTGCCGCCCAGGAACTGGAAGGAGATATAGCCTCCTTTGTAGTGGGTCATGCGGAAGGACTGGGCGTACTGCAGCTTCTCCTCGTGATCAACGATCAGCTGGCCGTCCACATCAGCGTCAGTCTTGGTGTCAGCCTTCTCATCTGCCTTGGTATCGTCAGCGGCGGGTGCCTCGGCGGGGACTTCGTTCTCGAACTTCATCTTGGTGAAGTAAGTGGTGTCCGCGGTGCTGTCCGTCATAATGGTGTGCATGTCGGTGATGATGGCGGCATTATCGAAGCTGAACTGGGAGAACTTTTCGCGGCAGGCGTAGACATTGCCCTCCTTGACGGCCTTGAAATCCTTCATGATGGGGACAAATTCCAGCATCTCATCCATGGTGTACAGCTTGGCGGCCATGTTCATGTTGATGAAAATATCCGCCTCGCTGCAGAGGGAGAAGAAGTCCTCCAGCGTGATGGTAGCCACGCCGGTGTCCTCGGGATCAAAGCCAGCCATGGCGTAATTGCCGCCAGCCATGTCGATCATAGCGGCGTAGTGGTCGCCGCCGCGGCGGGCATAGACCTTGGTACCGTCGGTGCTGAAGTAGGCCATAGCCACGGTCTTGCCGGTGTCCTCCAGGTTGGAAACGGAATCGATCAGCTTCACCTGCTCCTCAAAATAGGCGTTGGCTTCGTCCCGCATGCCCAGAACAGCGCCGTAGACCTTAGCCCACTCCACGTGGCCCAGGGGGTGGACCTTCTTGCTGTTGCGGGTGACAAAGAAGGGAATGCCCAGCTCGTTGTACTTTTCCTTCACCTCGGGCAGGGAATCCAGCATGTTGGTGTCGATGACCAGCTGGGTCTCCTCAGAGGTGAGGATTTCATAGTCGGGCTCCTTGTAGCTGCCGGAGAACTTGATGTCGCCGGACTCCATCTTGGCGGCGACGCTCTCCACGGCGATGCCGGACAGCTCGGTGTTGATGGTGGCGACATGGTCCAGACCGCCGAAGGCGGCAATGACTGCGGCAGTGCCGGAGTCGCAGCGGATCTTATCCATGGGCTGCTGCAGGACCACGTACTCGTCGCCCAGGCCTGCGGGGACGCTCTTGCCCTCGGGGACGATCAGGTAGATCCAGTCATCCTCCTGGCCGCCAATGATCTGGAAGGAGATGTAGCCGCCCTTGTAGTGGGTCATGGTGAAAAACTTGGCGTACTGTAGGTCCTCCTCGTGGTCAACGATCAGCTCGCCGTCCACATCGTCCTCGGCGGGCTTGGTCGTTTCGGTCTGGGTTGTGTCAGTGTCGACATTGTTGGTGTTGTCCTTGTTGGAGCCGCAGGCAGACAGGAGGGACAGGGCCATCAGTACGGCCAGCAGCAGAGCAGTTGCTCTTTTGAAAGTGAATTTCATATCAGTATCCTTCTTGTTGTGTGTTTTTGTGTGCAGGAACGAGAGATAGCGGCGCGGGGGGGGATGCGTACAGTGCGGATGGACCTCCTTTCACAATCCTGTTATATACATCACAGGAGTCACAGCAGACCGCAGGCGTCTGCCCGGCATTGACGGCAGTGGGTGAATTGCCGGATATACTGTCCTGCGGCAGCGCGCGCATCCTGAAGCTGCTGTGCGGTGGGGGCTTTGCTGGCCGCCATGGCTCCGCATGGGATCAGCGGCATCACGTTCATCCGGACAGCACCCGCCTGGGCGGCCTGCCGGGCAATATGGATGATCTCTCCGTCGTTGATGCCGGGGACCAGAACGGTGTTGACCTTTACGGCGATACCGGCCTGTGCGCACAGGCGCAGAGCCTTTCGCTGCTGCGCCAGCAGCAGTGGAAGCCCCTCAGAGGTGGGCAGCGGCTGGTCGTTCCAGCGCACAGCGGTGTAGAGTCTGGCGGCGGTCTCTTCCGAAAAAGCGTTGATGGTGATGGTGATGGTATCCAGCCGGAGCGCTGCCAGCTGGTCGATATACTGCTCTACCAGCAGGCCGTTGGTGCTGAGACACAGTATCAGATCCGGCAGCTGCTGCCGCAGCAGGGCAAGGGTCTCCAGCGTCTCGGGATTGGCCAGCGAGTCGCCCGGTCCGGCGATACCGGCCACCCGGATGCGGCTCTCCCGCCGGATGGCCTCTGCCGTTCGGGCAGCGGCCTCCTGGGGGGAGATAATAGCGGATGTCACCCCGGGGCGGGATTCGTTGGCGCAGTCATATTGCCGGTCGCAGAAGGCGCACTGGATGTTGCACCGGGGGGCTACCGGCAGGTGGATGCGGCCAAAGCCGCAGCTTCCGTTGGTGGAAAAGCAGGGATGCTCCTGCAGGCGGGTTGTCATCGGCGGCACAGTGCTTCCAGCGCCTCCTCGCTCATAGGCTGGGGGATGCAGCGGGGGTGCTCCTCCATCATCCGGCGGGCCAACGCATGGAAGTGACGGGCGGCGTCGCTGTCGGGGAACAGCTCCACCACGGTTTTCCGCTCCAGCTCCGCGCGGCTGATGTCCTGACTCATAGGCAGATGCTCTGCCACCTCGGTCCCGATGGCCTGGGCGAACTGGGCAACGCAGGCGGGGTCGTCCCGGCCGCTGCGGGCATTGTAGATCAGGCCGGACAGGCGGATCACGCCGTCTTTGGCATATTTGGCGATGCCGCGGCAGATGTTGTTTGCTGCGTACATGGCCATAAAGTCCGATGTTGTCACCAGATAGACATCCTCGGCGATGCCCTCCCGCAGCGGCATGCTGAAGCCGCCGCAGACCACGTCGCCCAGCACGTCGTACAGCACCACATCCATGTCCTTCAGCAGGTCGTGGCTCTGGATCTCACGCAGGGCGGAGGCGATGCCCCGACCGGCGCAGCCGGTGCCCGGCTCCGGGCCGCCGGATTCCATGCAGAGAATGCCGCGATAGCCGGTGAAGGCCACCTCTTTTCCGCCGGAGTGCATCAGCTGCTCCAGAACGGTGGGGATCTTACGCCCCATCAGACAGCGGGTGGTGTCAGCCTTGGGATCGCATCCTACCACCGCTACCCGCAGTCCATCCTCGGCCATGGCGGCGGCGACATTTGCCACTGTGGTGGACTTGCCGATACCGCCCTTGCCGTAAACACAGATCCTTTTCATTGATACAGCGCTCCTTTCCGGGTCCTGGTAAGCATCACTTCGTTTAGAATGTCCTCAATCAGGCACAGTGTACCTGTCGGGCCGATATACGGCCGATGGGTCAGACAGACCCGGTCGAACACCGGATAGTCGCAGCGCACCAGGGGAATGTGCATCTCGTCGGCCAGCTCCTGCTCAAAGGAGGAGCCGAAGAGGATCGCCGCCTCTGTGCGGCGGACCTGATCGTAGATGTTCTCTATGTCACGGGCAGATTCCCGCGGCGCGGCCACCTATACCTCCATACCCAGCTCTCGGGACAGAAAGGCGCTGATCCCCCGCACGCGGGGGCCTGCGGCGATGACTGCTGCCGGAATGCCGTAGAGCGCCTGCAGATAGCCGAAGGCCGGTGCGGCACTCTGGCCGGTCTGTTTGGCGAAGGCATCGGCCTCAGCGGAAAAGTCCAGTCCAAACTGCTGCTCCAGACAGCTCCACAGCGCCTTTGCGCCGGTCAGGCCGCAGGGGTAGTCCAGACAGGTGTAGGGGGTACCGAAGCGGCGCTCCATTTCCTGGGCCAGGACAGTGCCGCGGCCAAAGACCAGATTCAGCCCGGCGCGGGGGGCGCGGCGGATGCCTCCATGGTGCAGGAGGAGAAGACGGTGCCCAACTGGGCCTTACCCGCCAGCAGCTCCTCCAGCGCGGTCAGGTCGGACTGCAGCCGGGGGTCATCGGCACCGAAGCCGATGATATTCACGGTGGGGACAGAGGCGGGGGACTGGGGCTGCATTTCGTCGGCCAGAGCGGCCATGGCCGCCTCAAAGCCGTCGTTCATATCGCCGCGGTATCCGGCCGCCTCCAGGGGGATCACCCGGATCCCGGTGCGCTCCTGAAAGCTGCGGGATACGGTGGAGATGTTGTCCTGAATAATGTCGCTGACGCACCCGGTGACCAGAAAAACAGCGGCGGGGGCATACAGCTGGGCAATGCTGTCCAGCGCCCGCTCCACGGAGGCCTCTCCGCTGAAGACCACATCGCTGTCGCTGATCACGGTGCAGGTCTGCCGCACCTCTGTCATATGACAGGCAGCAAAATGGAAGGCCATGGTGCCGAAGCTGCACCCGACGACCGAGTGGAGCAGCACAACGGCATCCCGGATACCGGTGAAGGCCTGCTGTGCGCCCAGCAGCTTGCATCCGGATGAAGTTTTCATTGCGGTTCCTCCTTTCGCTCCAGCCACATGCGCCGCCACATTTCGCGGCCCGCCCGTGTGTCTGGGCTGTCGTATCGGGGGTATTGCTCGGTGGAGAAGGACATGCGGCCCAGCAGCAGCTGGTCGCGCTGGCTGCAGTTTTCCAGTCGGCGGCGCAGTCGGTGCAGATTGCGCACATAGGACGGAAAGCTGAGGGAGTATGTCAGACTGGAGGCGGGGATCAGGGGAGCGCCCAGCCCCTCCAGGGTAATATCGTCGGTGCCCACAACGGCATCAGCGTCAGCGAAGATCGCTTCCAGCTCCTGGCGGCTGGGATTGCACACCAGCGATGCCTCGGGAGCATAAAGCCGGATGGCATCTTGGATGCGCTCCACCATGCGGGTCTCGACCTCGGGGGTATAGCCCATGTTGCGGCGCAGATCGTCTGTCAGGATCACGCAGATGGAGCTGATACGGACACCGAACTCCCTGGCGTACAGTTTCAGTGTGAAGGGGGCACTCTGCATGCCGCGGCGGACCAGATTCAGCTCCGCTGCCGGGGCGGCGGCCAGCTGTGCCATGTCGCTGCTGGGGATCCAGCAGTTGACGGAGATGCCGCATCGGGAGAGGAACTCCTCCATCTCCCGCAGAACCATGCGCCCCTCGCTGCCCCAGTTGATGGTCTCAATGTTGATGCTGCGCGGGAGCTTCTCCTGCGGCTGCATGACCTGCTCCACCAGGGAGTAGAGTGCCTCAGTAAAGCCGCAGCCCTTCAGCTCCAGCTCCAGCCGGTTGTCGCCGGTGATCTTTTTCAGGGACAGCTCCTTCAGTCGGTTGCGGTTGAAGTTTTTGTCCCGGTGAGAAAACAGCTCCGACTGGATGGCGGTGACGGGGATGCCCTCCCGGCGCAGCTCGGCGGCCACAGACTGGATGTCCTCGTTCAGCACATCGCTGACCGGCGTGGGGATGATGAAGATCCACCGGGGATGATAGCGCTGCCAGGCATCCAGAATGGTCTGCCGCAGCTTTTCTTCGCCGCCGAAGATGATGTCCTGCTCCGTCAGGTCCGAGCTGAGGAGGGAGTAAAACGGCTGATGCCTGCGCCGGACGGAGTAGCGGTAGTGGTACGCGCAGCCCATAGGTCCGTGGATGACACCGATGATGCCGTTCCCCATCTCGCCGATGGCGCTGACGCTGCCGGAGATCTTGCCGTTGACGCCGAAGCTGTGCAGCTGGGTGCTGGGGTACATCTTGTTGCTCAATTCGTCGAAAAAGATTTGATACAAGCGATCAGCTCCTTTTGTGATTTTTGCATGAAAAAAACGCCTGCCACCCGAAAGGAAGCAGACGCAGAAATATCCCCTGAAAACGGTCAGGGGCTTATTGCTCAAACAGGATACTTTCTTCGGAAGATGCCTATCATTCGTTTCAGGCAGGCTTCCTGACTTACGGGTCATCGCTTGCCGCGCCTTCTCGCTTTCGCAATGGCATACTGCGGCTTGCTCGCCGATTACAGTGACCGGATCGCTCGGGACTTTCACCCGATTTCCTACTCCTGAACCGTCTGTATGAAATTTTAAAGCAGACCGGCAGACATAAAAATCCGCTGTTCAGGACAAAGCATACACAAAAGCTGTTTTTTTGTCAAGAGCAGACTTCGCTGGTCTGCGGAATATTTTTTGTGGCGGGACCCGTGAAAAAACGAGTCGGATTTTGCTTGACTAAATCCAAAAAGCAGATTATAATGGCTCCGACAATCGGATAGAATGATTCAAGTGTCCCGCCAGCCTTCGGGCCTGTCGGGGAGAATAGATAATCGGGTGTGAATCCCGGACGGTACCGCCGCTGTAAGCGTTGAATCATCCCGCTCGTTGACGAAAGTCAGTCACTGGGAAACTGGGAAGGCAGAGCTGGATGTGAGAGAAGTTCTCTTGTGTGCGCAAGTCAGAAGACCTGCTTGAAGAGGTATGCCTTCCACGAGTTATGGAGCAAGGCATTTTTTTGACGTGGAAAAACGGCCGCGGCAACATAGTTTTGTTGCCGCGGCCGTTTCTTTTTTCGTCGGCATACCGCGGATCTGCAGGGTGACACGATCTACGAACAGGAGAACACAGAGATGAAAAAATATGCAGCAGCAGCGGCAGCGGTACTGATGTGCCTGCTGGCGGCCTGCGGGAATATAGCAGCTGAAAACGGGGCGGATCAAGCCGCCCCCGCGGACGGCCTGCCCGCCAGCCTGGGCTTCATGCCCCTGGAATACGCGGAGCTTTTTTCCGTGGAATATTTTTCTGACGGGTCCCGCATGATCTCCGCTGGGACCGGGGAGCACCGCTATCTGGTGCTGCCCGAGGGGGTGGAGCAGCCGGAGGCGCTGGACGGGGACGTATATGTGCTGCGCCGCCCCATTGACCGGCTCTATATCGCCAGCACCAGCATCGTCTCGCTTGTGGACGCGCTGGGTGCGCTGGACCGGGTCCCGCTGGTGGGGACGGATGTGGACGGCTGGTACCTGGAGCATGTGGTGGAGGCCATGGAGGCGGGGACGATCCGGTTCGGCGGAAAGTTTTCGCAGCCCAACTATGAGATGATCGTGGGGGAGCAGATCCAGCTTCACATCAACAACACCATGGTGGACAGCAAGCCGGAGGTGCTGGAAAAGTTTGACGAGCTGGGGATCCCCACGCTGGTGGAGAATTCCTCCAAGGAGCCGCACCCGCTGGGGCGTGTAGAGTGGATCAAGCTGCTTGGGGTGCTGCTGGATCTCGAGGAGGAGGCCCAGCGGTATTTTGACGAGCAGGCGGCCCTGCTGGAGGCCGTGCGGGCGGAGGAGCCCCTCGGCAAAACGGTAGCCATGGGCTATCTGGCTGGAGAAAAGTGCTACGCCCGCAACAGCGGCGACTATTGCGCGCAGCTGATCGAAATGGCAGGCGGCGACTATGTCTGCGCCGACCTGGAGCCGGAAAAGGGCGGCAACAGCACCATGACCTTCGAGGAGTGGTATACCCGGTTCAAGGATGCCGACTGCCTGTTTTATATGAATTTTACCGATAAATTTTATTCCATCGACGAAATGGTGGAGAATAATCCGCTGTTTCTGGATTTTAAAGCGGTGCAGAGCGGCTGCGTCTGGGTGACGTCGCCCTCGTTTCATCAGTCAGCAGCGGATATTGCGGCCATTATGGCGGACATGTATGCCATTTTGTCCAGCGAGGACCCAGCACAGGTAACAACGGAGCATTTGATCAAGATCCAATGAGGGGCACCGACACAGGGGCCTGTATCAGGTGCTCCGCAAAATAAAGCAAATCAGGAAGTATAAGGGGAATACGATGGCACGAGTGATATGTTTACTGGCCACAGAGGACCGTCTGTGGAATATGCGCCGGGCATTCCGGGCGCTGGCAAGCGAGCATGCCGACATGGTGCAGGGAAGCTGCTGGTCGGTGGCGGAGCTGAGCGAATGCCCGGAAAAGGTCGAGCGGATGATGGCGGAGGCGGCCGTCAGCGATTTTGCGGTGGTGTATTTCCACGGCAGCGTGCAGTGTCTGCCGGATTTCCACCAGATGTGGCAGAGCCTGACCAGGCGCATACCGGTGTATTTTGAGTCCTCCCTCCCGGAGGAGATTGCGGAGTTTCTTCCCACATCCGGCCTTACAATGGAGGAGTACAGGGGGGTCAGCGCCTATTTCCGACTGAATACTGCCGACAATTTCAGGGGGCTGCTGCTCTATATCGCCAGGAACCACTTTGGGGTGGACTGCGCCGTTCCGGAGCCAAAGGCACCACTGGATATGGGCTTATACTGGCAGGGCAGGATGCTGGACGAGGCGGAGAGCCTGCCCCTGCGCCGCGAGGCGGCGGAGGGGGACCGGCCCGTGGTGGGACTTGTCCTGCACCAGAGCCAGGTCATCAACGGCAATACGCGCCACATCGATGCGGTGATCGACCGGCTGCAGGAGCTGGGCGCCTTGGCGCTGCCAATGTTTTCCCGTACCTCCGGCAACGGCGAGCAGGATGGCGGGATCTGTGCGGCGATGCAGAAGTTCTTCACCTGCGGCGACAAGCGCCTGCCCCACAGCATCCTGGTCATGACCGGCTTTTCCCTGTCCCACATGAGCGGGCCGGGGGATGGGAGGCAGGAGATCCTCCGCAGCATTTTTGAGGAGTGGAACGTGCCTGTCATGCAGGTGATGACCACCTACTACAGCCGCGAGCAGTATCGGTTCCTGCCCCAGGGCATCGATCCGATCTCGCTGCCGATCTATGTGTTCCAGCCGGAGCTGGATGGCCAGATCATCACCGTCCCAGGCGGCGCCCAGGAGCTGGTGCGGGAGGATGATGTGGAGCGCAAGGTGTATCAGCCCATTCCGGACCGGACGGACCGGGTCTGTCGGCTGGCGGTCAACTGGGCGAAGCTGAAGCGGATGGACAACGGGGAGAAAAAGCTGGCGATCCTCTTCAACACCATGCCCGGCAACGCCAAGATCGGATGCGCCGAGGGTCTGGATACGTTTGAGAGCGTCCACCGCATCGTGCAGCGGTTTCAGGCGGCGGGATTCCGGACAGAGTTTGATTTTGAAAGTGGACAGGACATCGCTGACCGCCTGACGTCCGGGCTGACCAATGATCTGCGGTGGACCTCGCCGGAGGCCATGGAACGGCTGGCTGCCGCCGTGGTGGAGCAGGATGTGTGGAGCGGCTGGTTCGGCGGGCTGAGCGATGCCATGCGGCGGGAGCTGGAAAACACCTGGGGCGGCGTGCCGGGCGAGGTGATGGTCAAGGACGGCAAAATGCTGATCCCCGGCATCGTCAACGGCAACATTTTTATTGGTCTGCAGCCCTCCCGGGCCTTTGGTGAGCGGGCGGCGGCCCTGTACCACAGCACGGATTCCACGCCGCCCTACAGCTATCTGGCCTACTACTGCTGGCTGGAGGAGTGCTTTGGGGCAAACGCGGTCTATCATATCGGCACCCATGGCTCTCTGGAGTGGCTGCCGGGCAAGGAGGTCGGGCTCAGCAGAGACTGCTATCCCGACGCGTCGCTGGGGAGTCTGCCCCACCTGTACCCCTATCATATCGGCATCACCGGCGAGGGCATCCAGGCCAAGCGCAGAAGCTGGGCGGTCGTGGTTGACCATATGCCGCCGTCTCTGGATGAGGCGGAGACCTATGAGCATCTTGCGGTGATCGATGAGGCTCTGAAGGAGTATCATCAGGCCAAGCAGGCCCGCCCCGCCCAGGTCCCCCAGCTGGCAAGGCGCATTTTCGACCTGGCGGTGGAGGCAAAGCTGACAACGGACCTGCACCTGACGGAGGAGAGCTTCCAGTCGGATGCGGATGGAGCCATCGAGGCGATCCACATCTGGATGGGCGAGCTGAAAAATTCTGTGGTTAAGGATGGACTGCACATCTTTGGCAAGGTGCCGGAGGGCAAGCTGTACCAGAACCTGATGCGGATGCTGCTGCGGGTCAGAAACGGCAATATCCCGTCGCTGAATGACAGTGTCCTGACTGCCCAGGGCTATGATCCGGAGGCGGTGAAGGACGGCCCCACGGCGGATTTCGGCGGCATATCCGGCCTGATGGTCTATGATAACGCCATTGCGGCGGCGCGTCGAATGACGGCGGCGCTGGCGGAGCAGAACTTTGCGGCCGACAGCGTGGCCGATGTAGTGGCGGCGGAGCGGTTCATCGGCTCCGCTGTGGAGGTCAGGCGGGTCCTGCGGTTCATGTGCGAAGTCGTGAGGGACAAGATGGACCACATCACCGATGAGATGGACAACCTGCTCACCGGGACCAACGGCGGCTTCGTCCCACCGGGTCAGGGCGGCAACCCCACCCGGGGCAACGTATCTATCCTGCCCACCGGCCGGAATTTTTACGCCAGCGATCCGGCGCAGATCCCCTCCCGGGCCGCCTGGGAGATCGGCGTCAAAATGGCGAAGCAAATGCTGAGCCAGTACGACCAGCAGGAGGGAGGATACCCCGAGAGCACGGCTATGGTGGTCTGGGCAGGCAACACCCTGAAGACATGCGGCGAGGACCTGGCCGAGTGCCTGTATCTGATGGGCGTGCGGCCGGTCTATCTGGGACAGACGACCCGGGTGCTTGGCGTGGAGCCGATCCCGCTGGAGGAGCTGGGCAGGCCGCGCCTGGATGTGACGCTGCGCATATCCGGCCTGTTCCGGGATATGTACCCCAATCTGATCCGCCTGATGGACCAGGCGGTGACAAAGGTCGCCGCGCTGGATGAGCCGGATGAGATGAACTACATCAAAAAGCATCTGCGGGAGGATGTGGAAAAGCTGACGGAGCAGGGCATCCCCCAGGAGCAGGCGCTGGATCAGGCGTATATCCGCGTATATAGCTGCGCTCCCGGCTGCTATGGCACGGCGGTGTCCAAGATCATCGACAGCAAGCAGTGGACGGATTTCCGGGACCTGGCCCAGGTGTTTGAGACCTGGAGCAGCTACGGCTATTCCTCCCGCACGCACGGGGAAAAGCACACGGAGGCATTCCGCTGCCGGATGTCCACGGTGGCGGTCACGATCAAAAACGAGAGTACCGCCGAGTACGATATGCTGGACAGTGACGATTTTTATGCCTATCACGGAGGGCTGGTGGCCTGTGTCCGCGCCAACTCGGGGAAAAAGCCCATGTCCGTCACCGGACATACCGATGACCCGGACCGGCCCGTTACGCGGGACATCGGAAAGGAGACGGCGCGGATCATGCGCAGCCGCATTCTCAACCCCAAGTGGCTGGAGGGGCTCAAGCGCCACGGCTTCAAGGGCGCGCAGGAGATCGCGACGGCGACGGACACCTTCTTTGGCTGGGATGCCACGGCGGAGGTGGCCGAGGACTGGATGTATCAGTCCATTGCGGAGACCTTCCTCTTTGACGAGGAGACCCGTCAGTGGATGGAGGAGGTCAACCGCTGGGCGGTCCACAGCGTCAGCGAACGGCTGCTGGAGGCCAATCAGCGGGGAATGTGGGAGACAGATGCGCAGACGCTGCAGCGGCTGCGAAGCATCTATATGCAGGCAGAAGGAACGATCGAGGAGGTCAGTCAATGATCGATATTCAACATGTGACAAAAATTTATGACAAATCCACCACAAAGGCGCTGGACGATGTGTCTCTGACCATCGGGTCCGGAGAGTTCTTCGGACTGCTGGGACCTAACGGCGCGGGCAAGACCACGCTCATCAGCGTGCTGTCCACCCTGCTGCTGCCCACGGAGGGCAAGGTGTTTGTGGACGGCGAGGAGCTCAAACGCCAGCGGGGAGACATCAAGCGGAAATTTTCTCTGATCACCCAGCAGAACTCTCTGCGTCTGGACATGAACATGGACCAGATCATGGAGCTGCAGGGGCGGCACTACGACGTGCCCAGGCAGCAGATCCGCAGCCGCAGCGAGGAACTGCTGGAGTTCTGCGGCCTGATCGAGCACCGGAAAAAGATCACCCGGCAGCTCTCCGGCGGCATGAAGCGCAAGCTGATGCTGTGTCGGGCGCTGCTGACCGAGCCGGAGATCCTGATCCTGGACGAGCCCACTATCGGACTGGATCCCGCATCCCGGCGGCAGATGTGGGATATGCTGCGCATCCTGAACCGGCAGGGGATGACGGTCCTGCTCACCACCCACTACATTGAGGAGGCGCAGTCCCTCTGTCAGCGCATCGCCCTCATCGACAAGGGACGGACCGCGCGGCTGGATACGCCGGAGAATCTGATCCGGGAGCTGGGCGAGGTGGCCATCGACGAATTTGACGGCGACCACACCCGAAGCGCCTTCTTCCCGGGGAAAGAGGAGGCCATTGCCTACACCGCGGGGATAAAAAACAAGTTCACGATGCGTTCCACCACGCTGGAGGATGTGTTCCTCAATGTGGTCGGCCGCGGATTGGGGGAGAAAGCATGAAGGTCAAGAAGTTTTTTACCACGGTGGAGACCGTCCTGTGGGAGAAATGGGTGGAATTCAAGTTTGAGTGGCGGCGCATCACCATTGCCGCCCTCATCAGCCCGCTCCTGTATATGATCGCTCTCGGCTGGGGTCTCGGCTCCACCAGCACGGTCACCGACCGGCCCTATATCGACTTTCTGGTGCCGGGCATTATCGCCCTGACCACCATGAACACCAGTTTTTCCTCTATCGCAACATCTCTGAACATCCAGCGGATCTTTGAGCGGTCCTTTGACCAGATCATCATCTCCCCCGCCCCCATGCCGGCCTATATCTTCGGCCAGATGCTGGGCGGCGCGCTGCGGGGCATGTACAGCGGCGTGCTGATCCTGCTGCTGGCCCTCCCCTTTGGAGCGCATATCCACCTGAGTATCTCCTTCTTCCTGGTGATGCTGCTCAACGGCCTGGCCTTTGCGGCGCTGGGTATCACTGCGGCGGTGCTGGCCAAGACCCACGCCGACGTGTCCCGCTTCTCCACCTATGTGATCCTGCCCATGACCTTCCTGTGCAACACCTTCTTCCCGCTGGACCGGGTGCCGGATGTGATCGAGCTGCTCATCAGCATCCTGCCCCTGACCCACGCCAGCGGCGCACTGCGCAGCATGGCCTACGGCGGCGCACCCAGCCTGGTCAGCATGCTGGTCCTGGCACTGTATGCGCTGGTATTCATGGTTATTGCCAATGTGGTGGTGATCCGCCGCAAGAATCTGTAAGGAGGCGCTGAGATGGAGCAGCAGGCATGTCCCCGCATCCTTCTAACAGGCACCAGCAGCGGCTGCGGCAAGACAACGGTCACCTGCGCGGTGCTGCAGGCCCTGGTCGACCGCGGGCTGCGGGTCGATGCCTTTAAGAGCGGGCCGGACTATATTGACCCCATGTTTCACAGCCGTATTATCGGCGCGAAGAGCGCCAATCTGGACCTCTTCTTTTTCTCGGAGAATACGGCCCGGTATCTGCTGGCGAAAAACAGCACCCAGCTGGATGTCAGCATCATCGAGGGCGCCATGGGCTACTACGACGGTACGGCCCTGACAACCACCCGCTCCAGCACCTATGAGTTGTCCAAGGTGATCGACAGCCCCACAGTGCTGATCGTCAACGCCAAGGGGGCTTCCCTCTCTGTTCTGGCCACAATCCAGGGCTTTCTTACCTTCCGACCGGACAATCCGATCTGCGGTGTGATCCTCAATCAGTGTACCGAACCCACCTATCGGGCCCTGGCAGGCGCGATCCTGGAGCAGTTCGGCGGACGGGTCCGCCCCCTGGGCTTCCTGCCCAGAATGGCGGACTGCGCCCTGGAGAGCCGCCACCTCGGCCTGGTGACCGCCGCGGAGGTGGTGGGGCTGAAGGAGAAGCTGCAGGCGCTGGCCCGACAGGCGGAAAAGACGTTGGATCTGGACGGCATGCTGGCGTTGGCCGCTGGGGCCGCGCCGGTGCGCTGTGAGCCGGTGGTGCTGCCCCGGTACGATACGCTGGTACGCATCGCTGTCGCCCGCGACAAGGCGTTTTGCTTCTATTATGAGGACAGTCTGGAGGCCCTGCGGGATATGGGCGCGCAGTTGGTGGATTTCAGTCCGCTGACGGACAAGGCGCTGCCGGAGGGGATCCAGGGGCTGTATCTGGGGGGCGGCTATCCGGAGCTGTATGCAAAACAGCTCGGCGAAAACCACTCGATGCTGGCCTCCATCCGCTCCGCCCTGGCGGACGGGTTGCCCTGTATCGCCGAGTGCGGCGGCTTCATGTACCTGACCCAGGCGATCCACGATAGTCCCATGGTGGGGGCACTGCCGGGAAAGAGCTTCGACAACGGAAAGCTGACCCGCTTCGGTTACGTGACGCTGCGGGCCAAAAAGGACAACCTGCTCTGCCGGGCGGGGGAGGAGATCCGCGGCCATGAGTTCCACCACTGGGATGCGACAGAGCCCGGTGGAGATTTCACGGCCACCAAGTCCAACGGTAAGATGTGGGACTGCGCAGTTGCCACGAAGCGGCTCTATGCCGGATACCCGCACTTCCATTTTTATGCCAATCCCACCTTTGCAAAAAACTTCTATGAAGCGTGCCTGACCGGGAAAGGCTAAGCTCATGTCAGAAAAGCGCAGCGGCAGCATTGCCAGATTGGCCCGCGATGTGCTATAATCCAGCTGGGCGCAGGTACTGTGTCCGGACACTGGCTGCCGTCTCATGGGTGGAGGCCAATGAAGCGATATGTGTCCCGTGCCGCGCTGCGGGGCAGAGAGGAGCGATGGAATGGCAGTTCGTCTGAATGAGAACAAAGAGATCGTGGAGAGTATTCGTAAGGGGCTGGAGGCCAAGGGAGGCTATTGCCCCTGCCGACTGGCGAGGACCCCGGAGAATAAGTGCATGTGCCAGGAGTTCCGCGACCAGATCGCGGACCCGGATTTCGAGGGCTACTGCCACTGCATGCTCTACTACAAGTCCAAGGACTGAGCGGGATTGACAAGGAGGTATACAAAATGTCTGTCATTAAGCTGGAGCTTCATAATTTTCATGAGAAGGTGCTGCACAACACCGGTGTGGCCCTGGTGGATTTCTACGCCGACTGGTGTATGCCCTGCCGGATGATGGCTCCCGTTGTGGAGGAGATCGCCCAGGAGCGGCCCGATGTCACCGTGGGTAAGATCAATGTGGATGAGAACCCCGAGCTGGCCCAGGAGTACGGTGTGGTCAGCATCCCCACCATGATCGTCTTTAAAAATGGCAAGGTGGCCGCACAGCTGGTGGGCGGTCAGGATAAGGAGCGCATCGCCGCACTGCTGTAACAGATTAGACCCCAAAGCCCCTGGCGGCCAGAATGGCTGCCGGGGGCCTTTTTAACGGCATCGGCTATTGACAAGCGGAGGAAAAGGCATATAATCCCCTTGATACAACAATACAGAAAAGGACGGGCTGCGGCCCGTGAGGTGAGATATGGAGACGGCACAGCTTTTTGGAACAGAGAAGATCAGCAAGGTTCTGCTGCGGATGGCGCCCCCGGTGATGCTGGCGCAGCTGATCCAGGCCCTCTATAACATCGTTGACAGCCTCTTTGTGGGCCGCTATGCGGAGACGGGGCTGACGGCCCTGTCCATCATCTATCCGGTGCAGCTGCTGATGATTGCTCTGGCGGTGGGCTCCGGCGTGGGCATCAATACCGTGATGGCCTCCAAGCTGGGGCTTGGCAAAAAAGAGGAGGCGGAGGAATACGCCGGTGTAGGGACCGCGCTGGCCCTGGCGCTGTGGCTGGTGTTCGCCCTGGTGTGCTGGTTCATCATGCCCGCCTACGCCCATATGTCCACGGATTCCGCGGAGGTGGCACAGGAGGTGGTGGTCTACGGCCGCATCGTGTGCGTTTTCAGCGTTGGCCTGTTTCTGGAGAGCATCTGGACCAAGGTGCTGCAGGCCGTCGGCGACATGCGGACGCCCATGGTGGCGCAGATCATCGGCGCGCTGACCAATATCGCGCTGGATCCGCTGCTGATCTTCGGCCTTTTTGGTCTGCCGGAGCTGGGCATCGCCGGAGCCGCCATCGCCACGGTGGCGGGGCAGATCGCGGCGGCGGCCGTGGTGGCGAAGAAGGGCTATCGCCCCTCTCCGGCGCGGGAGAAGTACCCCCATCATGTGGCACGAATCTTCCGCCTGGGTGCGCCAAATATGCTGATGCAGTCGGCCTATACCTTTTATATTCTGGGGCTGAACCTGATCCTGGCCACCTTCTCGGACCAGGCGGTCACCGCCCTGGGGCTGTACTACAAGTGGCAGACCTTCTTCTTCATTCCTCTGGGAGCCATGCAGACCTGTATCGTTCCCATCATCAGCTTTAACTACGCGGCAAAAAACATCTCCCGCTGCCGCAAGACGCTCTCTACAGCGGTGGGCTTCGGCATGGCCCTGATGGCTTTGGGGCTGCTCTGCTTTGAAGCGATCCCCGCCCCCATGCTGCGGGTATTTACGGCGGATGAGCTGGTGGTGGAGATCGGCACGGTGGGCTTCCGCATTATCGGCCTCAGCTTTATCCCGCTGGTTACCTCCCTGATCTTCCCGGTGTTTTTCCAGGCGGTGGGGGCCAGCGTCAAGAGCTCGCTGCTGACGGTGGTGCGCACGGTGGTACTCTTTGTGCCTCTGGGCTACCTCTTCTCCCGGCTGGGGCTGAACTGGTTCTGGTGTACCTTCCCGGTGACGGAGATCGTCACCACCGCCGTGGGCGTGTTGTTCTACCGGAAATTCCTGAAGCATCCCTATGTCATTCTGTAAACCAATGGAGGCGGCTATGGAGCAGCTCTATCAATTCCGGACAGCGGAAAAGAAAGAGGTCCCGCATATCTTCCACCTGATCCGGGAGCGAGTCCGGTGGATGGAGGAGCGCGGTCTGCGGCAGTGGAACGTGACGGGCTATCTGGAGGCATTTCCACTGTCTTACTATCAGGAGGCGCAGGCGCTGGGGCGGCTGTTCGTCCAGGCGGCGGAGGGTGGTCAGCCGGTGTGTGCCGCCGTGCTGCTGGAGGAGGACGAGTGGTGGACAGATGGGGCCAGCGCTCTCTATCTCCACAATTTTGTCTCCGACCGGAGGTACCCCGGCGTGGGTCGGCGCTTCCTGCGGGAAGTGGAAAAGTATGCAGCGGACCGGGGAAAGGACCGGCTGCGCCTGGACTCGGCAGAGGACAACCAGCCCCTGGCGGAGTACTATGCCGCGCAGGGCTTCCAGAGCGTGGGGCGGTGCCAGGCTGGCCCGTATCGCGGCATATTGCGGCAAAAAAGTTTGCTGAACAGGTGATTTCTTTCACAAAGAAAGCTGTTTACTTATGTTTGATCTTTTTATATAATGGGTGTGGAACAAGCTGGAAACCCAAACGCGAGAGAAAAAAGGAGTATATTCGATATGCGAAAAACGAAAATCGTCTGTACCATTGGTCCCGCCTGTGACAATATGGAGACTCTGGAAAAAATGTGCCTGGCCGGCATGAATGTGGCCCGTCTGAACTTTTCTCACGGCACCCATGCTGAGCAGCAGGCAAAGATGGATCTGGTGAAGGCGGTGCGCGAGAAGCTGAATCTGCCCATTGCGCTGCTGCTGGACACCAAGGGCCCTGAATATCGAATCCGCACCTTTGAAAAAGGCAAGATCACCCTGAAGGAGGGGGATAGCTTCACCTTTACCACCGAGCAGATCGTGGGCAACGAGAAGCGGGTGGCCGTCAACTACCCCGGACTGGTGGATGATCTGGAGGTGGGCGACAGGATCCTGCTGAACAACGGCCTGCTGGCGTTCCAGGTGGAGGAACTGCAGGGGGCGGACGCCAAATGCCGCGTGCTGGTGGGGGGCGAGACCTCCAACAACAAGAGCATGAGCTTCCCCAACAAGGTGATGAATCAGGTCTATCTCAGCGAGCAGGACAAGGCTGACATCCTGCTGGGTCTGAAAAACAATATCGACTATATCGCCTGCTCCTTCGTCTCCCGGGCCCAGGATGTGGAGGATGTGAAGGCGTTCCTCCGCCAGCACACCAGCCGCAACATCGGCATCATCGCCAAGATCGAAAATCAGTCCGGTATCGACAACATGGAGGAGATCTGCGCCGCCTGCGATGGCATCATGGTGGCCCGGGGCGACCTGGGCGTGGAGGTCCCCTTTGAGAAGCTGCCCGCCATTCAGAAGCAGCTCATTGATGTTTGCCGCCGCCAGGGCAAGGTCAGCATCACCGCCACGGAGATGCTGGAATCCATGATCCAGAACGCCCGCCCCACCCGCGCGGAGATCAGCGACGTAGCCAACGCCGTGTACGATGGCACCGGCGCTGTGATGCTCTCCGGCGAGACGGCTGCCGGCAAGTACCCGGTGCAGACGGTGGAGACCATGGTGCGCATCGTGGAGTCTGCCGAGCAGGACATTAAGTACAGCAAGCGCTTCTGGAACAACACCTTCAAGGCCACCGACAACACGGTGGACGCCATCTCCCACGCTACCTGCGCCATGGCCATCGACCTGGGGGCCAAGGCAATCGTGGCAAACTCTCTGTCCGGCGCGACCGTGCGCATGGTGTCCCGCTTCCGTCCTCCCATGGACATTGTGGGCATGACGACACAGGAGGACACCTGGTATCAGATGGCCCTGGCCTGGGGCGTGCTGCCTGTGCGCAGCGAGCAGGCTCCCTCCAGCGATGTGATGTTCTACCTGGCGGCCAAGGCTGCCAAGGAGGCGCTGCATCTCAAGACAAACGACCAGATCATCGTTACCGCCGGTCTGACCGGCAAATCCGGCAGCACGAATCTGCTGAAGGTGGAGACGATCTGAGCAGACATACGAACAGCCCCTGCGCTCAAAAGGCGCAGGGGCTGTTTTTCAGTTCTGGGGGATCTGGATGCGGCTGCACTCTGCCGCGGGGCGCTGGTCAGCGTTGAGATAGAAGATCCTGATCTCATCTGCCCGATGGGCCGCGGCGTTCAGCACCGTCCTGCCAAGTGTGCCGGTGGTGACGCTCAACATTTGACCATCGGCATAAGCTGCGATGAGAACGCTTTCGGTTCCCAGAGGGATGGTGTTCAGCGTCACGGTATGGGCGGCGGCATCGTACTGGCAGCCGTCAGTGACGGTGACAGAAACGGTCGGCTCATTGCCGGTGACGGTCTCCATCCAGGAGGGATCCGTGGTGGTATCGTCCTCGTCATCGTAGACCACCGTGATGGTACCCGCACCCGCGCCGGTGAGAGTCACGGTGTCGGTGCTGGGGTCGTAGCCCAGGGAGACACCATCGGCCCCCGCCGAAGCACCGTCGAAGGTGACGCGGACAAGGGTGCCTTGACCGGTCTCATCCTCCAGATAGTACTCGCAGGAGAGAGAGACGGTGTTGCCGGCGGCGGTCATGGTGTCCACCCCGCCGTCAGTCAGAGCGAAGCTTCCGGTGCTGGCGCTGTTGACGGTGTAGATGGCGTAGTCATCCGCGATGGAGACTGCTTCCCCTGCCAGATCCGCCACAGATACTTCGCCGCTGCCGGAGATCCAGTACAGGCCGGTGTCGGCATCGGTGGTGTCCGTGCCGGTGGCTTCGGTGTCACTGGCGTTGCTGATCCACTTGAGCTTCGTGTAGAGGATGGGCCCGGACATCCCTATGGAATTGGACCAATCCAGATCCATGCTCAACAGCGCGTAGGTGCCATCATCGGAATAGCTGTATGCGGGGTCAAGAAAGGCGATGGAATCACCCAACCCCGCATAACCATCGATGCCCGTGTAGGACCACATGGCTTCGTCACGGCTCATATAATCCATGACGGAGATCTCGCCGATGCGCAGGGGAAAGTTGGCATCGTAACAGAAGATATACAGCATAGTCGGCGAATCGTCCGATTTGAAGATCTCATAATCATAGGCGCAGATGGTGTGGATATTCTTTGCCTTCATATAGATCAGGGGCATGGCGGATTTGCCTGCTTTATAAAGATCGATCCATTCTATCAGCTGCTCGAAATCGCCTGCTGTCCGCTCCAGCGTTTTCTGGACCGAGGGTTTATGCTGCATGACATGCGATATCTGGATCAACCCATTAGCGGTTTTGTTCTCGTATGAGCCTGTCATTTCCTTCCACCACGCTGAGGATATGCCTGTCATAGCGGTGTCCAGCTGCACCTGGTCCAGTATGGTGCAGTTTTCAAACAGTGTGGGAGAGATCTCACCGAAGTTGACCAGAGAGGCTGTCAGTGCTTCGCCGAAGCACATGCCGGATTCGCCTATGGGGGGCTTGACTTTTTTAATGATCTCTTTCCCCTTGGTCTTGCCCAATACGCTTTTGATCAGAGTCTTGCTGATCGTTGCGTCATAGTTTCCGAAGAGCCAGCTCTGGATGGGGAAAGAGCGGCCGGTGCCTTTTGCCAGGATAGTTTCGTTTGTGTCTAAAATTTCAATATCAACGGGCTGATTTGGCTGGAAGGGTTCGCTCAAATTAGAGGAGAGGAGGGAAAACGTCAAGCTGCTTTCCGTTTCACTGTTTGCGGCCGCATCAAAGGTTACTTGGCCATCTTTTGTCTGGTACAGTTCCTTGCCGCCGGATGAGATGCGGATTTTACCGAGAAATTTGAAGGTATCCAGCAGGGCACTGTTTTGTTCAAACCAGCTGTAGTCTAAAAATAAAGTGACTGTGGTGCCGCGGGCCAGCGGAAAATAAAACTCCTTACTGAACGGAGGGATAGGAGATTCCTTGAATAGTGATGTCTCTACCCTGTTGATCGTTGCGTACTGCGGACGATCCGGGTCCTCCATACCATAATACCCATCGGTACAGCAGATGAGGGCGGTGATCAGCTCGGTATTCTGCTGTTCATAGATCGTGATTTGACCCCATTCGGCCCGTGTGCCGGCGTAGTAGACCTTTTCCAGACCGCTGCTCTGGAACGCCCCGGCATCGATCACGGATATACTCTTCGGGAGGGAGAGTTCCCGCAGACTTGTGCAGTGATCGAAGGCCATGGGGGTGATTATGGAGACCCCTTCCGGGATCGTGACCTCCTGCAAATTGCTGCACTCCCATGCAAAGCCACTCGGTATGACCTCCAACGTGCTCGGGAGCGTAATGCTGCGCAATCCGTGACTCCAATAGAATATCTGGTCCCCCATATATTGTATCGTAGAGGGGATGACCAGGTCCAGTGTTGCCGTATTTTCGCCGGTACAGCCTGTCCCCTGGAATGCCAGCGATCCGATTGCCTCTATTTTGTTGGGGATCGTAAACTCAGTCAAATTGCTGCAATCGTCAAAAGCATAGGATTTGATCACGGTCACAGTATTCGGGATCGCAGCACTGCACAGGGCGCGGCACCGTTCGAATGCACTTGTTCCGATGACCTGTACGCCCTCCGGGATCACGATATGAGGCAAAGAACTACAACCGGAGAATGCACAGTCGCCAATGGAAGTGATCCCGCTGGGAATGGTGACACTTTGCAAGTTGGGGCAATTACTGAACACATAGTCCCCAAGATCGTCAAGCTGACTGGGAAGGGTGATCGAGGTCAGACTGGTGCATTTGTAAAAAGTATACGCGTCGATCCTGTTCACCGTATCGGGGACCGTCAGCTCCTTGATGTACGCATTCTCGCAGAATGCGGCGGGCCGAATGGACGTAACGCTCTCCGGGATATCATAGGTCTCGTTCTGTTTTCCGGATGGATAGGCAATCAGTTCCGTGGGGCCTGCGGTCGCCTCCGGCTCATCCGTCGACAGGGCAACCGGCTCCGGCTCATCCATCGGGAACCAGTCAAATAACACGCCGTCCACAGCGCGGAAGTGGGTGTTTCCGGAAAGCACATAGATCGCATCCAGATCCCGACATCCGGCAAACACGCCATCTCCTATGGTGGTCAATGTCCTCGACAGCCATATGCTCACCAGTCCGCTGTATGCGAATGCACCGTCCCCCAGCTCCCTCAGATCATCCGGGAGGCCGATATCGGTCAGAGCCTTGCACCCATAGAAGGCACCGGTGCGGATCTTTGTCACTGTATCGGGGATCATATAGGTGTTTTCCGTGCACCCCTGCGGGTACAGGATCAGCTCGGTCTGGTCCATGTTGAACAATACACCGTCCACGGAGCAAAAGGTCGCGCTCCCCTCCGCTACCGTTATGTTTTGGATCGTTGACGTGGATGTGCTGGCAGCAAATGCAAAGTCACCCAGATGTGTCAGCGTGGACGGTAACTCGATAGACGACAGACGGCATCCCCAAAATGCGCAGTCCCCGATGCTTTCCAGACCTTCGGACAAAGTGACAGCAGGAAATCCGTAGAACGCGTATGCGCCAATGCTGGTCACACCGGAGGGGATGGTCACCTCGCCGCAAAAGCCATAGAATGCGGAGTTGCCAATGGTTTTCAGGGTGCTCGGCAGAGTGATGAACTCAGGTGTTTTCCACATGCGAAGGTTATAATCGGCAAACGCGCCTGGAGCGATGGAGGTGACACCCTCACCGATGACCACGGAATCAAACGTCAAATGGTACCACGGGAAGTATAGCTGCTCCCGCGTATCGTAAGGGTCATCATTGTAGTGTTCTTCGCCCTCCTTCATGTCGCCGGTACCCGTGATCATCAGGGTTGTGCCGGAGAGCTCCCAGCGGAGATTATCTCCCCAGGTGCCAGCTGTAGGCGGCTCCTCCGTCTCCGCTGCCTGAGCCTGCGGGATCAGCCCGCCCAGGGGTGAGCACAGGCTCAGCAGGATGGCCAGCGCCAGAAGGGTGCTTTCGATCCGTTTTTTCATCTGTTTTCTCCTCCTTTGTTTGTATGCAGCGCCAGGGATTCCAGCCCCGCTGCACCATGAGCGATCTCAGATATTTATGAAAGATGGTCGATCAACTCTTTGCGGAATGATCTTAGTATACATAGTATACCACAGATACTGCGCATGTGGTGTACTTGCGCTGAATTTTTTGGAACAGTTTTCACAGACTGCGCACCGGGAACATCTGACAGGCTGTGGAGAGCACTGCGGGCAGCTGGTATCGACCGCCTGAAATATGGCAGATATTTGGAAATTTATTCTTGCAAAATTTTCACCCAGTATTTTAATAGGAATATGAATCGTTTGATGCGCAAGAGATTTTTTACAGTGCGGAAATGAATGAAAACTTGTATTTGGTGAAAAATACAGAAAATAATTGGAAAAAATTAGCAGGAAAATGCGGCGGAAATATTGACAACACTTTAGCGTGGTGATAGCATAGCAACTGTGGAAACAGCCCATAGGAAAAGAACGGATGGATCTGAGCCGCCCGATATGTCCTCCCGGCCAGGGGGCGTATGGCTTCAGTTCGTCTCTGTTCTCGGCAGCCGGAAGCCGAGAAAGCGCTCTCTCCCCATGAGCCGCGATACACGAGAAAATCAAGAGGGAGAATAACTTATGAAAAAGCAAAGTAAGACGTCCGCTTACCGCGAACCATTGATCCTGATTGCCTTTGTCCTCATCGGTATCGTCCTCGGCATCACCTTGGGGGATAAGGCCTCTGTGCTGGCCCCCATCGGCCAGATCTGGCTGAACCTGCTGTTCGTTCTGCTGATTCCCCTGATCTTCTTCTCCATTTCCAGTTCCATTGCCAACATCACCGACACCAAGAAGGTCGGTAAGCTGCTGGGCCTGACCATCGGTATTTTTATCTCTACCGCTATTGTCGCCGGCGTATATATGTTCGTTGTGACCGGTATCTTCGGTGTGGATACCTCCGTGCAGCTCGGTGAGACGGAGAGCGCCATCGAGGGCGCAGCCTCCAGCATCGGCACCCAGATCGTTGACACCTTCACCGTGTCCGACTTCCCCCTGCTGATTTCCCGCAGCCACATTCTGGCACTGATCGTCTTTACCGTGTTCTTCGGCCTGACGGTCTCCACTCTGGGCGAGAAGGGCAGAGCCATCTCCGAGTGGCTGAGCAATATGTCCACCGTGTTCTACAAGATGGTCGCTCTGCTGATGAAGCTGGCGCCCATCGGTCTGATGGCCTACTTCGCTGACCTGACCGGTACCTACGGCGCTGACCTGCTCAAGAGCTACGGCCACGCCCTGCTGATCTACTATCCCGCAACGATCGTGTATTTCTTCTTGTTCCTGGGTATCTATGCGTTCCTCGCAGCCGGTCCCTGGGGCGTGAAGAACTTCTTTAAGAATATCCTGACCCCTGCTCTGACTGCTCTGGGCACCCGCTCCTCTGCCGCCGCGATTCCCCTGCAGATGGACGCCTGCGACAAGCTGGGTGTTCCCCGTGAGGTCAGCTCCGTGGTCATTCCCGTGGGCGCTACCTGCCATATGGACGGTGCCTGCATCGCAACCATCTATGAGATCGCCCTCTGCTGCGCACTGTTCAGCCACCCCCTGTCCAGCTTCGGTGACTACGCCTTTGCTGTGATCGTTGCTGTGGCCGGTTCTGTGGCAGTTTCCTCCGTCCCCGGCGGCGGTGCCGCTATGGAGACCATGATCATCTCCTCCTTCGGCTTCCCCTCCGTGGCTCTGCCCGTGCTCCTGATGATGACCCAGCTCTTCGACGCTGGCTGCACCCTGGTCAACTCCTGCGGTGATACCGTTGCCTCCATGCTGGTCACCCGTGTGATGTACGGCAAGGATTGGTACAAGAAGAACCTGAACAAGGCCGCAGTGGAGACCGCTGAGACCGCTGCCAAGGAATAAGCGGGGTGCCCCATGGAAAACAATTGTCGTGAAACGAGATTCGGTGACGTACCCTGTCGTCCGGATACCAATGGTGTTTTGATCCCCGGCCGCCGTGGCTGTCTACTCTCTGTCCTCTACACAGCCGGAGGCCCCGGTCCCCATCCCGCTGTTCTGTTCCTGCACGGTATCCCCGGCTGTGAGCAGGGGCTGGATGTGGTGCTGGCCCTGCGCCGCTGCGGCTTCCATGTCATGACCACCCACTACAGCGGCTGCTGGGGCAGCGATGGCGACTACTCGCTGAGCAATGACCTGGAGGATGCCAATACCGTCCTGGACTATATGCTGCAGGATGAGCGCTTCAACATCGACAAGGACCGCATCTATGCGGTGGGCCACAGCCTGGGCGGCTTTGTCTGCGGTCAGCTGACCGCGCACCGCCCGGAGGTCAAGGCCGGTGTGCTGATGATGCCCTGCAACATTGGCCGACTGCCGGTGCTGGATCAGGAGGACCCGAAGCGAGCGGCCATTCTCCGGGAGATCCTGGTGGACAGCGCACCCTGGCTGACCGGTACCAGCGCGGAGGCGCTGGAACGGGAGACCATGGAAAACAGTGAATGCTTCCGTCTGGAGAATCTGGGAGAGCAACTGGCGAAAAAGCCTGTGCTGTGCTTTGGCGGCAGCCTCGACATCTATACGCCGCCCGAGCAGAATGTTGACCCGGTGGTGCGCGCGGTGAAGGCCGCTGGCGGCACACAGATCGAGGCGCGTGTGTATCCGACGGATCACTTCTTCTCAGATCATCGTTTGGATATTTGCCAGCAGGTCTGCGATTTCCTGACACCTCTGGCGGGTCTCTAAGGCCTATTCCGAGCATAAAGAAAATGTACCCCCTCCGGAGCGACTGCTCCGGAGGGGGCTTTCTCGTTTGGTGCAAGAGCAAAAACCGCCGCCGGATACTCCGGCGGCGGTCTTTGCTCTGTGTTTTTTGGGATATTTACAGCTGAACGATCCAGTCCATATCGTCTGCCACCACGCCGGTCTGCATGCCGTAGATGGTGTCATACAGCTTCTGGCTGACGGGGCCAACATCGCCGCCGTTGATGACGATGTCGCGGCCCTGGTACTTCAGATAGCCGATGGGGGAGATGACGCAGGCGGTGCCGGTGGCCCAAGCCTCCTTCAGGCTGCCGTCCTTGCTGGCTGCCTCCACCTCGTCGATGCTCAGCAGGCGCTCCACCACGTTGTAGCCCCACTTGCGCAGCAGGGTGATGGTGCTGTCACGGGTGACGCCGGGCAGGATGGAGCCGCCCAGGGGAGCGGTGATGATCTTATCGCCGATCATGAAGAAGGCGTTGGAGGTGCCGACCTCCTCTACATACTTGTGCTCTCTGGCATCCAGCCACAGGACCTCCTTGCAGCCGTTCTCCAGAGCCTTCTTGGTGGCGCGCATACCGCCGGCGTAGTTGCCGCCGCACTTGGCAAAGCCGGTGCCGCCCTTGGCGGCGCGGATGTACTCATCCTCCACATAGATGTGGCTGCCGGTCAGGCCGCCGCGGTTGATGTCGTAGTAGGCACCCACAGCGCACAGGATGATGATGAACAGGCAGTGCTTGGCGGGCTCCACGGAGAAGCTGACCTCGTCAGCGATCATGTAGGGACGGATGTACAGGGCGGTGCCGGGGTGGCTGGGGATCCAGTCGGCATCCGTCTGCACGATGGACTTCACCGCATCAACGAACAGGTCCTCATCCAGGTGGGGGAAGCACATGCGCTCGCCGGAGCGGTTGATGCGGGCGGCGTTCATGTAGGGGCGGAAGAGGTTGACCTTACCGTCGGGAGTGAGGTAGGCCTTCATGCCCTCGAACATCATCTGGGCGTAGTGCAGCACAGCGGAGCCGGGGTCCAGGCTGATGGGAGCGTAGGGGACGATGCGACCGTCGTGCCAGCCCTGGCCCTCGTCGTAGTCCATGATGAACATGTGGTCAGTGAAATACTTGCCGAAGCCCAGGTTGCTCTGGTCGGGCTTTGCCTTGGGGGTGGTGGTGCGGGTGACAGGGAAGGTGTAAGACATGGTGATTGCCGCCTTTCTTATGTTTTGTTTAGTTGACGCAGTAGAGCTCCGGGCGCCTGTCCCGGAAGACATTGATGGAGGAGCGGATGCCCTCGATCGTGCTGAAGTCCAGCTGACCGGTGATGACCTCCTCGTTCTCGCCCGCCTGGGCCAGATACTCGCCCCAGGGGTCGATAAGGGCGCTGTGGCCGCCGCAGCGGGTCTGACCGGCGGTGCCGACGCTGTTGCACAGGGCCAGGAACATCTGGTTCTCAATGGCTCTGGCCCGGGCCAGGGTGTCCAGGTGCATGGAGCGCTTGTCGGGCCACTGGGCCACCACAAACAGCAGATCCACGCCCTGCAGCGTGCAGGTGCGGGTCAGCTCGGGAAAGCGAATGTCATAACAGATGATGAGGGCGCACTTGCGGCCCTCCAGCATGAAGCTGCAGGTGTGGGAGCCGGGGGTGAAACTGTGGTGCTCACCGCTGGGGGTGAAGAGGTGGGTCTTGTCGTATTCCGCGATCACCGTGCCGCTGCGGTCAAAGACATAGGCGGTGTTGCAGAAGCCGCAGGCCTTTTTGGTGGCAACGCTGCCGCAGACGATATTCACGCTCAGCTCCCTGGCCAGGGCGGAGAAAGTCTCCTTGGTGCGTCGGCCATCCTCGTCGGCACAGGGGGCCAGATCCGCGGGGAAGAAGCCGGTGTTCCAGGTCTCGGGCAGGACCACCACATCGCTGTGCTCCCGCGCCACCGTTTCCCGGATGAGGGCCTGGGCGTGGGCGAAGTTGTAGTCCACCTCGCCCAGGCGCATATCCATCTGAATACAGGAAATTTTCATAGCTCAGCCCTTATAGTCGCGGCCTGCTTCCAGTGCCTTCATGTTCAGGCCAACCAGCTCCTGCTTTTTGGCGGGGACCAGCTTCTCCACGGTGACCTGCGCGCCCTCGAAGGACAGCTGGTTGTTGTTCTGCAGCAGGTGGCCCATGATGATCATGTTGGCCAGGGTGCTGACACCCGCCTCCTTGGCCATGGCGGTGGCGGGGATGTAGTAGACCTCCACATCGGTACGTGTCACCTTCTCGGCGATGAGGGTGGAGTCCACATAGATCTGGCCGCCGGGTACCACGGTGTCCACGTATTTCTGCAGGCTGGGCAGGTTCATGGCGATGAGTACGTCGGGGCTGGTGACGATGGGGGAGCCCACGGGATCGTCGGAAAGGATGACATTGCAGTTGGCGGTGCCGCCGCGCATCTCGGGGCCGTAGCTGGGCAGCCAGGAGACCTGCAGGTCCTCCAGAAGGCCCTTGTAGGCCAGGAACTTGCCGGCGAACAGGATGCCCTGGCCGCCAAAGCCAGCGATCAGGATCTGTGTCGTTTTCATTTTGCCTCAGCCTCCTTTGCATCGGTCCGGTCCTTGTAGACGCCCAGGGGGTAGTAGGGGATCATATCGCTCTCCACCCACTCCAGTGCCTGCTGGGGGGTCATACCCCAGTTGGTGGGACAGGCGGAAACGACCTCGATCAGGGAGAAACCCTTGCCCTCCACCTGGTTCTGGAAAGCCTTCTTGATGGCCTTCTTGGCGGCATTGACGTTCTTGACGTTGTTCACTGCCACGCGGGCCACATACTCGGGACCCTCCAGCGTGGAGAGCATCTCGCAGACCCGGATGGGCCAGCCGCAGTGCTTGACATCACGGCCGTAGGGGCTGGTCTGGGTGACCTGACCGGGGAGGCTGGTGGGGGCCATCTGGCCGCCGGTCATGCCGTAGATGGCGTTGTTGACGAAGATGATGGTGATGTTCTCATTGCGGGCTGCGGCGTGGACCGTCTCTGCCATACCGATGGAGGCCAGATCGCCGTCGCCCTGATAGGTGAACACGATGTTGTCGGGGCGGCAGCGCTTGATGCCGGTGGCGGTGGCGGGAGCGCGGCCGTGGGCGGCCTCGATCATGTCGCAGGTGAAGTAGTCGTAAGCCATCACCGCGCAGCCGACGGGGGCCACGCCGATGGCCTTGCCCTCGATGCCCAGATCGTCGATAGCTTCAGCCACCAGGCGGTGGATGATGCCGTGGGGGCAGCCGGGGCAATAGTGCAGCACTGCGTCAGTCAGTGCGTGGGGCTTCTGAAAAACGATGGCCATATCAGTTCTCTCCTTTCTGTGCCTTGCGGATGCTCTCCAGCACCTGCTCGGGGCTGGGGATCATGCCGCCCGCCCGGTTGCAGAGACTGACGGGCTTTTTGCACTCGGTGGCCAGGCGGATGTCCTCGATCATTTGACCCATGCTCAGCTCAACAGAGATGAAGGATTTCACCTGGTCGGCAGCGGCGCGCAGGGCCTTCTTGGGGAAGGGCCACAGGGTGATGGGGCGGATCATGCCCACCTTGATGCCCTCGCTGCGGGCGGCAACCACGGCGTTCTTGGCCACGCGGGCGGCGATGCCGAAGGCTACCACACAGTATTCGGCATCCTCCATCATGTACTCCTCCCACATGGGTTCGTTTTCCTCTACCAGACGATAGCGCTCATAGCGCTCGAAGTTCTTGGCCTCCAGCTCGTCGGGCTTCAGGTACAGGGAGTTGACGATGTTGTGCTTGCGCTCCATATTGGTGCCGGTGAGCGCCCAGGGTTTGTCATAGGTCTCGATCTCGGCGTCCTCGAAGGAGATGGGCTCCATCATCTGGCCGATGGTGCCGTCAGCCAGGATCATGCTGGTCATCAGGTATTTGTCCGCCAGGTTGAGACCCTTGATAGTCAGGCTGGCCATCTCCTGTACGGAGGCGGGAGCCAGCACGATCATGCGGTAGTCGCCGTGCCCGCCGCCCTTGGTGGCCTGGAAATAGTCGCTCTGGCTGGGCTGGATACCGCCCAGACCGGGGCCGCCGCGCTGAACGTTCACCACAAAGGCGGGAACGTCGGAGCCGGCGATATAGCTGAGGCCCTCGCTCATCAGGCTGATTCCGGGGCTGGAGGAGGAGGTCATCACGCGGGTGCCGGTGGCGGCAGCGCCGTAGACCATGTTGATGGATGCGATCTCACTCTCCGCCTGCAGGAATACGCCGCCGATCTTGGGAAGCTTCTTGGCCATATAGGCGGCAACCTCCGTCTGGGGGGTGATGGGATAGCCAAAATAGTGGCGGCAGCCGGCCCGGATGGCGGCTTCGGCAATGGCTTCATTGCCCTTCATCAAAACTCTCTCTGCCATAGTCTACCTCCTTACTTTTCCACGGTGATGATGCAGTCGGGGCACATGGTGGCGCAGAAGGCGCAGCCGACGCATTTGTCCTGATCGGTCATCTCCGCAGGGGAATAGCCCTTCTTGTTGATCTTGCCGGCGGCAATGGCCAGGATGCCCTTGGGGCAGGCCTCCACGCACAGGCCGCAGCCCTTGCAGAGATCGGTCAGAAATGTGACTTTTGCCATGGGGATTCCTCCTTCTTATATCTAAATGGAATGGATAAACGTAGTGATAGCTGCCCGGCGGTCTTACCCGAATATGGGGCGGGGCGCGGGGGCGCGGCGCTGCTCCGGCAGATCGAAGTATTTTGCCTGCAGCTGCATGGGGAGCAGATCATCGATCTGCCCTGCCAGCTGAGAGGCCACAGCCTCCTCTGCGGCGGTCATCCAGATGGGCAGCCCGCTCAGCTGACTCAACTCCGCCATAAAGTCCAGAGAGTCCAGTACCGACTGGGCGGTAGTCTCGTGGGCCAGATTGGCGTTGTTGACCAGGTCGGTAAAGGGGAGGTCGCAGGCCAGCTCGATCTCCCGCATGACCTCCAGCGCGTCTGCCGGGGTGCGGGTCAGGGGGCGGTAGCAGTTGGCCACAAAGGCCATCCGATAGTTGTTCTCCGCCTTGATAAAGGGCGTATAGCGGCCCAGGGCGTAGGCGCCCCGATCATCGCCGCCGATGTCCATGACGGAGAAGAGACTGCGGTTCTCCACCAGACGATAGGCCTCCGCCGGAAGGGCGGGAAGGTCCACATTGCTGTTGGCAAACTGGGGGGAGATCAGGTCGACGCCTGCCGCCGCCAGCTCCTGGGCGCTGTCCTTGGTGCGGAAGTAGGGATTGACGATGTCCAGGTCGGCGATGGCCACCTGTTTGCCCAGATGTGCCAGATGGAGGGCGTAGTTGACGGCGATGTTGGTTTTGCCGGAGCCGTAGTGTCCGGCGAAGAGGGTGATGCGTTTGTGGTCCATAGTGACCTCTTTTCTTTTTCAAGAGTAAAAGTCGATTGTTGGTATCTGGGCGATAGTCTTTTAAGAGTGTTCCGCGCTCCGGCGCGGAACACCCTTCCACCGCGGTCGGCCAACAGAAACTCACAGTTTGTTGCGAATGATCTTACCGCTCACCGTCTTGGGCAGCTCGTCCCGGAAGACGATGATCCGGGGATATTTATAGGGCGCGGTATGCTGCTTGACGTAGTTCTGGATCTCCTTTTTCAGCTCCTCGGTGCCCTCGGTGCCGGGAACCAGCACGATACTGGCCTTGACCACCTGGCCGCGGACCTCGTCCGGCGCGGCACTGACGCCGCACTCCAGCACGTAGGGCAGCTCCATGATGACGGATTCGATCTCAAAGGGCCCGATACGGTAGCCGCTGGACTTGATGAGGTCGTCCACCCGGCCAACATACCAGAAGTAGCCGTCCTCATCCCGCCAGGCGGTGTCACCGGTGTGGTACACGCCATCGTGCCAGGCGGCATCGGTACTGTCGCTGTTGTTATAGTAGCCGCGGAACAGGCCGCAGATGTCGGTCTTGTCGGCGCGGATGACGATCTCACCCACCTGGCCGTCCGGCACACTGTTGCCGTCGCTGTCCACCAGATCCACAGGATACAGGGGGACGGGCTTGCCCATGGAGCCGATCTTGGGACTCATGCCGATGAGGTTGCCGATCATCACGGTGGTCTCGCTCTGGCCAAAGCCCTCCATCAGGCTCAGACCGGTGGCCTTCTTGAACTGGTGGAACACCTCGGGGTTCAGGGCCTCGCCTGCGATGGTGGCGTGCTGGATGGAGCTGAGGTCGTATTTGCTGATGTCCTGCTTGATGAGCATCCGGTACATGGTGGGGGGCGCACAGAAGGTGGTGATGTGGTGCTTGGCGAACATGGGGAGGATGTCGGCGGCATCGAAGCGGTCGAAGTCATAGACGAAGACGGCGGCCTCGTTCAGCCACTGGCCGTACAGCTTGCCCCACATGCTCTTGGCCCAGCCGGTGTCGGAGATGGTCAGGTGCAGGCCGTCGGGGTCCACGCAGTGCCAGTATCTGGCGGTGATAAAGTGGCCCAGGGGGTACTTGTAGCAGTGAGCAGCGGCCTTGGGGAAGCCGGTGGTGCCGCTGGTGAAGAACATCAGCATCAGGTCCTCGCCGCAGGGGGCGTCCTTGGTGCGGATGAAATCCTCAGAGAACATGCGGAACTCGTTGTCAAAATCATGCCAGCCCTCCCGGCAGCCATCCACCATGATCTTGGTCATGCCGGGGAACTTTTCCGCGGCGGCCTCGGCGTGGCGGGAGACCTCTCCGTTGGAGGTACAGATGACGGCGCTGATCCCGGCGGCCTCATAGCGGTATTCCAGGTCGTGGGTCAGCATCTGATTGCTGGCCAGCAGCGCCACAGCGCCCAGCTTATGCAGGCCCAGGATGGCGAACCAGAACTGATAGTGCCGCTTCAGGATCAGCAGCACCCGGTCGCCCCGCTTGATGCCAAGGGACTGGAAGTAGTTGGCGGCCTTGCTGGAGTAGCGGCTCATATCGGCAAAGGTGAAGAAGCGCTCCTCCTTGTTGCGGTCCACGTGGACCATGGCCAGCTTGTCGGGCTTGCGCCGGGCCAGGCCGTCCACCACGTCAAAGGCAAAGTTAAAGTGGTCGGGGTCCTTGAAGTCGATCTTTTTCAGAGAGCCGTCGGGACTCTCCTCCACGGTGATAAACTGCTCCCAGATCCGCTCCTCCCGCTGCTCGGCGGGCTTTTGGAGACGGGGGGCGGGGGCCGGCTCCTTCTGGGGGGCGGTCTCCTCGCCGTCGCCGTTGAGGACGATGGCGTAGAAGACGCAGTCCTTTCCGCCGGTGGCGATCATGCCGTGGGGGGCAGTGGAATTATAGTAGATGATGTCGCCGGGATTCAAAATCTCCGTGTGCTCACCCACCTGGACCTTCAGCTGGCCGGAGAGGACGATGTCGCACTCCTGTCCGGAGTGGGTGGTCACGTCGATGGGGCGCAGCTGGGCCTCATCGCTGTACTCCGCCACCACGTACAGAGGCTCTGCCACGCGTTTTTTGAAGCGGGCAGCCATGTTGTAGTAGGTCATGCCGTGGGCCTGCTCGATGTGCTGGCCCTCTCCGGCGCGGGTAAGGGTGTAATTGCTCAGCCGGGGGCTGGCGCCTTCGATGATGTCGGTGACATCCACGCCGAAGGCCTGGGCGCAGCGGTAGATAAAGGCGAAGTTCAGGTCGCTCTCGGCGGCCTCGCACTGGCGGTATTCCGCCAGGGTGACACCGGTGCGCCGGGCCATCTCCTCCTCGCTCAGACCAACGATCTCCCGCAGATCCCGGATGCGCCCGGCGATCTCCAGCAGCTTCAGATCCAGTCCGGCAGTCATTTTCTGATTCATATGCGGTCTCCTCCTGCTTGCATCCCTTTGGGGAAAAACAAAACTCGCCCCAAAGATATCGTAATCTTTGAGACGAGTATTCCATACCCGCGGTACCACTCAAATTGCGCATCTCTGCGCCACTCATCAGGCTCCAGCAAGCCATATGCTCTTACGCGGCAATCACGAGAGGGTTCTACTTCCGGCGGACGGTTTCTTCCCTCCGGCTCAGGAGCTACAAGCAAACGGTTCCGCTTTTCCGGCTCACACCAACCGCCGGTTCTCTGAAAAGCATTCCCGGAGCCCTCTCCGTCACAGCCTTTGCTATTAAATTGGCACCATATTACCATATCCGATGGGAAAAAGCAAGATGATTTTTTAGTTATTTAAAGGGGGAATTCGCTGTATCGGTGACGGCCCACCCCGCGAAAGCGCAGCCTGTGCGGCATGCGCTTTTGCGGGGTGGAGCGGTCTTTACAGCTTGTTGCGCTGGATCTTGCCGCTGATGGTCTTGGGCAGCTCGTCCCGGAAGACCACGATACGGGGGTACTTGTAGGGGGCGGTGCGCTTTTTGACGTACTCCTGGATCTCCTTCTTCAGCTCGTCCGTGCCCTCGGTACCCGGGACCAGCACGATGCTGGCCTTGACCACCTGGCCGCGGACCTCGTCCGGCGCGGCGCTGACGCCGCACTCCAGCACATAGGGCAGCTCCATGATGACGGATTCGATCTCGAAGGGCCCGATGCGGTAGCCGGAGGACTTGATCACGTCGTCGGCCCGGCCCACATACCAGAGGTAGCCGTCCTCGTCCTGCCAGGCCACATCGCGGGTGTGATAGAGCCCGTCGTGGTAGACCTCCAGGGTCTGGGCCTCGTCCCGGTAATAGCCGTGGAACAGGCCGCAGGGGGCGTTGCCCTCGGGAACACGGATGCAGATCTCGCCGTTTTCACCGCGCTTGACCTCGTTGCCGTCGCCGTCCACCAGGACCAGGTCGTAGGTGGGGATGGGCTTGCCCATGGAGCCAATCTTCTGCTTGTTGCCGATGAGGTTGCCCACGGTGAGGGTGGTCTCGGTCTGGCCGAAGCCCTCATAGATCTGCAGACCGGTCTGTGCCTCGAACTGGCGGAAGACCTCGGGGTTCAGGGCCTCACCTGCGGTGGTGGCGTGCTGGATGGAGCTGAGGTCATACTTGCTGAGATCCTGCTTGATGAGCATCCGGTACATGGTGGGAGGCGCACAGAAGGTGGTGATGTGGTAGCGGGCGAACATGGGGAGAATGTCGGCGGCGTCGAAGCGGTCAAAATCATAGGTGAACACAGCGCCCTCGCACAGCCACTGGCCGTACAGCTTGCCCCACAGGGCCTTGCCCCAGCCGGTCTCGCTGATGGTGAAGTGCAGGCCGTCGGCATGGACACAGTGCCAGTACTTGGCGGTGATGTAGTGGCCCAGCGCGTACTTGTAGTTGTGGGCGGCGATCTTGGGATAGCCGGTGGTGCCGCTGGTGAAGAACATCAGCATCAGGTCCTCGCCGCAGGGGGCATCGGCAGTGCGGTCGAACTTGCTGCGGAAGCGCTGTACCTCCTGGTCGAAGTCATACCAGCCATCCCGGCTGCCGCCCACCAGGATCTTGGTGACCAGGGAGGGGCTGTCCTTCTCCGCCAGCTCCACCTGACGGGCCACATTTCCGTCGGCAGTGCAGAGGATGGCGCTGACCTGAGCGGCGTTGAAGCGGTAGGTGAAATCTTTCTCCTGGAGCTGATTGGTGGCGGGGATGGCGATAGCCCCCAGCTTGTGCAGCCCCAGGATGGCAAACCAGAACTGGTAGTGCCGCTTCAGCACCAGCATCACCCGGTCGCCCTTTTTGATGCCCAGGGTCTTGAAGTAGTTGGCGGCACGGCTGGACTCCCGCGCCATATCGGTAAAGGTAAAGCGGCGCTCCACCTTGTTTTTGTCCAGATGCACCATGGCCAGCTTCTCGGGATACTTCTCGGCGATGGCATCCACACAGTCGAAGGCGAAGTTGAACTTGTCGGCGTTGGGGAAGGTGAGGGACTGCAAAACGCCCTTCTCATCCTCCACCGCGTTGATGAAGGGGCTGCAGACATACTTTTCGCTGCGGCTGCCCTGCACCAGGTTTTCACGGACGGTGGCCTCGCTGGTCTTCTCGCCGGAGATGACCACAGCGCAGAACACACACTTCTCACCGCCGACGGCGATCATGCCGTGGGGGGTGGAGGAGTTATAGAGGATGCTGTCGCCCTCGCTGAGGATCTCCACATTGTTGCCCACCTGGACCTTCAGCTGACCGGAAAGGACGATGTCGAACTCCTGGCCGGAGTGGGTGGTGAGATGGATGGGCATGTGCTGCTGGCTCTCGTCGTAGTCATAGGTAACATAGTAGGGTTCTGCCAGCTTGTTGCGGAACTGGGGGGCCAGGTTGCTGATCTCGATGCCCGGCTCCTTGGCGGTCTGCTGCCCCTGCCCCTTGCGGGTGACGGTGTAGCTGGTCAGCTTGGCGCTGGTGCCCTCCAGCAGATCGGTGATGCCGATGCCGAAGGCCAGGGCGCACTTGTGCAGGAAGGAGAAGGGGAGATCTGCCTGCCCGGCCTCATAGGTCTTGTACTCGGACGGGGTAGTGTCAGTCTTCTGGGCCATTTCGGCCATGGTGAAGCCGCAGATGTCCCGCATCTCGCGGATACGGAAGGCGATCTCCGCCAGTTGATTGTTGACATGTTTGGTATCCATCTTGTTACCTCCGTAAGAAAGTCTGGCGAATGAGAAAAGACTGTTTTGAGTGAAAAGAAAAACTCGTCTCAAGAATTTCTTCTTGAGACGAGTCATAAAATCTTTTATGTACCCGCGGTACCACTCAAATTGCGCCCACAAGGGACACCCCTCTCGGACTCTAGCAAGTCCTATGCGCTAACGCGGCAGTCACGGGAGACATCTACTGGCCCGAATGGGTGTTTGGATCTCCAGCTCGGAAGGGATGGGACCTTGAGACCTCTTGCTGCCGGGATCCCACCATCCCCGGCTCTCTGCGAGCAGAACCTTCTCGTCCGTCTTCGTCATCGCTTTTCTTATTCACTTGCTTGCACTTTACACCCGTTTTTTCGGTTTGTCAAGACCCTTTGTTACTTTAAAACGCAAAAATTTATGTGCGGGGAAAGCGGCGTTCAGCGGCGGCGATCCTTGGCGGCTTTGCTGCGCTGCTGCTGTTTGGAGTGGGTGGGGCTGTTGGGCTTGCGGGCAGGCTTTTCGGGTCTGGCGGCGGTTTTGCCCCGCTCCTGGCCGCGCCCCTTGGCGGTGCGGCGGGTGTCCTCCGCGGCTTTGCTGCCTTTGGCAGTGGGCTTGCCGCCGCGGGCGGGAGCCTTACTGCTCCGGGAGCCGCTCTTGGGGCTGCTCTTGCCGCTGCGGTCCTGGCCCTCGGCCCGTTCGCCGCTGTGATGCCGATGCCGAAGGCCAGGGCGCACTTGTGCAGGAAGGAGAAGGGGAGATCTGCCTGCCCGGCCTCATAGGTCTTGTACTCGGACGGGGTAGTGTCAGTCTTCTGGGCCATTTCGGCCATGGTGAAGCCGCAGATGTCCCGCATCTCGCGGATACGGAAGGCGATCTCCGCCAGTTGATTGTTGACATGTTTGGTATCCATCTTGTTACCTCCGTAAGAAAGTCTGGCGAATGAGAAAAGACTGTTTTGAGTGAAAAGAAAAACTCGTCTCAAGAATTTCTTCTTGAGACGAGTCATAAAATCTTTTATGTACCCGCGGTACCACTCAAATTGCGCCCACAAGGGACACCCCTCTCGGACTCTAGCAAGTCCTATGCGCTAACGCGGCAGTCACGGGAGACATCTACTGGCCCGAATGGGTGTTTGGATCTCCAGCTCGGAAGGGATGGGACCTTGAGACCTCTTGCTGCCGGGATCCCACCATCCCCGGCTCTCTGCGAGCAGAACCTTCTCGTCCGTCTTCGTCATCGCTTTTCTTATTCACTTGCTTGCACTTTACACCCGTTTTTTCGGTTTGTCAAGACCCTTTGTTACTTTAAAACGCAAAAATTTATGTGCGGGGAAAGCGGCGTTCAGCGGCGGCGATCCTTGGCGGCTTTGCTGCGCTGCTGCTGTTTGGAGTGGGTGGGGCTGTTGGGCTTGCGGGCAGGCTTTTCGGGTCTGGCGGCGGTTTTGCCCCGCTCCTGGCCGCGCCCCTTGGCGGTGCGGCGGGTGTCCTCCGCGGCTTTGCTGCCTTTGGCAGTGGGCTTGCCGCCGCGGGCGGGAGCCTTACTGCTCCGGGAGCCGCTCTTGGGGCTGCTCTTGCCGCTGCGGTCCTGGCCCTCGGCCCGTTCGCCGCTGTGGAGAGGACGGATCAGGCACTCCTTGCTGTAGCCGATCAGGTCTGTGCGGCCCGCCCGGTGGAGAGCCTCAGTGACCAGACGGCGCATCTCCGGCCGCTTCCACTGCAGCAGCGCCCGCTGCAGGGCCTTGTCATGGGGCGACTTGGCCACATAGACCGGCTCCATGGTCCGGGGGTCGATCTCCGTGTACCACATGCAGGTGGAGAGGGTACCGGGTGTGGGGTAGAAGTCCTGGACCTGCTCCGGCTGGCGGCCCGTCTTGTTCAGAAATACCGCCAGGTCCACCGCGTCGTTCAGCGTACAGCCGGGGTGACTGCTCATGAGGTAGGGCACCACATACTGGTCCAGCCCATAGCGCTGGTTCAGGCGGTAATACTTGTCCAGGAATTTTTCATACACATCGAAGTGGGGCTTGCCCATGTAGTCCAGCACCTGGCTGGAGCAGTGCTCCGGGGCCACCTTCAGCTGACCGGAGATGTGGTACTTCACCAGATCGGAGAAGAATTCGCTGTTCTTTTCGCATAGCATGTAGTCGTACCGGATGCCGCTGCGGATAAAGACCTTCTTCA
Organism: uncultured Oscillospiraceae bacterium; assembly: GCA_964429705.1. Classification (GTDB taxonomy): domain Bacteria; phylum Bacillota; class Clostridia; order Oscillospirales; family Oscillospiraceae; genus Pelethomonas. Next base: position 19,066 of record CAYSDG010000002.1, on the reverse strand, counting down.
CCCCGGGGACAGCCCGGACCTTTCGCAGCAGAGCCAGATAGTCGCTGTGGTCGGGGTCCAGATTCTTGCAGGGCGTGGGGGCCAGGCAGGAGCGGTTCTTGCACATGCCGTTTTTCAGCTGCTGCTGGCAGCTGGGGTGGCGGAAGTTGGCACTGGGGCCGCCCACGTCGTGAACATAGCCTTTGAAGTGGGGGTCGCGGGTGAAGCCCTCCACCTCCCGGATCACGCTCTCGTGGCTGCGGGAGGTGATCATCCGGCCCTGATGGAAGGCCAGGGAGCAGAAGTTACACCCGCCGAAGCAGCCGCGGTTGTGGGCCACAGAGAAGCGGACCTCCTCGATGGCGGCCACACCGCCAAGAGCATCGTACATGGGGTGGACCTCCCGGGCATAGGGCAGCTCGGCTACCTCGTCCAGCTCCTGGCGGCTCAGAGGCTTCTGGGGTGGATTCACCACCAGGATCTGGTCCCCGTGGCGCTGCAGAATAGCCTTGCCGCGGATGCAGTCGTGCTCATCGTATTCCACCTTGGTGGCTACGGCGTAGTCGCGCTTGTCTGCCACCACGTTTTCAAAGGAGGGGACGGTGACGTGGGGGAAGGCGCAGTCGCCGCTTTTGCCGGCGAAGGCGGTGCCCCGGATGTCGGTGAGCTGGTCCGCCGACTCGCCCCGGCTCAGCCGCCGGGCGATCTCACGGACGGCCCGCTCACCCATGCCGTAGACCAGCAGATCCGCCTGGGCATCAAAGAGGATGGAGCGGCGGACCTTGTCGTCCCAGTAGTCGTAGTGGGCGAAGCGGCGCAGACTGGCCTCCAGTCCGCCGATGATGATGGGGGTATCGGGAAATGCCTCCCGGGCGCGGTTGGCGTAGACGATGGTGGGCCGGTCAGGCCGCAGGCCCATCCTGTTGCCGGGGCTGTAGGCGTCGGTGGAGCGGCGCTTTTTGGCGGCGGTATAGTGGGCCACCATGGAGTCGATGTTGCCGCCGCCGATCATCACGCCGTAGCGGGGCTTGCCCATGGCGCGGAAGGCGTCGGCGCTGTGCCAGTCGGGCTGCGCCAGAATGGCCACCCGGTAGCCCTCGGCTTCCAGCACTCGGGCGATGATGGCGGTGCCGAAGCTGGGGTGGTCGATGTAGGCGTCGGCGGTGACCACCAGGAAATCATAGTACCACCAGCCGCGGTTTTCCATGTCCTCCTTGCTGACGGGGAGAAAATCTAAAACATCCATAGTGTTCTCTTTCTTCACTGATAAAAGTGATTACAAAATAGGGTTATTGCATATGATATTACGGACAGTTGTCGAAATGGGGGGCTGCCATGCGATTCAGCGACAAAATCTGACAAGTCTGTTTGTCTCGGCGTTCATGGGCCGGCAGGTGAAGATGGGCGAGATACGTCTGACACCGTACCGCGGCGGCTCGGGATTGTCACATGCGCTGGGGTACAAAATTCCTCATCGGATACGAGTGAAGTGGGATGGTCTTATGGTATCTCCCGGATCACCAGCCGCAGATCCAGCTTCAGCTCCGCGCTGTCCGCGCTGCTGCCGGTCCTGACAAAGCCAAACTGCGTAAAGTACCCGGCCAGCTCCTGCGGACAGGTGAGGACCAGGTCCTCCAGCCCCTGGCGGCGGGCATACTGTACCGCCTGGCCCAGCAGCTGTACGCCGAAGCGGCGGCCACGCAGGGCGGGGAGGAGCGAAAGCTCCGTGATGCGCAGCGCACCGCCGTCCTGCCGGAAGACTATGCGGCCGGCGGACTCTTCGCCCAGCATACCGGTCACCACCTTTTCAGAGGTGTCCGCGCCGACCGTCTGGAACCAGAGTCCTGGCTCCGTGGCAGCGTCATTTTTGTGCCAGCCCTGGCGGCGGAAGGTGGACAGTTCCGGCGGGACATGGGAGTTGTCATCCCGGAAGATGACACGGATATCGTCGCCTTCCACCTCGATCAGGGAGACAGCGGTGTTGTCAGCGTGGCCGGTGGCGCCCAGCTCCTCCAGACTCATGCCCTGCAGAGTACCCAGCAGGGTGCGCAGCGCGGCACCGTGGCTGGTGGCGGCTACCGTTTTGCCGGGGTTCTCCGCCGCGATTTGACGGATGCCCGCCAGCGTCCGGTCCCGGACCTGGGCGAAGGTCTCCGCGCCCTCGGCGTGCCACAGGTCGGGCCGCTTGTTGAAGTAGACATACATATCGCTGTCCATCCGCAGGATCTCGCCCCAGCTCATCTGCTCCCAGATACCCAGACAGATCTCCCGCAGCAGGGGCATGGGGCGGAAGGAGAGCCCCTTGGGGACATAGATGGCGGAGGCGGTGGTGTGGGCCCGCAGCAGGTCGCTGCCGTACACCGCATCGATGGGAATGTCCCGGAAGCGCTCCCGCAGATGGTGCAGCTGCTGATAGCCCCGGGGGGTGATGGTGCTGTTGTACTGACCGTGGGCCACCCGATAGAGGTTTCCCTCCGCCTCGGCGTGGCGGATCAGGTAAATTTTGGTAGACATGGCGCAGCGCCCTTTCTTCAAATAGTATATAATATTTCTATTATATAGGACGCGTCAGCATTTGGCAAATGAAATGATACCCGGCGTGCGTATTTTTCCTGCGGTCGGCCATACTAGTGCAGACAGGAGGGGAAGTGCATGACAGAATTCATCAAGGGCATGGCCCTGGGCGTGGTGGCTGGTGTAGCGGCGGACCTGGTGCTGCACACCGCTCAGGGTAAGCGCACCAGGGCGGGCCGGACCATGCAGACGGTCACGGATGCGGTGGACAGCGCTGCCGCGTCGGTGCAGCGGACCATGGATCGCTAGTCCGTCCGCAGCCTGAAGACCCCGGCAAAAGCCGGGGTCTAAAAATTTTTCAAAAAAGATAAATTACCTATTGACTTTTGACGGAAAAGCGTGTAAACTAATCCTTGCTGTTGAGCGTTCAACTAAATAGGCTTTGTGAGCCGAGCAACTATGTGGAGATGTCGCGTAGCTGGTCGAGCGCGCACGATTGGAAATCGTGTATACCCCAAAAGGGTATCGAGAGTTCGAATCTCTCCATCTCCGCCATACCCCCGCAGTCGAAAGACTGCGGGGGTTTTTTGCGTTCAGCCCTGGCGAGGGGGCGCATACAGCAGGTATAATTTCTCTTTTGGTGGATTAGAATAAAGCATCTGAAAGCTATAATCGAAAATTTGTACGAATAAAAATCGGGACAGTACTGTTTTTCGTACAGATATTCGATTATAATATCGTCAGAACCAACACCAAAGGAGGACGCCCTATGGAGCGCATCGCCACGCAGAGGACCCGTGTGATCGACCTGACCCCCTACTTAGAGGAAAACCGCCGTTCCCGCCGCCGGGACCAGCTTTACACAGTTCTGGCCCTGCGGACACAGCAGCTGTCCGCGGCGGTGCTGGCGCTGTATGGCCTGCTGCGCCTGACGGTATGCCGCGGCGTCCCTGTGGGGCAATACAGCGGCCCCTTGTCCGTGCTGTGGCCGACGGCCTTTTTCCTGCTGCTGACCAGCTATGTGTCCGACCGCCTGCTGTGGCAGGAAGAGCCTGAGATGCGCCGCGCCTGAGAGGTGGCGTGCTTTGCCGGAAAGCGTATACGAAAAATATCCGCCCCGTACTGCCCGGATGCAGACCGGACAGGATGGGGCGGATGCTATGATCGGCGGAGGCCGCACGCTCTTACACGATGTTGGCCAGCCAGCTGCCCTTTTTCAGGAAGCCGAAGCCGATGATGGTCTTTACGATCTCCAGACTCTGGACCATGATGTACATGGCGATGACGCTCATGGCAGTGAAGTTGGCGGCGTAAAAGGCGGGGGGATAGGCGATGCAGCAGACAAACATGCTGTCAAAGAGGAAGGTAATGACCGTTTTCCCGCCGGAGCGCAGGGTGAAGTAGCAGGCGTTGTTGAAGGCCTGTACCGGCATGATGAGGGCCACGATGCGCAGCAGCACGGTGGCCAGTACCCGGACGTCCTCGGTGGTGTTGTACATTGCGGGGAACAGGGGGGCCATCACCAGCAGCACCGCACCGATCCCGGCGCTCAGGGCGCAGGTGGCAAAGATCATCTTATTGTCGATGTCCCGTGCCTCTTTCATGCGGCCAGCTCCCAGCTGCTGGCCTACGATGATGGCGATGGAGCTGCCCGAGGCCATCATCACGATCTTAAAGAGGTTGGCCAGAGTGGAGGTGATGTTCACTGCGGCCACAGCGGTGAGGCCCCTGGTGGAGTAGCACTGGTTGATGGCGGTGATGCCAACGGACCACAGCAGCTCATTGAGCAGCAGAGGCGTTCCCTTGCGGATGATGCGCAGGCAGATCGTGCGGGAGATGAAGAAGCTCTTGTATGCGCCGGTGAAGAAGGGAACACGCTCCTGGTGGCGGTGGATCCACAGCAGGATGACCAGCAATTCCACATAGCGGGCCATCACGGTGGCGATGGCCGCACCGGCCACGCCCAGGGCGGGACAGCCCAGATTGCCGAAGATCAGCAGCCAGTTGAAGACCAGGTCCACCAGAACGGCGGCGATGCCCGCCTTCATAGGCAGCATGGTCTCGCCGGTCTCACGCAGGGTGCCGGCATAGGCGCTGCTGAGGGCGAAGGGCGGCAGGCCCAGCAGCATGATGCGCAGATAGGTCTGCCCCTCCTGCAGGGTCAGATCCAGGTTACCGCTGTCAGCCTCATGGAGATAGAGGGAGAGAAGCTCCGTGTCCCAGAGAGCGAAGGCGGTGATGAAAATGACAGACAGCACCGCCACCACATAGAGCTTGAAGCGGAAGGTCTGGCGCACGCCCTCCACGTTGCCGGAGCCGTGGTACTGGGCGGTGAAGATGCCGGGACCGGAGATGCCGCCAAAGACGCTGAGGTTGAACACGAAGATCAGCTGGTTGACGATGGCAACGCCGGACATGGACTCCGTTCCCAGTTGCCCCACCATGACGTTGTCCAGCACGTTGACCAGGTTGGTGATGCCGTTTTGGATGACGATGGGGATCATAACGGCCAGGACCATGGCATAAAAGGCCCGGTCGCCGATGAATTTCTGGCGGAAGGTCTGAAGCTTTGGTGTCATAACTGCTTTTTCCTCTCTTTCTCAGCTCGGCGCTGCCTGCCGGGAATTTGGTCGATAAGTCTGTTCGGGGGGCGGACTTCCCGCCTGGTTGGGTCATCGTGCGGTGGAGGGCAGCACCGTGCCGTTAGCTGCATGTGGGGCAGACGTAACTGCTGCTGACAAAAAGAAACCCGCTTGGAAGCGCAGCTTCTTAAAATAAGCTCAAAGAACGCCCGTCAGATCAAACGCCGGCGTATACTCCGCCCTGGCGGAGTCGGTATCCTGACAGTATCCGTCGGTGATGCCGAGATTTTCCATGTAGGTCATTGCGGCCCGGTATTCCGCCCGGGTCACCCGGCGGGCCAGAAGCCCCTGCGCGCCGGGCTGCGGCGTGTACTGGGCCATCAGGGAGAACAGGACCTGCCCCGGCTGGAAGTGGGAGGCCACCCAGTCCATGACGGCTTTGGTATTATCCAGTGCGCCGGGCAGCAGCAGGTGGCGGATCACTACGCCCTTTTTCAGAAGGCCGTCCTCTATCACATAGTCGCCGATCTGGCGGTACATCTCCTCAATGGCAGCGGTGGCCACCTCGAAGTAGTCCGCAGCACGGCTGTACCGGGCGGCGAGATCGCTGTCGGCGTACTTCAGATCCGGCAGCCAGATCTGTACACGGCCCTCCATGGCCCGCAGGGTCTCCACCCGCTCATAGCCGCCGGTGTTCCACACCACGGGGACGGGGAGCGGCTCCTCCAGCGCCTGGCGGATGGCCAGGGCGTAGGGGGTGGGGGAGACCAGGTTGATGTTGTGGGCACCCTGAGCGATAAGCTCGGAAAAGATCTCCCGCAGGCGGGAGATGGAGACGGTCTGTCCGAAATTTTCGTGACTGATGGGGCCGTTCTGACAAAAGACGCAGCCCAGTACACAACCGGTGAAAAACACCGCACCGCTGCCGCGGGAGCCGCTGATGGCGGGCTCCTCCCAGTGGTGCAGCCCGGCGCGGGCGATCACAGGGGCGGCGGGCAGACGGCACCAGCCCTCACCGCTGGTCTCGGTCCGCAGCGCCCCGCAGCGGCGGGGACAAAGTTCACAGAGCATGCGCTCACTCCCCCAGCAGACGCCGCTTGAAATCGGGACCCAGGTCCCCTGCCATCCAGTGGCGGCGGCACAGGCTGATGTACTTGTCGTTGGCACCAAGCACCACCTGCTCGCCCTCCTGCAGGACGTTGCCCTGCTCGTCAAAGCGGGCGTTGAAGGTGGCCTTCCGGCCGCACCAGCAGATGGTCTTTACCTCCTCGATCTTGTCGGCCATCACCAGCAGCTCATAGCTGCCGGGGAACAGCTCGCCCCGGAAGTCCGAGCGCAGGCCATAGCACATCACGGGGATGTCCAGCTCGTCCACCAGATGGACCAGATAGTGGACCTCCTCCTTGGTGAGGAACTGGGCCTCGTCCACGATGATGCAGGCGTTCTGCTGCAGCACCATGGGGTTGAGCTTCTGCATCTCGTCGAAGTAGATGCAGGGGTAGGTCAGGCCGATGCGGCTGACCACCATGTGGTCGCCGTCCCGCTCGTCCATCCGGGGCTTCACCAGCAGGGCCTGCTGGCCGCGCTCCTCGTAGTTGAAGCGGGCCATCAGGGCGTTGGCGGTTTTGCTGGAGCCCATTGCGCCGTATTTAAAATAAAGCTGTGCCATTGTCTCTCTCCTTATCTGTGTCGGGGCGGTCACTGCCCCGCTGAAAACGTCGATAACGCAGACCGTGCCTCTGCCAGAAATTTGGCGAAGGCCGACGGAACTGCCAGTGTCTCCAATTTGTCTCTGTCTGCCCAGGTCAGGCCGGGGCCATCCCCCTCCACCTGCACCACATAGCCAGTCATGTGCCACTCCACGTGGGTAAAGATGTGCCTGGCCTCCAGAACTTTTTTCCAGTCGACGCTGCGCAGGCCCCAGGAGGCCAGGGGCTCCGCCGCCCGGTCCTCCGACAGAGCGCCGGGTACATGGGGAAATTCCCACAGTCCCGCCAGCAGGCCGCTGTCCTCCCGGCGGCGCAGGGCCGCCTCGTCACCCCGCAGCAGCAGATAGACAGTCAGCTCCTCCACCCGGCGGGGGGCCTTTTTTGCCCGGACGGGCAGCTGGTCCTGTACGCCCAGCCGCCGTGCCTCGCAGAGTGGGGCAAGGGGACAGTCTCCGCACAGCGGTTCCCCATTGGGGAGACATACCGTGGCGCCCAGGTCCATCAGGGCCTGGTTGTAGGCCCCAGGCCGCTCCGCCGGAACAGCAGCGTCCATCCAGCGCTGAAATTTCTTCTTTACCCTGGTATCCAGAATATTTTCTGCCACGTTGGCAACCCGGGATGCCACCCGCAGCACGTTCCCGTCCACCGCGGGGACGGCCTCGCCGAAGGCGATGGACGCCACCGCGCCGGCGGTGTACTCCCCCACGCCGGGGAGGGCCAGCAGGGCCTCGCGGCTGCGGGGAAACTGGCCGCCGTACTGCTCCATGATGAGTTTGGCGGCCTTCTGCAGATTCCTCGCGCGGCTATAGTAGCCCAGCCCCTGCCACAGCTTCATGAGGTCGTCCTCGTCCACTGCGGCCAGGTCCGCCACTGTCGGCAACGCCGCCATCCACTGCTCATAGTAGGGGATCACCGCCGCCACGCGGGTCTGCTGCAGCATGATCTCCGATACCCAGACCCGGTAGGGATCCGTTGTCCCCCGCCAGGGCAGGGTGCGTTTGTGCAGGTCGTACCAGGCCAGCAGTGGCTCCACCATGGCCTGTAATCGTTTCTCTTCCATGGGCATATTTTCTACCTCAAAAGCGGGTGGCATAGCCGCAGCGGCGGCACAGCTCCTCGCTGGGCTGGGCCCGGGAGAAGCCGTCGTATATCGCGGCGGCCCGCGGGCTGGCTAAAATATCCTCCAGCTCCTGCTGAAAGAGATTCCCCAGGGGGATGTCCCCCTCGTGGTCCAGACAGCAGGGGACCACCGTGCCGTCTGCCAGAACGGCGATATGTTCTCTGAGTCCCAGACAGAAGCGGGTGTCCCGTTCCGGCGCGGTAAGGTCCGGCCAGTCGAAGCGCTCCGCCTGCTCCAGGTACAACCGCTCCCCCAGCTTCCAGCTGCCGGGGCGGCTCTGTGGGTGGGCCAGGGGGGACTCCCCCAGCTGCTCTGAGAGGAATTCCAAAATTTCGCCGTTGCGTCGATCCTCGCCGCCGATATTCCACAGCCGCAGGGCGCAGATCGTCCCGCCCCGGGCGGCCTGACTGGCGAAGGACCAGCACTGCTCCAGATACTGCCGCAGCTGGCCAGCGCCATTGCCCTCCATGGAGTGGAGGGAGATGCTGACCTTGTGCAGACTGGGAGCGGCCAGCAGCGAACTGCCCCGACTGTCCAGAAGGGTTCCGTTGGTGGTGATGCAGACGCGGAAGCCCAGCGCCCCGGCGGCGGTCAGGATCGCCTCCAACTGGGGATGCAGCAGCGGCTCCCCCATGACGTGGAGATAGAGGTACCGCACGTGCCCTGACAGCTTCCGGGCCAGAAGACGGAATTCGTCTGCCGTCATGAAGCGCTGCTCCCGCCTGGTGCCAGGACAGAAGGAGCAGGCCAGATTACAGATGTTGGTGATCTCGATATAGGCTCTTTTTAACATAGCTCCTCCTTACAGCGCAGATAAAATAAATATACCACAACTGCCAGCGCCTTGCAATCACCAATGAAGTGCGAAGGGAGCAGTCTTTGCTCAGTGCGGCGTGTCCGCCGGTATTTCCCGAACAAGAAATTCCCCCTGATGCGGTGTGAATCTGCATCAGGGGGAATTTTGGCCGCTGGCCGGGCTGTCTGTCTATGCGGTTGCTGTGGGGGTGAAGCTCTCCGCCATCAGCGCCATGACCTCCGGCTCAATGGCGATATAGGGATAGTCGGTGATGCCCTCGTCGGTCCACATGGTCCACACCCGCCAGCAGCCGATGCCATCGGCGGCGGGGTAGAGCCAGTATTGCGAGTTGTAGCCGTCCCGCCGCCGCTCCCAGACCTGCCGGGTGTCGTCCAGAGGGGCGAAGCCCTGCTTCTGGGACGTGATGTACTCGTCCTCCACAGGATTAGTGAAGTAGTCCACCACCAGGCTGGAGCCGGTGTCGTACGCTGAGTACCACTCCCAGTGGCGGTTGGAGGGCTCCTGCATGATCCAGACGGACACGGGGATGTAGAGATACCCGCCGTCCACGTCATAGCGGTGGACGGGGTAGTTGCTCATGGAGAAGCCTTCCGGCTGGGTGAACCGGCCGATCCAGTCCTCCACATACAGAGGCAGGTCCAGCCCGGCGTACTGGACATACCAGTCGTAGATGGCTTCCTCCACGGTGTCGTGGCAGCCAAAGAAGTCGCCGCCGTCGTTGACTGGCGCGTCGTAGAGGATCTCATAGCTGCCATCGTCCCGGCGCAGGGCCACCAGCACGTGGCCGCCCTGGCCCTCCAGGTCGAACCAGCCGTCCTCGTCGCAGAACTGGCCGCCAACCAGGGCCACAGAGGCCGGGTCCTCATCGAATCGCAGCAGATAGCTGTACTCCCACGCCTCCAGAACGCCGACGGGAGCCAGTCCGGCCACCTGTCTTGTGTTCTTTAAGTAGGCCAGTCTGCGGTCCGTTACGGGGGCGGTGCGCTGCTCCGTGACCGGGTCGCCCAGGACGTAGTAGCTGACCTCTGTTTGGGCGTTCATCAGGTGTTGGACATAGGCCTCCACGCTGGACCACGACACTTCACGTGTCTGATCCACGTCAGCGCCGGTACTGTCCTCGCTGTTGGTCCCTCCGGGGTTGGCGGCGCAGGTTGCGATGACCGCCACACACACCGCACCCGCCAGAATGGTGATCCACACCCGGGGCCGCCGCCAGTAGAGCAGATTCCGGATGCGGGAGCTGGTGTTGCCCTCGCCGAAGGCCAGGGGCGCTCCGGCGATGATGGGGCGGCCCACGGTGAGGCGCAGGAGGGACTGGGAGTAGTCCGCCCGGATGGAGGGTCCCAGTCGGCGGATCACCGCCTCGTCGCAGCTCATCTCCATGTCCCTGCCGGACAGCACGAAGGCCAGCCACACCAGGGGGTTGAACCAGTGCAGGCACAGCGCCGCAAAGGCCAGAGGCCGGGTGACATGATCCATGCGGCGGATGTGGTGCTGCTCGTGGAGGATGATATAGTCCCGCTCCCGGTCCGTCAGGGCGGAGGGCAGATAGATCCGGGGCCGCAGCAGACCGATAACGAAGGGTGAGCTGATATGGTCCGCTTGATAGATATTTCCTGTCAGTGCCGCCGCGCCCACCAGCTGACGCCGCAGGCGCAGCAGAGAGGCAGCGCTGTATGCCAGCATCCCGCCGATGCCCGCCAGCCAGATCAGCGTGACGAGCTCCGCCGGCTCCATGCCGCGTGCAGCAGTTTGAGCCGGTGTCTCAGATGCCTGGGGCACAGTGGGGACTGGCACCGCTGTGCCGCCGGGGGCGGTGTCGGGAACAGCCGCGGCACTGGGGCGGACAAATTCCACCGCGCTGGTCACGGCGGTGGTTTCCCGGGCGGGGGCCTGGACCAGGCCCAGCAGGGAGTGGGGTGCGGAGATGGAGACGGGACACAGCAGCCGGAACAGTACCACCGCCCACAGGGCGTAGGAGAATACCTTGGGAGTCCGGCGCAGCAGCAGCCGCACCGGTAGCAGGAACAAAATGATGATGCTGGCGGTGAGACTCATGTTCCACAGCGTGGGGAACAGTCGGTGCAGGATCAGGTCAGTCATGGCATTATGCCTCTCCTTTCATCTGGTCGATCATCTGCTGCAGCTGGTCAATCTCCCGGGCTGACAGCCGCTTGCGGGTGGAGAAGGCGGTGAGAAAGGCGGGCAGGGAGCCGTCGAAGGCGTCGTTGACGAACTGCTCGCTCTGGCGGGCGTAGTACTCCTGTCGGGTCAGCAGGGAGGATACGACACCGTCCCGATTCTGGAAAAGCCCACGGTCACACAGTCGCTTCAGAACGGTGTAGGTGGTGGATTTTTTCCACTGCAGCTCCTGGGCGGCCAGCTTCACCAGCGCCGGAGAGGACAGCGGCTCGTTCTCCCAGATGATGTCCGCAAAGCGGGATTCCACCGCCCCTAATTTCAAGTCGCTCATATGATGTCCTCCTTTGGTCTACTGTGTGTAGTCTGTATTTAGTCTACAACAGATAGACTAAACTGTCAAGGGGGAGTTTCGGCCTACGGGCGAAGGGCCTGCGCAGCCGTTAGCAGCTCTGCTGCTTTACGGATGCGGTGTACCCCCTTGCGGGCCAAAGTTACCCGCAAGGGGCGCGGAATACTCCCGCCGGAGGCAAAACAGAGCAGCGAATAGATGGCAACTTCCGACAAAAAACACCGCCCGGTGGCAGAATGCCCTGAACCAATGCCCATCATTTAAGAAAAAGAAACATTCTATTTATAAAAAGTTAAGAGTGATTTTACAAATTGTACACAGAATCGGGGGGCGGCGCAGGTATAATGGGCGAACAAAAGTGTTGAAGGAGGCTGAAGCAGTGGCAAATGATCTGACCTGGATGGACGGCCCCCTGGCGGGGACGGCACAGGGGCGGCTGGAGGAGACCAGCGAGGTGCTGCTGGCTGTGGCGGAGGAGACCCGTCTGGAGCTGGAGAAGAGCTATGAGCGCCTGGCCGAGGAGGCCAGCGGCTCCGCCGATGGGCAGGTGGACAGCGAGGTGCGGCAGCGCATCGAGGCGCTGACCCGGATCAATGAGAATCTGGCCTTTGCCCACCAGCGAACCATGGCTCTGGAGGATGAGCTCACCGCCCGCTTCCGGGATATGCGCAAGAGCAGGGACCGGCGCTGGTATCAGCTCAATCCCCCGGCCAACGGGGCCATTGACCTGGCGGAGGAGCGGTTGGACCATTTCGCCCAGGGCATTAACGGCTATAAACTGATGCTGATCTGCTTCGTGGGCAGCTTTGCAGGCGTAGTGGTAGAGCTTCTGTGGTGCCTTTTCCGCTACGGGTATCTGGAGAGCCGGTCCGGCCTGGTATACGGCCCCTTCAATCTGCTTTACGGCGCGGGGGCGGTGGCACTCAGCGTCACGCTGTATCGCTTCCGCAACCGGGGGCCATGGCTGTCCTTTCTGGGCGGCATGGTGGTGGGCAGTGTGGTGGAATATCTGTGTTCCTGGGGGCAGGAGCTGCTGCTGGGCTCCCGGTCCTGGGACTACAGCGCCATGCCCTTCAATATCAACGGCCGCATCTGCCTGCTGTACTCCGCCTTCTGGGGGATCCTGGGCGTGCTGTGGATCAAGGACCTCTATCCCCGTATGTCCAAGTGGATCTTAAAGCTGCCCAATCGGGCGGGAAAGATCGTGACCTGGTGCCTCACCATCTTCCTGACAGTGAACGCCCTGGTGTCGCTGGTGACGGTGTGGCGCTGGTCGGAGAGGGTCCACGATGTGCCTGCGGAAAACGGATTCTGGGAGCTGGTGGATGAGCGATTCCCGGACGAACGGATGGAGCGGATCTTCGCCAACATGAATTTTGGAGAATAACGGAAAACGTCCGCCGCAGATGTCTGCGGCGGACGTTTTTCAAAAGAGATTACGGACAGCGCGATCATTGTGCGGACTTCTGCTCCCCGCTGGCGGCGGGCAGCTGGGCCAGCACCACCGACACCATCATCAGCGCGCAGCCGAAGAGCTCCCGCCCGCTCATGCGCTCCCCCAGCAGCAGGGCGCCGCTCAGCAGGGCAAAGACGGACTCCATGCTCATCAGCAGGGACACGACCGTGGGGTTGGCGCCCCGTAGAGACAGAATTTGCAGGGTGTAACCCACGCCGCTGGAGAAGATGCCCACATACAGTGTGGGCAGCAGGCAGGCCATCAGGCCCTGGGCGGTGGGCTGCTCAAAGAGGAGCGCGCCCGCGCCGGAGAGGATACCGGCCACCAAAAACTGGAGACAGGACATCTGCACGCCGTCCACCCGGGTGGAGAAGTGTTCGATGATGAGGATATGGACGGCAAAGATCACGGCGCACAGCAGCAGCACCAGGTCGATGGGCGCGACCGAGAAGCCCTCGGTGACGCACAGAAAGTAGAGCCCCACCACAGCGATAGCCACGCTGCCCCACAGCAGGGGCGTGGAGCGCTTGCCCTGAAACAGCAGCCCCAACAGGGGGACGAAGATGATGTAGATGGCGGTGAGGAAGCCGGCCTTTCCCGCGCTGGTGCCGGCAATACCCACCTGCTGCAGGTTGGAGGCCAGAAAGAGCGCCGTGCCGCAGAGCAGACCGCTCAGCAGCAGTTGGCGGCGCTGGGGCTTGTCCAGCTGAAGCATGCTGCGGCGGCCCGGTGTGACACGGGAGAATACCAGATCCAGCCCAAAGAGAAACAGGGTGGCAATGAGACTGCGGCAGCAGTTGAAGGACATGGCCTCCATGTGTGCCGCGGCAATGGACTGGGCGGAGAAGGCAGTGCCCCAGATCAGGGCGGCCAGCAGGGGAAAGAGGGTGTGTCGGATGTGAGAATTCATGGCAATGTAGTCCTTTACAGTGAAAAATTCGACCCTCCTATTATAGAGGGCGATGGTGAAAAATGCAAGGGTGGGAACAAAATTGGGGAAAATGCGTCAAAAGAAGCAAAAGGCGATTGACGTAGGCGAAAAAAGAATATATTATGTAAATATATTAAAAAATAAATGATCCGGGAGGATATGACATATGGCGAACATCCATTGCCCCAAGTGCGGGGAGGACTATTCCGACACCTATCGCTCCTGCCCCTTCTGCCAGGAGGAGGCGGCCCAGGCCAAGGGCAAGCCCATCCGGCGCAAGGGCAAGCGTCTGGATAAGAAAAAGCGCAGCGGCGGCGCTGGCGGCGTCATCCTGCTGCTGGCGGTAATGATCGTTTTCGGCGTGGTGGGCTACGTGTTCTTTGGGGAACAGGTGGCGGATCTGGCCGGTATCCGCACCAATGATGACCGCAGCGACCTGAGCCAGCTGACGGACAGCGACAAGACAACGGACGGGCAGCAGTCCACCCAGGAACAGCAGCCGGAGCAGACTACGCCCCCCGATGATACGGCTGCCGAGCCTGCCGGGCCGCTGACGCTGGATTTCGATGTGATCACCATTTCTGCGGGGCAGACCGCCCGCATCACCGCCGTCGGCGGCACCGGCGAGGTGACCTGGACCAGCTCCAACGCCAACATTGCGTCGGTGGACGGCGGCTCAGTCACGGGCCTGGCCGGAGGCAGCGTCACCATCACCGCCAAGGCGGGTGAGGAGACGGTGACATGCACTGTCAACGTGGATGGCGATCCCTGGGTCAGCGATGTAAAGCTGTCCCTGAATAAGACGGACGTCACCGTTCCCTCCGGGGACCCGGCCTTCCAGCTGAAGGTCAAGGGTGGAGAGTACGGCAGCGTCACCTGGGCCAGCAAGAACAGCGGTGTGGCCTCTGTGACGGGCGAGGGCGTGGTGAAGCGCGAGGGCAAGGGCACCACTACCATCACCGCAACGGTGGACGGCCACGTGCTGGAGTGCATCGTGAGATGTCCGTAAAGCGTTCTTCAAAAGCGTCTGCGCGACTTTTAAGCGAAAACTGCCGGAGAGCGATATGCTCTCCGGCAGTTTTTTATAGCAGCATATGCAGCCTCTGATGGAGGTTGCGGATCTCTATCTCCGCCGCACCGGCGGCGTATTCGCCGTCCAGCGTCCAGGGAAAGGATTCTCCGCAGCGCACAGTTACCTGGGAGATATGGCGCAGGATGATGCCGCTGGAAAAATCCTGCAGCAGCAGACTGCGGACCAGGGCCTGCAACTCCGCGGCGCTGGTGGGGTTGGGGACCAGCAGCAGCTCAAACTGCCCGTCGTCCAGCGCGACCATGTCCTCCTTCAGCTTCACCAGCCCGCCGACGGAGGTGGAGTTGGTGACGGCACCGAAAAGGAAGCGGCCGGTGATGACCTCGTCCGGCGTGATGATGCTGGCGGGGTAGGGCCGCAGGGTGGACAGGTCCTTCACCCCCTCCAGAATATAGGCCAGGTGGCCCAGCTCGTTTTTCACCGACTGGGGCGCGCTGTAGGAGGCCTTGGTAAACGCGCCGAAGGAGGCTACGTAGACGAAGGGGCGGCGGTTGAACTGGCCCACATCCAGCAGACGACCCGGGCTGGCGGTGATGCGCTGGGCGCACTCCAGGGGCTGGAGGGGCAGGCCCAGACTGGCGGCGAAGTCGTTGGTGCTGCCGCCGGGGATATAGCCCAGAGGGGGCGGAGAGGCCAGCTGCAGCAGGCCGCTGACCACCTCGTTGAGGGTCCCATCGCCGCCGAAGCATACCACGCAGTCGAACTGTTCCCCCTCCTCCCGGGCGATGCGGGTGGCATCGCCGGGACCGGCTGTCTGACGGATAGAGAGCTGGTAGCCCGCCTGGCAGAAATGGGCCGCGGCATCAAAAAGAGCTGCGCCGCTGCGGGCCCGGCCGGCGCGGGGATTAACAATGAAAAGTAAGGTTTTAGCCATGAGATCCATCCCTTATGAAGAGATTAAAAGTTACAAAAGACACTTATAAATAAAGTATACCATAGCTGCAGGGGTATTGCAATTGAGAAAAAAGTTGGGTATGATGAAAAAAAGTAACATACTGGGAGGAGCGCTTATGAAAAAGGAAAACCGATATGCAGCATGGGGTGTCACCGCCACGGTCGTGGTGTGTGCCATCCTGCTTTTTTATGACCTGGTCTTTCGGGAGAGCATCCTGCTGCAGTATGTGGGGAGGCTGGCCACGGTGCTGGCCCCGGTGCTGTACGGCGCGGCCATGGCCTATCTGCTGGCCCCGGTGGTGAACTGGTTCGAGCGGCGGATCTTTCGCTATGACCGGCGCACCCAGCGGGACACCACGGAGTACGGCGGTGGGAAATGGATCAGGGCGCTCTCCATTATCCTGACCTGGGCGCTGGTGGCGCTGATGCTGTACGCCTTTATGCAGGTGCTGCTGCCGGAGCTCTATAAGAGCGTGATGCAGCTGGTGGGCAGTCTGGACAGCTACTACCGCACCATCGTACACTGGGTGGAGTCGCTGCTGGAGAACAATCCTGAATTTGCCAGCTGGGCGGAGGGTATGATCGCGAAGTACTATCAGGAGGCGCTCAACTGGCTGCGGGGGACTGTGGTGCCCCAGCTGAAGGTGGCCCTGGTTGCCGTGACCGGCGGCGTAGTGGGCGTGCTGGATTTTATCTACAATCTGCTCATCGGCTTCATCGTATCTATCTATATCCTGGCTATCAAGGAGGACCTGGGGGCCAGCGGCTGCAAGCTGTGCTACGCCTTCATGGGAGAGAAGCGGGCGGCCTGGTTTATCCGGGGTGCCAAAAAGACGGACAGCATCTTCAGCGGCTTTGTCCGTGGCAAGCTGCTGGACTCCCTCATCATTGGCATCATCTGCTTTTTCTGCACCAGCTGGCTGGAGTTCCCCTATGCGCCGCTGGTCAGCCTGGTGGTGGGCGTGACCAATGTGATCCCCTTCTTCGGCCCCTTCCTGGGTGCTGTCCCCAGCGCGTTCCTAATCCTGCTGGACAGCCCGACCAAGTGCCTCTATTTCATCATTTTTATCCTCATTCTCCAGCAGTTCGACGGCAATATCCTGGGTCCCAAGATCCTGGGGGACAGCACGGGACTGTCCAGCTTCTGGGTCATCGTGTCCATCCTGGTGGGTGGCGGCCTGTTCGGCGTGCTGGGTATGTTCCTGGCTGTGCCGACCTTCGCCTGTATCTATGTGGGTGTGCGCACCTATGCCGCCTATTGCCTGCGTAAGCGCGGCCTGCCCACGGAGACCGCCTGCTACATGGGCCGCCGACCGGAAAAAAAGGAGGGACCGGAGCCGGAGGAGGAAGCTTCGGAGGAGTAACGGCTGTCAACAAAATCCCCAGAAAAAGAGAGGAACCCACTATGTCATTTTTCAGACGCCACCGCGGCGTACATATCTGGCTTCTGGCGGTGCTGGCCGCATTTGGTCTGTACCGTTGGGCCATCAGCAGCGCGGCGGCGGCAAACCGTGTTGTCGCCGTCACCCAGGTCATCAAGGATGGTTACGCCGCCTTCTGGTATCGCTTCCCTTTCTCGGTGGTGGAGTGGATGTATGCGGCATTTATCCTCACTGTGCTGGTGTGGCTCGTCGTTCTGGTGCGGCGTGTCCGGCGGAGCGGGGAGAAGGGGCATACCCTGTATGGCGGCGGCGTGGGGCTTCTCTGCCTGTGCCTGTCTGTATGGGGCTTCTACTGCCTGTTCTGGGGCGTCAACTACTACGCCGACGGCTTTCAGGAGAGGAGCGGTGTCTATGCCCGGCCGGTGACGGTGGAGGAGCTGGAGCGGGTGACATGGGACTTTGCCGAGCAGCTGTCCACGGCGGAGGAGGGCGTGGACCGGGATGCGGACGGCATATTTGCGGTCCCCCGGGAGGCAATCTTCGCTGAGAGCACTGGGATATATGACAACATCTCCAAGGAGTTTCCTTTTTTGCAGAGGGAGGACCGGGTACCCAAAAAGATGTTTTTCTCCCGGCTGTTCTCCGCCATGAACTTCACTGGCTTCTATACGCCCTTCACCGGGGAGTCCAATCTGAATGTGGACAGCCCGGCCTGCCTCCTGCCTGCCAATATCGCCCACGAGCTGGCCCACCAGCGGGGCATCGCCTCAGAGCAGGAGTGCAATTTCCTGGCTATTGCTGCTGCAACCAGCTCCAATAGCCCTGTCTACCGGTATTCCGGCTATCTCATGGGCTATATCCATCTGGGCAATGCCCTGTACCGGGCGGACCGGGACAGATGGCAGGCGGTATACGACTCCCTGCCGGATACGGTGCGGGCGGATCTGCGCTATCACAGCGCCTATTGGGACCAGTTTGAGGGCCTCACCGCCGATGTCAGCAAGAAGATCTATGACACGACCCTGAAGGGTTACGGCCAGAGCGACGGCATCCAGAGTTACGGTACGGTGGTGGACCTGCTGGTGGCCTATTACTGAGGAAGCAGCAGTAAAATCAGGAAACCCATTGACAGGAAAAAATATCGGTGATAAAATGGCACCATTAAATTGGCAGAGAAGGGGAAAGCGTCTGGCGACAGGCCCAGAGAGAGGACGTCACGGCTGAAAGCGTCCTTGCCCGGTCAACAGAACCGCCCACCACCCCCGAGCCGCCCGCCGAACCCCGCAGGGAAGTAGACCGGGACGGGAAAGCGCCCGTTACAGCGCTCACAAGCGGCAGCCGTTCGGCTGCAAGCAGGGTGGAACCGTGGAGTATTTTGCTTCACCCCTGAAATTTCTCAGGGGTGAAGTTTTTTTGCCCCTCATTTAGGAAAGGAGCGACATATCATGTCCGAAGAGAATCTGTACACCTTTGAAAACCCCGAGTATCGCAGCACCTATTGGCACACCTGCTCCCATATCCTGGCCCAGGCTATGAAGCGCCTGCACCCCGAGGTGAAGCTGGCCATCGGCCCCAGCATCGA
This sequence comes from uncultured Oscillospiraceae bacterium, assembly GCA_964429705.1. Classification (GTDB taxonomy): domain Bacteria; phylum Bacillota; class Clostridia; order Oscillospirales; family Oscillospiraceae; genus Pelethomonas. The sequence goes on along the minus strand of CAYSDG010000002.1, from coordinate 519 downwards.
CAACGGCTTCTACTACGATTTTGACACCCCCGCCCCCTTCACCGAGGACCAGCTGGGCGAGCTGGAGGCTGAGATGCGCAAGATCTGCAAGGAGAAGCTGAAGCTGGAGCGCTTTGAGCTGCCCCGCGAGGAAGCCATCAAGTTTATGGAGGAGAAGGGCGAGCCTTACAAGGTGGAACTGATCCAGGACCTGCCGGAGGACGCTCCCATCTCCTTCTACAAGCAGGGCGACTTCACCGACCTGTGCGCCGGCCCCCATCTGGACTCCACCGGCCGGGTGAAGGGCAACGCCATCAAGCTGCTGTCCTGCAACGCCGCCTACTGGCGGGGCGACTCCAACCGGGAGACCCTCCAGCGGATCTACGGCATCGCCTTCCCCAAGAAGGATGAGCTGGACGCGTATCTGGAGCGCATCGAGGAGGCCAAGCGCCGGGATCACCGGAAGCTGGGCAAGGAGCTGGGTCTGTTCACCTTCCGGGACGAAGCCCCCGGTTTCCCCTTCTATCTGCCCAAGGGCAT
>CAYSDG010000001.1:69933-102994 GCA_964429705.1 uncultured Oscillospiraceae bacterium | reverse complement strand
TACTATCATAACCCCAATACCGCCCCCGCTGACCGCGTCTATTACGATTGATCCCTGGCTTACAGCCGCAAAAGCCCTCTGCCTTTGGGCAGAGGGCTTTTGCCGGTATCTGAAACCGTTTAAAAAGGAGGGGCCTGTATGCTGTATGCCGCTTTGCTGCTGACGGCGGGCTATTTGCTGTTTCTCATATGGGAGCGGCGGGAAAATGAGCGGGCGCTGGCGTCGTTCCGATGTGTGATCCATGTCAACGGCATCCGGGGCAAGACCAGTGTCTGCCGGATGATCGACGCCCACCTGCGGGGGGCAGGCTTCCGGGTGTTTACCAAGACCACCGGTTCCACACCCTGCTATATTGATACCCAGGGCGTTGAGCACGAGATCATGCGGCGAAGCCCATCCAATATTCGGGAGCAGCTGGCAATGATCCGCCGGGCCCGCCGGGAGGGAGCGGAGGTCCTGATCCTGGAGTGCATGGCGGTGCAGCCAGAGCTGCAGCAGTTTTCCCAGCGGGAGATCGTCCGTGGAAAGCTGAACGTGATCACCAACGTGCGATATGACCATATGTTTGAGATGGGCGAGACGCTGGAGGAACTGGCAGAGAGCCTGTCCGGCACCATTCCGGAGGACGGTGTCCTGTTTACGGCGGACGAGGCGTTTTATCCCTTCTTTCAGGAGCGCTGCGCGGCCCAGCGGTCCCGGGCGGTGCTTTGCCGACCGGGCGGCTTTGCCGACGGTGAGAACGAGGCTATCGCCTGCGCTGTGGGTGAGGAACTGGGAGTGCCTTCGAAGAGCTTCAGGGAGCATATGGAGGCATATCAGATGGACTTTGGCGGCCAGAAGTGCTACCGAACGGCGGAGGGGACCTTCCTGAACCTGTTTTCGGCCAACGATCCGCAGTCCACGGCGATGCTTCTGGAGCGGGGGCTGCCGGGGAAGGAGCGCCCGGTACTCCTGTACAATAACCGCTCCGACCGCCCGGACCGGGTGCTGCTTTTTGCGCGGCATTTCTTCCCGGAGGCGCGCTATGAGAAGGTGCTGGTGATGGGTGAGGCGCGGCCGCTGGCCTGCCGTCTGCTGCGGCAGAGCGGCGTAACGGAGGTGCAGTCGGTCAAAAGCTGGCAGGAGGCCCTGCGCCTGGCGGAGGGCAGACCCCTGGTGGGAATCGGCAATATCAAGGGTCAGGCCTATGAGATGATCCAACATTTTGAGGAGGTGAGCGGCAATGAATGAGCTGGCGGTGCTGTCTCTGGCAGTTAGCCTGATCTTTACGGAGCTGACAAATCTGCTGCCAGGCGGCGTGATCGTACCCTTTTACTTTGCGCTGTATCTGGACGACCCGGTAAAGGTAACGGCAACGGTGGTGTCGGCCCTGCTCTCGGTGGGGATCATCCGGCTGCTGTCCCGCTTTACGCTGCTCTATGGGCGGCGGAAGTTTGCGCTCTATATCATGGTGGGTATTTTGGAGAAGATCCTCTTCACCTACCTCTATTTTGGCGACTCCTATATGTTTTACCACCTCTCTATGACCATCGGCTATCTGGTACCCGGTATTCTGGGGCGGCAGATGGAGCGGCAGGGCGTTTGCAAGACGCTGGGCGCACTGGCTGTGGTAGTGCTGCTGGTCAAGCTGCTGCAGATCGCGCTGCTGTAGGTGGCCTATGAAGAAGAAATTTATGGCGGTACTGGCGGCGCTGCTGGTACTGAGCCTGGATATGGCGCTGGTCTTTGCCACGCGGACCAGCCTGCCTGCGGAAAACTATGAGGATAAGCTGGCGGCAGCGGAGGCCACGGCGGCGTGCATCCGGGCGGTACACCGCCGGAAGGAGGAACTGGGTGTCTCTATCGATTTGTCCGGGGACATCAACAACACCGGCGTGGTCGGCAAGGACTACTCCGCCATCACCACTACGCTGGGGAATCTGGAGGCCAAGCGGACCTCTACCAATCCCAATATGGCAGCGGTCGTGGTGGATATGCTCTGTGAGCTGGGGCTGGAGCGGGGCGACAAGGTGGCCATCAACTGCTCTGGCTCCTTCCCGGCGCTGAATATTGCGGTGATGTGCGCTGTGGATCAGCTGGAGCTGGACCCGCTGCTCATCACCTCCTTCGGCTCATCCACCCACGGGGCCAATGACCCGGAACTGACCTATCTGGACATGGAGCAGTACCTCTGGGAGCAGGGGTTTCTGCGCCACCGCAGCCGCTGGTTCTCTATTGGCGGCATGGAGGATGTGGGCAAGGAAATGGCCCCGGCGACAGTGTCGGAGATCATCTCCCGCCTGGAGGGTTACGGCTATGAGCTGTACTACAACGAGGATCTGCTGGACAACGTCCGGGCGCGGTACCAGATGTACCGGGACTACGGGGATATTCGCTGCTTCGTCAATGTGGGGGGCAACGACCCGTCCTTTGGCGACAGCAGCGTGATCGTCCACGCTGACGGCGGGATCTTAACGGAGCTGTCGGAGAAGGACCGCTCCACGGGACTGGTGCAGCTCTTCCTGCGGGACGGCACACCTGTGATCCATCTGCTGAATATCAAGAGCATTGCCACGGCCTACGGCCTGCCTATTGACCCTACGCCGGTCCCGGCGGTAGGGGAAGGAGGCATTTACCAGCGCTATGTATACTGCCGCCCCCTGGCGGCAGCCGGGGCGCTGGCGGGCTTTGCGCTGCTGCTGCCCTGGGAGAAGCTGGCTGCGCGGAGAAGAAAAACTCCATAAACCGCAAAAAAACGGCAGAGCTCCCGTTGGGGAGCTCTGTCGTTTGGGCGTTTAGGCGCGGGGGTTGCGCCGGAGTGTGAGAAACGGAGGCCGACTGTCACGGCGGGCCTGGTGCTGGACGCCCGTTCGGAATTTCACCGAGATGTGTAAGGCGGGACAGTGGAGTATCAAGGATATCATGGAACGGTTGAGAGGGTGCGAGACGAAAAAAAGACTATGAAAATGAAGATGAGGTACATCGGCGCGCTGTCCCGACCGCGCCGATAAAAGAGAGGCTGGAAGGGCCTGTCTTTTCAAAGGTAGGGAAAAGGGAAAACAAAAACTGCGTCCGCACACCAGATGCAGACGCAGCAACACATTCATTACTACATTTGTAACAGCAGCCCGGTGACGGCAGGAGCCCGCAAGTGTTCTCAGCGTATCTGACTTACCCATCGATTGATGGTATCACAGTGACCGACTCGCGGGGCATCTCACCCCATTCCGCCTATGGTATCCCATGCGAACGAGCTTGCGCAAGTATTTCCTTTTTCGCTTACACTATACCACAGAAAATCGGTGATTGCAAGAGGAAAGTAGCGGATCTGCCAAAAAATTTTTCGCCCGGAAAATCTTGGATTTCGCTTTACAAGAGAAGGGAAATGTGGTAAGGTAGGGATGTCAAGTTGATAGAGATGTCAGCCGTAGCCGGGGCTCCCGGCAAACGGAATGGGGTGAGATGCCCCGCGAGTCGGTCACTGTGATCCCGCCTGTGCGGGTAAGTCAGATACGTGGCGGCTGACAGCATTCTGCCGAAACCGGAAGCGCCATGTTCGTTGTTTCGGCCTTGCTGCAAGTGCAGCAGGGCTTTTTTAGCGCTCCGCACCCGGCGGAGCGTTTTTCATTTGTGTTTCACTGGCTGGCCGATGGGGCGGCAGGCCGGAAACAAATATTCATCTCTCTTCAGTTGGGCTATATGAAAACCAAGAGGGCGTCCAGGTCTCAAGACCGCCTGGGCGCCCTTTTGGTTTTGTCAAAAAGCCGCTGTTGGAGCGCTTTTTGTAGGGAAAGACAGGGTATGCCCGGCAGCGGGCAAAAAATTTTGTGCTGATTCGAATAAATATACACTTGACGAAGCATAATTTATGATATATACTCAGTATCAACAAACCAAAGCCCCGGTGGAACGGGGGAACAATTACAGGAGGAGAAAAAGCATGAAACATTATTCGCATTCGCTGGCCCACAAGGCCCTCGCGCTTCTGCTGGCGTTGACCATGGCGCTGTCCATGGCGGTGACCAGTGCGGGCGCGGTCAGCATCCAGGAGATGAATCCTAAGGACGACCCCCTGCTGGGGACCAAATTTGCGGTGGACGAGGTCATCACCCTGGTCACCGACGAGGGCGGCCAGGATGTGTCCGTCTCTATCCCCGTGCAGGGCATGAGCAAGGCGGAACTGGCCGGCGCCATCACCGCCGGAACTGTGACGCTGGCACTGGAGCGGGATGAGAGCCGCCCCTATGTCAACGAGGAACTGTTCCCCTACGCCTACGAGGGCGGCGCTCTCACCGAGTGGCTCACTGAGAGCGGCAGCGCACAGTTCACCAACATCCAGCTGACCGCGGCGGAGAACGCCGGTCACGTGATGCTGGAGGCCAGCTTCCACGTGAACAATTACTTCTATTCTGCCGACTGGTACTACGATGACGGCTGGAAGATGGGTGACCCCTATGAGGACTACAGTGTTCCTCACACCGACGGCGGCTACTTCATCGACCTGTGCGGCTACTTTGACCTGGTGGCAAAGAACAGCGGCAAGGACCTTGGCTCCGCTCCTGTGAAGGTTGCTCCCTATGAGACCTTCAACACCATGTGGGAGATCTACACCGAGCTGGATGAGATCGAAAAGACCGGCACCAAGAACGGCCTGTATGTCAAGCAGCTGTCCATGGGTCAGTCCACCGCCGGACGTGACATGCCCTATCTGATTGTGGCCGACAGCAAGTCCAGCGTGGACAACTGGCTGAAGCTCACTGAGCAGGCTGAGACCGATCCCGACACCGTGCTGGCCCAGATCGAGGCCGGTAAGCTCAACAACATCCGCGTCCCCGTGCTCTATTCCAATGTCCACTCCAACGAGACTGCCGCAGCTGACGGCGTGCTCCAGTTTGCCAAGATGATCGTCAGCGAGAAGACCATCTCCTACGATATGCTCACCGGCTTCACTGCCGCAGGTGAGGCGGAGCTGGCCGCTGAGATGGGTCCCACCGGCGAGGCCGGCAGCGTGGCTGTCCCCGACCTGGTGAAGGATACCGCCAGCTACCTGGGCTACATCACCGCTGACAACGGCGGCGTGTCCGGCCAGGTGGATCTGGAGAAGTACTATACCATCGAGAACCACACCATCAATGTCAAGAACGAGCTGCTGAAGGATGTGTTCTTCATCCTGGTCCCCGAGGAGAATGTGGATGGCCGTACCTATCTGACCAGACACTCCTCCGGCGGCTATGACCTGAACCGCGACAACTCCTTCCAGACCTCCAGCGAGACTGCCAACATGCAGCAGGTCATCGGCACCTATAACCCCGTGACCTTTGCGGAGTTCCATGGCCGGGTCTCCGGCTTCCAGTGCGAGCCCTGCGATCCTCCCCACGAGCCTAACTTCGAGTACGATCTGCTGGCGGAGCATCTGATCTCCGGCGGCGAGGCCCTGGGCATCGGCGCGGTGGCCAATAACGACGGCTACAACAGCTATGTCATCCCCCAGCGCGACTACCTCTCTTACACCGGCAATGGTGACGAGACCTACTGGTACGATCCTTGGGACGATATGTCCACTAGCTACACCCCCCAGTTCGCTATGCTCCACGGCACCGTAGCCTACACCGTTGAGCTGCCCGCATACTGCGATGATACCGCACAGGCCGTGCAGTACGGCATCCTGGGCCAGGCCGGTTACGTGGCCGAGGAGAAGCTCTCCTATCTGAAGTCTCAGGTGAGCATCTTCCAGCGCGGCGTGAACAACTACAACTCCGATGCCTATGAGCTGGTCGGCCAGTGGCTGTGCGACCAGTACGACGTGGAGGGCGCAGAGATGGATATTTTCCGCCCTGAGTACGATGGCGAGGGCCAGAACGGCAACTTCTATCCCGAGTGCTACATCATTCCCCTGGATGCCGAGCATCAGACCAATCTGCAGGCCGCTGCCGACATGATGGAGTGGCTCGCCCGCAACGATGTGAAGGTCTGCGTCACCGAGAAGCCCTTCACCTATGACGGCGAGACCTATCCCGCCGGTACCATGATCGTCTCCATGTATCAGGCCAAGCGCTCCGTTGCCAACGGTGCGCTGTACGACGGCACCCTCATCAACAACTGGACCATCCTCTACTCCGAGGGTATCACCACCTTCAACGAGACCCGTGGCTTCGACATGGTCACCGTGGCCGAGCCTGCTGCCTATGAGACTATCTCTGCCGTCTGCGGCAAGGCGATGGACCACACCGCCGCCCTGGCCTATGTCAAGACCGTGACCACCGTGTTCACCGGCGTGACTGATGAGCATGTTGTGATCTCCAACGCCTCCGAGGACTCCACCGCCGCTGTCAACGCCCTGCTGAAGGCTGGCAAGACCGTGGGCATGGTGACCGGCGGCAAGTACATGGGCGACTTCATCTGCTCCTATGCCGATTTCCTCACTGTGAAGGACAGCTATGTTCTCACTGCCACCGGCGTGACCGGCGAGGGTATCCCCGCTCAGGTCATCGCCAAGTCCCCCACCGTTTACATCCCCGGCACGCCTGAGGAGAACACCGAGGGCTTCCTGTACACCACTCAGATCGGCGACAGCTTCGGCTGGAACTACGACATGGCTGCCATGGAGATGATGGGCTTTGCCACCACCGACAGCCTGAAGAACGCTGACGCTGTGGTCGGCTGCAGCGGCCTGAGCGCCGATGCCAAGGCCGCCGTGAAGAACGGCCTGCCCTACATGGGTTACGGCGGAACGGCTGCCATCGACCTGATCCCCGGCGTGGAGCGCACCACCCTGAACGGCGCGATGGACTGCCTGACCCCCGTTACCTATCCCAATAAGACTCTGGTCAACGCCAGCTTCGTTCTGGACGGCGACGATGTCGTTTACGCCTACGGCCACTCCAGCGGCTACTCCAACGATCTGGGCTTCTTTTCCAAGGTGCCCGCCAAAGCTACCGTCCTGATGAAGACCGACAGCACCAAGACCCCCACTGAGGGCTTTGTTCCCACCAACACCGCACAGCGGGCAGCCAACTTCAAGGCATACATGAACGGCTCCGTCCAGGCCTTCAGCTACGAGCAGAACGGCATGGAGATCGCCATCTTCGCCAACTCTCTGACCCACAAGCTGCACCAGAGAGATGAGTACGGCTACATCAGCAACTTCCTGTTCTCCTCCATGCTCACCGACGAGAGCTACGGCGACTGGGTGGCCTTCACCGACGTGGACGCCAACGCCTACTACGCCGATGCCGTTGCCTGGGCCGTGGAGAACGGCATCACCACCGGTGCTACCGCTACTACCTTCGCTCCTGACGCACTTGTTACCCGGGCACAGGCCGTCACCTTCCTGTGGCGCGCCGCTGGCGAGCCCGCTGCGGAAAGCGCAAGCGTCAGCTTCAAGGATGTCAGCGCCAACACCTACTACGCCAAGGCTGTTGCCTGGGCTGTGGAGCAGGGTATCACCACCGGTACCAGCACCACCACCTTCGATCCCAACGCCAATGTTACCCGCGAGCAGGCGGTGGCCTTCCTGTTCCGCTACGCCGCCTCTCAGGGAATGGACGCTGTGACGCTGCAGGAGCTGGTCTCCAGCTTCGCTGACGCCTCCTCCGTCTCCCCCTACGCCACGGCAGCTATGAACTGGGCCATTGGCCAGGGCATCCTGCAGGGCAGTGGCAACCAGATCATGCCCAAGGCAGACTGCACCCGGGGCCAGTTCACCACCTTCCTGTGGCGCGCAGTCAAGTAAGATCACATCCCAATGACAGAGAAAGCCCGCGCCGTCCGGCGCGGGCTTTTTTTGCTGGATCCGGGGAAAATCCTGCTTGACAATTTTCGCTGGTATGATATGATAGCAGTGCGTCAGGGTGGGAACACCGCAGGCGCTACAATTTGATAACGCTCCGGCTTTTGTGGCACATGCGCGATCCGGACCCCATAGGGAAGGACACGCATTCTTGTTCAGCTGAACAAGGGAATCAGGTGCAAGACCTGAACACGCTTCAGGCCAAGGCTCATCCGCCTTGGTTTGATCCAGTAGCTGTAAGCATGGAGCGCGTCACTCTTGATGCGAAAGCAGGTCACTGGCTGCTGTAATGGCTCGACCGGGAAGGCTGAGGGGCGCGCGCTGGCGTATGAGCATACGCCTGAACATGTGAGTCAGAAGACCTACAGAGAGCGATCACCCGCTGGTCCGCGTCGTGCGGCTGGGTGCGCTTTTTGGCCATTTGGAAGGCGGTAGTGCTTGCACTGCTGCCGTTTTTTGTTTACGAAAGCGGGTGCCATGGTGCGCCCGCTTTTTTACATGCCGGGCGTACCCATCCGCAAAGCGGTTGACATAGATATTTAATCGTAAGGAGAGATGATCATGAAAAAACGAATGCTTACCCTGCTGTTCACCATCGTGATGGTGCTGGGGATGCTGCCAGTCGCCATGGCGACTGATTCCGCCTGGGACGGCGTGAGCAAAGACAAACCTGATCAGGTTGGTGACGTTTACCAGATCAACACCGGTGCGAAGCTGGCCTGGTTCGTGGACTACTACATCACGGAGACGCAGCCTGTCAGCGGTGTTCTGACCGATGACATCGACCTGGGCAACCACGCCTGGGTGGCGACGACAAACAGCGGCAACGGCAAGAGCTTTGTCCTGGACGGCCAGGGCCACAGCGTTACGGGTCTGAACGCAAAGTACGGCCTGATCGGCGCCATCAGCACCAATTCCCGCATCGCTAACCTGAGCGTGCACGGCGTTGTCAACGGCGGCGATGGCGCTACCAGAGTGGGCGGCATCGCGGGCTTTGCTAACGGCGGCACCATCGAGAACTGCGTCAACTATGCCAACATTACTGCCAGCAATCCCGGCAAGGATATCCATGCCGGCGGCATCATCGGCTATTGCTATGACAGCAAAGTCTGCATCCAAAACTGTGCCAACTACGGCAGCGTCATCTGCACCGGCAACTCTGTGGGCGGTATTGTGGGCAGCAATGGCAAAAAGGATTTTAAAGTCATCGGCTGCTACAACGCCGGCGCTGTCAGCGGCACCAAATATGTCGGCGGCATCGTAGGCAACAACGATGACAAGAAGTCCTCTGTGATCGGCTTCTGCAATGTTGGAAATATCATCGGCGAAAGCTATGTGGGCGGTCTGCTGGGCCAGGCGAAAGGCAATGGTTCCAATAACAAGATCACTGTCAGCAGCTGCTACAGCACCGGCGCGGTGACCGGCACGGACAACACCAACGCCCTGTTCGGTGCAGCCAAGAATATCAACGACTCCAAGCTTTACTATCTGTCCTCCTGCGGCACCGATACCTACGGCACTGCCTGCACGGAGGCGGAGCTGAAGACTGCCGACCTGGACACCACTTATTTCAAGCACATCTGCGGTGATTATCCCGCTCTGGTGTGGCAGACTGGTGTGAAGGAGCATCGCTACTGCAACCATCCCGCCACCACCACCTGCGCGTACTGCGCCTATGATCCCGCTCCCGGCGCGGACACCCCCGGCGCCATCGTGCGCACCTGCCAGAATGGCTGCGGCCTGACGCAGCGGGAAACTGTGGAGCCTCTGAACCGCTATGCGGTCACCGTGAGCGAAGCTGCCAACGGCACTGTCCTTGTCTCTCACAGCGAGGCTGCCTGCGGCACGACGATCACCATCACCGCTACCCCCGCGGCAGAATACGTGCTGGAGAGCATCACTGTCACGGCCGCTGACGGCAGCCCTGTCACCGTCACCAACGGCACCTTCACCATGCCCTCCGGCGGCGCCACCGTTACGGTGCTCTTCAAGGAGTATTTCCCCGAGATCGGCATCACCGTTCCCGCAGACGCACAGGTGGAGCTGAGCTATAAGAGCGTCAGTTCTGTCAAGTACTACTATGAGTCCGGGCTTTCGGCACTCACTGTGGCGAAGTTTGTGGAAAACGCGGATGGTACGGTCACATATTATTATGAGCCAAAGGGCAATGTTGGACATATTTACCGCGTGACGGCAGAGGACGGCGTTACCTATGTCGGTTTCTTCACGAAGGCAAGGAACAAGCGCGTGGATGTGACGGTGACCGACAGTCAGCTCCACCCCGCCGGGAAGACCGCCAAGACGCTGGATCGGGACCTGACCTCCAACAGCGGCTGCAATGTTGCGGATGTGTTTCTGAATGTCAACGCCAAGGGCTATCTGAACATGAGCGTGAACAGCACCAGACAGCTGTATCCCCTGCGCAACTGGCAGGCGATCAAGGACAATAGCTATATGGCCAATGCCTTTGTCGAGCCGGACTATCACTATACCGTTCTGGATGAAAATGGACAGATCTCCGACAGCGTTGTCACGGTCAGCGACAGCGGACTGCTGACGGCAGTTGGCAGCGGTACCGCTATCGTTCTGGTGACCTACGATGCCATGACCTATGAGTTCACCGATGGCGACGAGTTCTTCGGTGCAATCTGGCCTGAGAACACCGGTGTGTTCGTTGTTTCTGTCGGCACCGGCAGCAGCGACATCGTCACGGGCATGACCATCAACACCGAGGAAGGCAGAAATTATAACAACTCCAATCTGGCCGGAGACGCGCTGGATGCGGAACTGGATGTAATCTACTTCCTGGGCGACACCGGCTCCTACACCTTCACTCCCGGTACTGCGGGCGTGACCGTCTCCGTGGCGCTGCCCACTGTGACGGACAAGATGACTTTCAACGGCTTTCAGGCTGTTGCCGCCAATGGTGACGGCAGCTTCACTGTGCCTCTGAAGGAGGGCCGCAACATCGTCAAGCTGGAGAAGGACGGCAAGGCTGAGTATCAGGTCATCACCGCCAAGCATGTTTCCGTCACCATTAACAATGGTGAGCCTGTGAAGCCCGGCGATGAGCTCACCATCACCTTCTCCACCCTCTATCATCCCGCTAACAAGCTGGGCGCTGTCTACAACGGCACGGCTGGTGCTGTTTACACGGCTCCTGACGGCACATTGGTGGGCAGCATCGTCGGCGGCGGCATTGGTGTCTACAATATTGCCTCCAACGCAACTGCCCAGAAGATCACCAGCGCCGTGGTCAGAAGTGAAAAACTCTCCAATTGGAGCACTGTGGATGTGACATACAGCTTTGGCGACAAGCTGACGATCCCCGCCGACTATACCGGCGACACCTATACCCTGAGAGGTGGCGCGATGATCGCCGTATCCAATGCATACTGCATGCAGTTCGGCGATCACCGTACGATTAATGGTAATGCCGACGCGGTCTCTGGCCGGGCAACGCTGGTCGGCAGAGAGGCATATTTTGGCACGCTTCCCGACATCGTGATCCCCGTCGCACGCTTCAGCGTCACTCTGCCCACTGAGGTCACCGGCTGCACGGTGGCTCCTGCGGCAGGCGCTGTCTCCCCCCTGGCCCGCGGCGACAGCTACAGCTTCACCGTAACCCTTGACCAGGATTATCGCGAGGGCAGAAACTTTGCTGTGAAGGCCAACGGCGTGGAGCTGACCGGGGTGAATGGTGTGTATACCATCACCAACATCCAGGAGGATCAGGTCGTTACCGTGGAGGGTGCTTTCAAGGATGTCACCGTTCCCTCCACCTCCGCTAAGCCCAGCACTCCCAGTACTCCCAGCAAGCCCTCCGAGCCTGCGAAGCCCGCTGATCCTGTGAAGCATGTCGCTGGTTTCAGCGATGTTGACCAGCGCGACTGGTTTGCCCAGAGCGTGCAGTACATCTGCGAGAAGGGCCTGATGAACGGTACCAGCAGCAGCACCTTTTCTCCCAACGCCAACACCACCCGCGGCATGATCGTTACCATCCTGGCCCGCCTGGAGGGTGTGAACACCAACACTGGCAGCAGCTGGTATGAGGCTGGCCGCCAGTGGGCAATGGAAAACGGCATCTCCGACGGTACGGATATGACCGGCGAGATCACCCATGAGCAGCTGGCAGCCATGCTCTACCGCTATGCCCAGAGCAAGGGCTGGAGCACCAGCGCCCGCATCAGCCTGAGCAGCTTCTCCGATGCATCCAGTGTCTCCGGCTGGGCGCAGGAGGCAATGCAGTGGGCTGTGGCCATGGGCCTGATCCAGGGCAGCGATGGCCAGCTGGCTCCCGCCGCTCCCGCGACTCGCGCCCAGGTGGCCGCTATTCTGCAGCGGTTCATCGTGAACGTGGCACAGTAAGCGGACAGTCATCAAAAGCGGCAGAATGCCTTCTTAAAAAATATCCCCCGGGCTGAAAGCTCGGGGGATATTCGCCATGTTAAAAGGGCGCTCCTCCTTTGCCCAAATACGGCGTGAGTCGCGCTGAAATTGGAAAAATCTGGGTGTAACAGATTGACGAATTTGCCGGACGGATGTATAATCAATAACAAATAATTGCTGGAGTATGCGCTCCGGCAAATTACGCAGGAACCTGCTGTAATTAAAGGAGGCGGAAAATGCAGAGACTGAAAAAATTTGCCCACCTGCTCCTGCTGACCTTACTGACGGCTGCAATGCTGTCGCTGTCGGCTCTGGCGGCGGGGGCAACGCTGCGCATCGACGCGCCGGATACGCTCCCGGCGGTGGGGGAGAACTTCACCGTCACGGTGGAGATCACCGGCAACCCCGGCCTGTGCGCGGCACAGTACACCCTGGCCTTTGACAGCCAGCTGGTCAGCTGTGAGAGCGCCCAGGTGGGCGATGTACTGTCCGGCACCCTGTCGGCGGCCAACCCCAGTGCGTCCAGCGGAGCCATTGTGGCTGCGGCCACCATCACCCCCGCCACGGGCGACGGGACTATCGGCGTTTTCACCTTCCGGGTGCTGAAAAGCGGTGACGCGTCCTTTACCCTGAAGGACGGTGTCTTCAGCGGTGCTGACGGCGCGACCATCGCCACCAACATCCCCACAGCCAGCTCCGGACAGACCCAGAAGCCTGACCAGAGCCAGAAGCCCGGTCAGAGCCAGCAGCCGGTGCAGACCAAGCCCGGCGCGGCGGATGCCCCTGCTCAGAGCTTCACTGATGTGCCTCCGGCCCACTGGGCCTACAGCGCGGTGGAGCAGGCAGCGGCCCTGGGCTATGTCACTGGCCTTGGGGACGGCACCTTCGCCCCCGACCGGGAGCTGACCCGCGCCGAGTTCGTCACTATGCTGTGGCGCATGGCGGGCAAGCCCGCAGCCAGTACCCCAGCGGCCTTTACTGATGTCCCGGCGAACGCATGGTATCGCGACGCGGTGAGCTGGGCGGCGGAGCAGGGCTATGTCAAGGGTACCAGCGACACCAACTTTTCCCCCGACGGTAAGCTCACCCGACAGGAGGCCGTCACGGTCCTCTTCCGCTACAGCGGCGGGCAGAGCGGCATGGAGCTGCTGCTCACCCAGGTCTATGACAGCCAGTATGCCGACAGCGGCAGCATCGCTGGCTGGGCGAAGAGCGCGGTGTACTGGGGGATCTACAACGGCGTGATCAACGGCACCAGCGACACCACGGTCAGTCCCAACGGAACGGCCACCCGCGCCCAGATCGCAGCGATCCTGGTTCGATACAGTGCGTAATTAAAATGCAAAATAATACAATAAGGAGGAGAAATATGAAGAAACTGTTGCGTTCGCTCCTGCTGGCGGCCCTGTTGACGGCGGCGCTGTGTGTGAGCGCGCTGGCAGCGGATGAACCGGCAAAGGCGGGCATCTATGGCATCAAGCCGAAAGAAAACATCACGGTCACGCCTGATACCGCTGGTGCGGAGGTCGAGGGCTACGGCACCTACTACGCCGACGCGGTGAAGTTTGAGGTCAGCGCCAAGGGCCTGAACAGCGGCAGCCAGTATCTGCTGCTGGTGCTGAAGGGCGATGCCACCACCGTCACCGCTGACAGCATCGTCTACATCGACCAGAAGGCGGCAAATGCTGATGGAAGCATCAACTTCACCGCCTACCCCAGCGCCCTGACCAAGGGCAGCTACAAGGTGTACATCCTGGGCGGGGACAGGACCTTTACCACCGGTCCCGCCGCGGAGTTCAGCTACTACCAGCCCTATACGCTGGGAGATGTAAGCGGGAATACTACGATCGAAGCGGTCGATGCGCTGTATGTCCTGCGCGCCGTTGCGGGGTTGGATCAGCTGACAGGTACGCAGACTCTTGCGGCTGATATGAACCAAAACGGTGTTGTTGAAGCTGTCGATGCATTGCTTATTTTGAGAAAAGTTGCAGGACTTGATTAAAGCGTGTCCGAAAAGTCTGGTTTCATGATGAAGTGAGGAACTTAGGGTATGAAATGTAAGAAATGTGAAAAAATCTTGTCGCTGATTCTAGCGATGATAATGCTGTTCAGTTGTATGGGTATCACAGCCTATGCTGAGGAGAAGGACTTATCCTTTGATATTAGCAAGATACAGAAATACAATGAAACAGCTCATGCGATCGAAGCCAATCAGGTCACTTCTGCAAATGCTGGCGATGTGATCGTTTTGACATTTGCTCTGAAAAACAATACGAGCAGCAAAATTTCTGTCGGTTCGTATGAAGCGTATCTGACGTATGATGCCACCGTTTTGTCTCCCTATGTGGATACGGCGGCCGAAGAGGACGAGATTGGTCCCTTCTGGAAAAGCTGGAGTAAGGTCCTTGTTTCAGATTCTACAAGCGCCAATGGAGCAAATACTCCGGGATTGATTAAATTGACACTGGCCTCTGCCGCTGGTGTGAGTGTCAAAAAGAATAGTACAACAGAATTTTGTCAAATCGCCCTCAAGGTCGCGAATGATGCTGAGAGTACAGAACTGAAGTTTGGCTTTGATACCACCGCAAACAATGCTGTCCACAATGTTGATACTGCGGCTGTAGCGACCGATATTACAGCGACTAATACCCTCTCCGTTACCGGTGTTACCCCCACTCTGAGCACTGTTGCGCTGGCAAATGCCACCGTGACGGTGAATGGTACAGATGAGCAGTCTGTGCAGGCCACCGCCACCTCCGCCAAGGGTACCAACATCACCGCCGGTGTGGCGTGGAGCGTTGCACCCGCTGGCCAGGGTGTGAGCATTGCTGAGGACGGCAAGATCACCGTGGCCGCCAAGGCCAAGGCTGGCAGCTACACCGTCACCGCCACCCCCGTTGCTGGCAAGTCTCAGGGTGATGCCAAGTCCGCCACCCTGACTGTCGGTCGTGCCACTGCTGAGGCCAAGGAGATCGCCATCTCCGGCGGCGCTGTGATCATGGAGATCCCCACCGGCGAGAATGTCACCACTACCTACACCGCCACGGTCAAGGACCAGTACGGTGATGTGATGACGAACCCCTCTGTCAACTGGAGCATCTCTCCTGAGAAAGCTGGCGTGTCCATTAACTCTGAGAACGGCACTGTCACCATCACCGAGGATGCGAAGAATGACATTACTGACAGCCAGGACTTCACCATCACCGCCAAGGCTGCCGAGGACGTGAAGGCTAAGACCACTCTGATCGTCAAGCGCAGTGCGGCGCAGGCTGCCACTGTCACCATCAACGGTGTTTGCTTTTCTGCGCTGGTCCCCGCCGTTGCCGCAGGCAACGCTACGCTAACCTTTACCGCCGAGGTCAAGGATCAGTACGGTGCTGACTTCGATGGCACTGTCACCTGGAGCCTGACCGATGCTCCTGAGGGTATTTCCGTTGATCCTGCTACCGGCACTGTCACCATCACCCCCGAGACGGCAAAGCACGTCAACTTTACCGATACCCAATATACCCTTACCGCCACCTGCAGTGGCGTGTCTGACAGCAAGACCCTGTATGTCAAGCGTGATTTTGCTAGACCCAGGAGTATCACCCTTTCCGGCCCTGAGACCGCTATGATCCCCACCGTCGGCAACAGTGACAAGACCTATACCTACACCGCTACGCTCCTCGACCAGTACGGTATCGAGATGCAGCCTGATCCAGGTGCAAGTGTTACGTTGAGCCTGACCGGCACGAACGATAAGGTCGCCTTCGATGCTGCGACCGGCGTTCTGACCGTCAAGGCCGGTGCTGAGGCCAAGAGCTATACCCTGACCGCTGCGTACGGCGATATCACGAAGACCATGACCATCCATGTCGTGAACAAGCAGGATGCCGGTGTCACCATCACCGGTAAGCCTGAGACCGTCACCTACGGCGATGGGGCCTTCACCCTGACCGCCGCTGCGGCCAGCCAGAATGCCACCGTTGGCAGCTGGAGCTGGAGCAGCAGCAATGCAGATATTCTGGCCGTTGATAACACCGGCAAGGTCACTGTCAAGACCGCTGGTACCGCCACCATCACCGCCACCTATGAGGACGAGACCTATTACGGCACGGCTTCTGTCGAGATCACCGTTGCCACCAGGACCCTCACCGTTACTGGCCTGACGGTCGACAGCAAGACCTACGATGGTACGACCGCCGCTGCACTGAACAGCACCAATGCCCAGCTGGTGGGCCTGGTGTCCGACGACAACGTGTCTCTGGACAGCACCGACGTGACCGCCGCCTTTGCGGACGAGAACGCTGGCACCAACAAGACCGTCAACCTGACCGGCGAGTTTAAGCTCACCGGCACCGCTGCGGGGAACTACACCCTGACCCAGCCCACCGGCCTGACCGCCACT
Organism: uncultured Oscillospiraceae bacterium; assembly: GCA_964429705.1. Lineage (GTDB taxonomy): Bacteria > Bacillota > Clostridia > Oscillospirales > Oscillospiraceae > Pelethomonas. Next base: position 86,447 of record CAYSDG010000001.1, on the reverse strand, counting down.
ATCAGCGCCAAGACGCTGACCATCAAGACGGTTACCGCCAAGACCCGTGCCTACGATGGCACCAAGGCTGTGGAGATCGAGAGCGTGACCTTCGATGGCGTTGAGAGCGGCGAGAGCCTGACCCTCGGCACGGACTACACCGCCACCGGTACGATGGCGGATGCTGACACTGGCGACAACAAGACTGTCAACGTCACCGTGACCATCAGCAACTCCAACTACAAGCTGGAAGCTGCCACAACGACCACCACGGTCAAGATCGTCAAGGTCACGTGGCCTGGTTATTACAACACTGAGGTCAGCGGCAAGTACGGCAGCACGATTTATGCTGATCTCAGTGCCATTCCCGGCGCAGAGGAGTACAGTGTGCCTATGCCGGCGGACGGCGTTATCGCAACGCCCGATCTGGCAAATAAGCGCGTGATGCTGGAATTGGGCGGCTATGATAAGCTCGGTGAGCATCCTCTGAATATTTCCGTCAAGACCAAGAACTACCACGACATCACCTTCACCATTCTTGTCACTATCCTGGACAAGAATACCCAGACCCTGACTGCTGACCCCGTTGAAAAGGTCTACGGCGATGTGTTCACCGTTTCCGTCAGCGGCGCACAGACCCCCGTGACCTACGCCGTGAAGTCCGGCAGCGAGGACTATCTGACCTATGCTGACGGCAAGTTCACCGCCAAGAAGGTCGGCACCGCCACCATCGTGGCCACCGCCGCTGAGAATGACGACTACAAGAGCGACAGCGTGGAGATCCCCGTCACCATCGAAAAGCGCACCCTCACCGTGACGGCTGTGGACCAGAGCGCTTTTGTCGGCAGCACCGTCCCCACCCCCGCCTACACCGTCTCCGGCTTCGTTTTCGGTGATAGCTGGGTCACCGAGCCCACCATCGCCTATGACTCCGCCGTGAACATGACCAAGGTGGGTGAGTATGCCATCGTCCTCACCGGCGGCGATGCCGGCGATAACTACACGGTCCAGCTGGTCAACGGCAAGCTGAGCGTTGTCAACAAGTCCCTGGTGGTTCCTGTCTACGGCAACGCCATCAACGTGAACAGCACCACCAACGGCCTCGTGAACGCCAGCACCAGCACCGCACCCGCCGGTCAGACCGTTGTGATCTCTACCATCCCCAGCCAGGGCTATGAGCTGCATCAGCTGGTCGTGACCGACCGCATGGGCAGCGCTCTGCCTCTCACCGATCTGGGTAATGGCCGCTTCAGCTTCGTCATGCCCGCCACCAGCGTCAACGTGACCGCCAGCTTCGCCAAGGCGCAGCAGAGCAGCACCGCCTACTACCCCGATGTGCAGCCCGGCGACTGGTACTATGACGCAGTGCAGTATGTCACCGAGCTGGGCCTCATGGGCGGCACCGGCAAGGGCTTCGAGCCCAGCCTGACCACCAGCCGTGCCATGATCTGGACCATCCTGGCCCGCCTGGACGGCGTGGACACCACCGTTACCAGCGGCGACTGGTACGCTGTGGCCCGGAAGTGGGCTATGGAGAACGGCGTGTCCGACGGCACCGATCCCAACGGCCTCATCACCCGCGAGCAGCTAGCCGCCATGCTCTATCGCTACGCACAGAGAAATGGCGTTGATGTCAGCGTGGGTGAGAACACCAATATCCTCAGCTACACCGATGCCCTCTGCATCAGCGATTGGGCCTTCTCTGCCATGCAGTGGGCCTGCGGCGCTGGCGTTGTGAACGGCATCAATGGCGGTCTCCTGCCTCAGGGCGGCGCGACCCGCGCACAGACTGCCACCATGCTGATGCGCTATCTGGAGCAGGTGAAGTAAGCTCCAGACGACAAAGAAAGCAAGCGACTTTTTTGCCTCGGAAAGACGCGCAAAGCAGAAAATGATCCCAAAGCAGCACCGCAGGGGCAATTTCCCCTGCGGTGCTTATTTTTCTGTATACAGTACTTTTAAAATAAAAGTGTAATGGAAGCGAAGGAGGAGATCGGGTGAAACGAGGATGGCGCACCCTGCTTCTGCAGGCAGTGCTTTTGCTGGCGCTGACTGCTGTCGCCCACGGAGCGGACGGGGCGTATTGCCAGGAGTGGCACGGGGATCTGTGGGATGAGTCCGCCCCCATGCTGACCGCTGACACCCCCTGGGACAGCAGCTATACCCGCTACGGCCAGCAGCTCACCGGCGACGCGCAGCACGTCTACCAGACTTTGGAGCAGGCATTTCAGAGCGATACCGTGCAGCTGACCACGATAAACGATAAACCGGCGTGGCGGGTCAGCAACGTGATGACGGCCACTGTGCCCAGGGACACGGTCGAGAGCTGGTGGCGCGCGGTGTGGGACGAGGCTATGGCGGCCTGTCAGGCATTTACCTACGACCACCCCGAGTATTTCTGGATCCGCACTAACTGCGGCGCGGGCTACAGCTACATTCAGGACGCAACCAACGCCTATATCCGTCTCTATGTCTTTTATGTGGCCCTGCCCAGCTGCGACACCGTGGAGAAGCGGGATGCCCAGCAGGCGCGGCTGGAGGCGGCGATAGAGCCTATTCTGGCCGCAGCTGACGGTCTGCCCGCCGTGGCCCGGGTGGCGTATTTTGAGAACTGGCTGGCGGAGAACAACACCTACAACGACTATGCCGCCAGCAACGAGGATGCCGAGAGCAACGATCTCCCCTGGAGCCCTGTGGGGGCGCTGCTGGAGGAGTATTCCCCCGTCTGCGAGGGTTACGCCAAGGCCCTGCAGCTCCTGTGCCGCCGCAGCGGTGTGGAGTGCCTGACCATCAGTGGTATTGCGGGCGGCGGCCACATGTGGACGGCGGTGCAGCTGGACGGGACGTGGTATTTCTGCGACCCCACCTTTGACGATCAGGGGAGCTGCAGCACCCGCTCGTACTTTCTCATTGGCGGGCCAAGCAGCCACGTGGCGGGCATGAAGCTTACCCCGCCGCCCCTGTCCACCGCCGGGTATTTTGACAGCGGCTGGGCCGTGTCCGGCGGCGCGGTCACCGGCGGCGAGGCATATGGGGGCAGCGGCGCCGCAATGGTCATCGCCCTCTATGCCGGCGACGGGCGGCTGCTGACCTGCGGCACCTGTGTTGCCATCCCGCGGGGCGGCAGCGCGTGGATGTACGCTGCACCGGAGCTGGATGCTGCGGCGGTGCGATCCGCCGGGCGGATCACACGCTTCTGCGCCAATGCCGCCAGCGGCCAGCCCCTGGGGGCGGCGCGGGAGATCCTGACATGAATCACAAATTGTCCGGCCATGGCCTGAAGAAACGGAAGGAGCCTATGAAACGAATCGTTAGTATTTTGCTGACCCTGTGCCTGATCGTGGGACTGTTCCCGGCTTACGCCGGGGAGACAGAGACTGGCGAGCAGCTGGGGTATGTCCATGTGATCGTGGAGAACACCACCTTCACAGAAGCCATCACGGAGAACGGGGACACATTCGAGCCGAAATGGACCGGCACCCTGGTGGATAAGCAGGTGCCGCTGTGGTCGGATTCCACGGTGGGCAGCTGCGTGGCGGATGCGGTGACGAGCAGCGGCTATACCCAGAGGGGCGCGGAGGACGGCTATATCAGCAGGATCCATGGCCTCGGCGAGTTTAACGGCGGCCCGCAGTCCGGCTGGATGGTTACCCTCAACGACTGGTTCATCAACAAGGGCGTGAACAGCTTTTCCGCGGAGGATCGTACGCTGGAGCCCGGCGATGAGATCCGGGTGATGTACACCAGAACCGGCCTGGGCGCGGACCTGGGCAGCGACTTTAGCAGCACGGAAAAGCGGCTGAAGGCGTTGAGCTTCAGCGTGGGAACGCTGGATACAGCATTTGATCCGGATACCCACGGGTACATCCTGACGGTCCCCGCAGGTACCACCGAGGTGGTGGTGACACCCACCGCCATGAACAAGAACTATCAGGTCCGTGCCTACGTGGGGAACATCGAGTATAAGCGCTCCGCAGCTATCCCCGTGGAGGACGGCACTGAGATCACCGTTAAGTGCGGCGACCCCAGCTGGCCCAGCATGAGCCCGACGACTGACATCGAGCCGCAGCTGTATTCCATCCGGGTGGAGACGGCGGAGCGGCCGCTGTACACCAAGCCCACTTACACCGCCTTCCCCATCAGCGGCGACAGGATCAGCAAGGACTGCGGCACCAGCCTGCCTTACAGCCTGTACCGGGACAGCGCGGGCCAGGATGAGATCGTGGCAACGCTGGAGACCTTTGATGATCTGCAATTTATCCCCGACAACGCGGCCAGCGCAGGCGCGGTGGAGCTTTCCTGCCAGGGCAACAACGGCGGGCTGCTGTGGGGCATTGACTTTGTGGGCTTTGGCAGCGGCAAGCTGGTGTACACGGATACGGACGGCGTGGTCTACAGCGTTGCCATTGAGAGCGTCCTGCCGGAGCGGGGCTTTTCCACCCAGCCCACGCTGACAGAGGAGAGCTATATGAAGGCCGGGGCCAGCTACACCATCGGCCAGCCCTTCTACTACGTGTTCCCCGAGGGGGTCACCATCAGCAGCGCGGAGTTCACCGAGGAAAGAAACGCCCCTGAGGTGCCGAGCTGCGTGACCAGCGAGAAGTATTCCGACAACGTTTGGCAGTTTACGATCAACGGGCATCTGGATACCTTCCCTGATTTTTATCTCCATGTGACCTTCCACACGGATATGGAGAACGAGCTCCCGACGTATGGCACAGCTGGGTGGATCATGCTCCGCAGCGCTGGACTGACCCAGCTGGGTACCCCCACCGAGCTGGCGTGGGGCCGGGAATACAACTACAGTACGGAGTTTGTGGAGCGCCCCGGTACACTGAGCGCGAAGGTCACCCGGCCGACGCAGAACCAGTACAGCTGGGAGGTCTATCGCGTTGTGGAAGATGGGGACGACGAGCTGGTCGACAGCCAGAGCTGGGATTACGGCAGCGAGGATGAGATGACGTATATCGACGATGGCTTCGGCTTTGCCAAGGGCTATTCGTATAACAAAAAGCTGACAGAGGACTGGTGCATTCCCAGCGGTACCTACTACTTCAAGGTGTGTGCCGAGGGCGACAATGTGCTCTACTGCGACAGCGAGGTAGCTATCTCCGACACGTGGACCTATACGCAGCCGGAGGCCCATCTCTCCGCGCCCACGGGTCTGTACTGGGACGAGGATAACCGCATGGCCCACTGGACGGACAGCAACGCCGATGGAGCGACCTGGCAGTTTGAGATCGTCTGGTTCTTCCAGAAGAAGGCCGGAGATGACTGGGAGGAGATCGGCGCAAGCTGGGGCTCCTTCGCTGGCCACCAGAAGCAGCTGCAGGACTATGTGCTGGAGCGCAGTGGCGCAGGCAACTACGCCTTCCGCGTCCGCGCTCTCAGCCCGGATATTACCCAGGTCTGCAACAGCGTCTGGTCCGAGCTGAGCCCGGTGCTGGAGGTTGAAAAGACCACAGAGCAGGTCGTGGAGAGCCTGGGCAGCATAAAGACCGATTACACGGATACCAATGAGAACGGCACACTGACCGATGTGGAAGACCGCAATGCTCTGCGCAGAGAGGTCGCCGGCATTGGCACCAACAGCCTGTCCACCGCCATGGCGGCGGACACCGGTGATAACAACAGCAACGGAACGGTGAACAAGATCGCCGAGCTGGAGAAGCTGGTGGGCGGTCAGGCTGGGGTCACCGTCAGCGAAGATATGAAGGATACGATCAACGCGGACAAGGTCTCCATCATCGGCGCGAACCTGAACACCTCCGACGATGCCACCGCCACGCTGCAAATCGGCAAGGCGGAGAAGGGCGAGGTCATCGACGAGCAGTATCAGAATACCATCACCTTCTCCATGGAGCTGAGCAACGTGGAGAAGGATGTGGAGACAGGCCACCAGCAGCTCGCCGTGCCGGTGCAGATCACCATCCCCGTGCCCAGCACGATCAACCCCGAGTTCCTGGTGATCCTGCACCACAAGCAGGACGGCTCCGTGGAGGAGGTCATCCTCCCCCGCATCGTTACCAGGGACGGCACCACCTACGCCATCTTTGTGATCACCAGCTTCAGCGATTTCACCCTTGCGGAGCAGCGCTACAGCATGGATGGTGAGAAGCTGAGCGTACCTGTCGAGGCTGGCGTGGCCCAGGTGCTGGCGGCGGTGTACGGCGGGAACGGGCAGATGCTGGCCTGCGTGTCGGCTGCGGCTGCGAAGGGCACGGCGGTCCTGGATCTGAGCAAGATCACCATCGCTGACGACGCCGCCGAAGGCGCGCACCTGAAGGTGTTCTGTCTGGATAAGGACAGCTGTCCGATGGGAGAGACTCTGGAGATCCTGTTCTGACAAAGTAATTTTTGAAAGGGGCAGTATGTGATGAAGCAACGAATGAGAAGTCTGCTGGCGGCAATGCTGGCGCTGGTACTGGTGCTGGGGCTTTGCCCCACCCGTGCCGGGGCGCTGTCGGCGGAGCTGGCGGCGGCCACGCCCATCACCGTGGGTGAGCCGGTGAGCTACAGCCTGGCCCGTGGCTACAGCGCCTACTTCAAGGTCACCACCACCAAAGCCGGGCAGTTCATCATTCCGCAGCTGACCACGACCACCGGGGAGAAGCCGGACTGCCAGGTGTATGACAGCAACGGCAGAGGGCTGAGTGACTACTCCAACGTTTATCTGACTGAAGGGGCGGGGGACTACTATATCCGCCTGAACAATTATAATGACAGCTTGCATACCGGCACCCTGACGGTGACGCTGCTGGACAACGACAGCAACGAGCCCAACAGCACCATGGAAACGGCCGCGGTTCTGAACAGCGGCGACACGGCGGACTTCACTGTGGGCTATAGCGACAACGACTACTTCAAGGTCGTTACCACCAAGCCCGGACAGGACATCGCCGTCACAATCTCCGGCTTTAGCTACGCCAATCGGGAGAGCCTCTATATGAACTACTACCCGTCGATGGGCAGTGATGGTGCTGGAGGCAGCTGGGGGTGGACGATCTCCGACAACGGCACGCTCCTGTACCACGCCGCAGAGGCCGGGGAGCACTATATCCGGCTGTGGGAGAATTCGAGTGCGCTGGTCTCCCGTACCATCAGCGTGGAGCTGCTGGACGGCGACAGGCACGAGTCCAACGACACCAGGGACACCGCCACGGCCCTGCCTATCGGCACGGACGAGACCTTCTCCATGGGCGGCTATGGAGACGAGGACTGGTTCCGCTTCGAGGTGGCTCTGGACCCGGGGAAGGACCAGAAGCTCTGCACCCTGCGCTTCCTCGACCTGAACAACGACTACTCCGACCAGTTCTACTACGACCTCTATGACCCCAGCGGCGCGGCGCTGTCCACCGGGACCAAAGTGAACATCCGCCACGCCAGGGTGTTCTCCTGCTCCCAGACGGGGGTGTACTACCTGCGGGTGTACTGCCGGGACTACTCCGCGCCCCGCTCCACCCTGCGGGTGCGGGTGGACGAGGGGGGCGCGGACCCCTATGAGAGCAACGACACCTGGCTGACCGCTGCCGCCGTGCAGACCGGCCAGCCCATCTCCTTCCAGCTGTCCAGCACCACGGATGCGGACTGGTTCCGCTTCGAGGTGCCGGAGGCGGACATGACCATGGCGCTGACCCTGGACAGCGGCAAGGTGACCCGCTATGAGCTCTGGGATGCGGGGACTCTGGCGGAGTACGGCACGGAGAACTTAGACAGAAGCCTGTCAAGTTGGTATGGTTCCTATTTGAGCACAACGAACGAGACTTTCCGCTATAAGTTCACCCAACCCGGCACCTACTATCTGGAGCTCACCAGTGACAGCAGCTATGTCAGCGAGGACCTGCGCACCGTCACCATCGACCTGGAGGCGGCCACGGCGGAGGAGAACAACGACACCCGGTATACCGCCACCCCCCTCTATGACGGCGTACCCCAGAGTTTTGATCTGTCGGCGGGTAGCGACCGCGACTGGTTCAAAATTGAGGTACCGGCGGGGACCGCCGCTCTGCGGATCAGCAGCAGTTCCAAAACATATGTCTACCGGGAGGTGGATTTCGAGACGGCGGGCGACAATGCAAGCGCCATTGGTAGCGGGTATAACTTGACTCTGACCGCGCCGGAGGCGGGGACGTACTATGTCAAAGCATATTCCGGCTACGCCACCGGCTGCACCATCCGCTATGACCTGCTTGCGGAGGTTCCGGCAGGCACCACCATCGCCTCCGCCGTTCCCCTGACCAGCGGACAGTGGGCAGAGGGACAGGACAACGGATCTAACTACTACTACAGTCTGGGCCAACTGGCCGCCGGGACAGAGGTGCGCTGCTACGGGGAGAATATTGACGATTTCTATCTGTGTGACAACGAGGGCAGCACCGTGCTCTCTGCCAATGGCAGAAATGGCAGTGGCACCCTGCCCGTCCCGGCGGACGGCGTGTATTACCTGAAAGTACGGATGTACAGCGCTTCGCGCCCCTACCGCGTCCGCTGCGACATCGCTACCCGGGCGCTGGGGGAGGGGGAGAGCCTGACTATCGAGACAGCCGCCGATGAGGTGACCCTGCTGGTGGGGGAGACATGGAAGCCGGAGGCCCGCCTGGCCCCCTATACCGCCCTCACCGGCCGCACGGGGACGCTGATCGGCTACACCAACAGCAGCAACTCGGTGGCCGACTATAGCAACTATTATGGCGAGATCACTGCCAAAGCCGTGGGTACGGCAACGGTGAAGTTCTATCTCTACAATAACAGTGCTATCTATAAGACCGTCACCGTGAACGTGGTGGAGCCCACGGCGGCGGAGAGCGTCACCATCTCCGGCGCGCCGGAGAGCCTGCCCCTGGGCAGCGCCGCGCAGTTGACGGCGGCCCTGAACGAGGGGGCGCGGGAGCCAATCACCTGGAGCAGCTCGGACAGCGGCATCCTGTATGTCAGCAGCACTGGTAAGGTCACCGCCGTGGGCCAGGGTACGGCCAGCATCATCGCCGCCACCGATTCCGGTGTCAGCGCCAGCGTGACCATCGCCGTCACCGCCGCCGCGCCGGTGAAGAAGGTCACGGGCGTGTCCCTGGACCAGTACGACCTGACCCTGTACATGGGCGAGGAGGCCGCGCAGCTCACCGCCGCCGTGACCCCCGCCGATGCGGACAACGCCGCCGTGACGTGGAGCACCACCAGTGTTGGTGTGGTGCAGGTGGACCAGACCGGCAGGATCACTGCCGTGGCCCCCGGCGTGTGCGTCATCACCGCCAGTGCGGGCAGCTACCGCGCCAGCTGCGTGGTGACGGTGCTGGCCGCGCGCAAGCGGGTGGAGAGCATTCGGTTTGACCAGGAGGAGCTGGAGATCCGGCTGAACGCCGCCAGCACCCTGACGGTAGATTTTACACCCGGTGATGCCACAGTAAAGACCCTCACCTGGGTCAGCTCCGACCCCGGCGTGGCCTCTGTGTCCCGCACGGGTGTTGTCACCGGACTTGCTGTGGGCGAGACGGTGATCACTGCCACCACGCTGGACGGCGGCCACACCGCCAGCATTACCATTCGGGTGGTGTCTGAGGGCGTGAAGGGCGATGTCAACGGCGATGGCCATACCGACGCGGCGGACGCGATGCTCTGCCTGCGCTACGCAGTGGGCCTTATGCAGCTGGATGATGCCCAGCGCAAGGCGGCGGATGTCAACGGCGACGGCTTTGTTGACGCGGGCGATGCCATCCGCCTTCTGCGCTACGATGCCGGGCTGGTCGACAGCCTGTGACAGAGGGGGCGCGCCATGAAAAGACGATTCTATTCCCTGCTGCTGGCGGCGGCGCTCCTTCTGGGGGTGCTGGCCGCACCGCAGCAGGCCCGCGCAGCTGGGCTGCTGACCATCTCCAGCGTTAGCGCGCCAAGAGGGGAGACGGTGGAGGTCACCGTGTCCCTGACTGGCGACGATGTATGCAGCGGCAACTTTGACCTCCGCTATCCGGCGGCAGAGCTGGAACTGGTCGCCTCCAGCAGCCTGCTGGCCTTCGGCATGGTGAATCCGGTGGAGGCGGGGCTGGTGCGGATGAGCTTTGCCAGCACCGCCGCCCTGACGGATGCGGCACTGTGTCGTCTGACCTTTCGCGTCACCGCCGATACCCCGGCGGGCGGCAGTGTGCTGACAGCAGAGCGGATCCGCCTGTATGACGAAAACGGCCAACTGACCACCGCTGACATCACGGCGGGCAGCGTAGGGCGGGACACCGTGGCTCTGCGCCTTTCCGACCGGGTCACCGCTGCCTATCAGGCGGTGAGCATGGAGGTGGAGCTGGCTGGAGCGCTGGAGTGCGCCGGAGGCAGCTTCACTGTGACCTACGATCCCACCTGCTTTGCCGTAAAGTCGGTGCTGGCGGGGGAGGGCGGCGCTGGCGTGAGCCTGACCTACAACGTGGTGGAGCCGGGGACACTGCGGGTGAGTTTCGCCAGTGCGGAGCGCATCCCGGCCTGTGTGCTGTGCCGCGTGGTGCTCCAGACGGTGACGGCTCAGGAGCGCGTGTCCGCCGTTGAGCTGATCGATGCGCGGGTCTATGACGAAAACTCCCAGCCGCTGGACGTGTCTGTGGGCAGCGGCTCCGTGGCTATCACTGCCCCCTCGGACCGGGATCCCAAGCTGTGGGTCGTGGGCGGCCAGCTGCGGGAGGACGGCACGGCGGAGGCCGCCGTGGTGCTCCAGGGCCGGGATGCGGTGTGCGGCGGCAATTTCACGCTGACACTGGACAGCGGCATAGAGGTACAGGTCACTGACAGCGCCAGCGGCGTGACCTGGTCCAGAACGGATGCGGGTCTCAGCGTGGCATGGGGCAGTGCCTTCCCCTACGGCGGGGAGACGACCCTGCTGAAACTGCGTCTCTCCGGCGGGGAGCATGGCTCCCGGCTGGGCTTTGACGGGGTGCGCCTCTATGACCGGGACAGCACCGCTGTGCCGGTGGTGGATGTCCGCCCCGCGGCCCTCCAGCGGGGCGATGCCGTCACCGCTGTGATCGACGAGCTGCTAGCGGAGCCTGTCTCCGGCGGACAGACGGCATACACGCTGGCAGTGGATGTGGCCAGCGCGGCGCTGGACGGGGAGACGGTGGAAACCGTGGCCCCCGTGCTGGCGCTGTATGACGCTGATAACAGACTGGTGGCCCTGCAGACGGTTTCGGAAAGCCTGCGCACCGGGGTGGGGGAACTGACCCTCACAGCAAAGGCGGCGGAGCCGGTGGCTGAGGTCCGGGTCTTTCTGCTCAGCGGTGATGGCGGCTCCTTTGCGCCGCTGTGTGCCGCGCTGGCTGGCTCACTCCCGGCGGCCTGATCTATGCTCCTTTCATATGCCCGCCCGCGCCCCAGCGAAAGCCGGGGGGCGGGCGGGTCTGCTTTTTTGAGGGCAGGTGTCCGCTCGTGACGGAAAATTCCACTTGACATTTTTGTCGGTGTGGTATGATAACAGTGCGTCAGAGTGGGAACACCGCAGACGCTCAATTACATAACGCTCCGGCTTTTGTGGCACATGCGCGACCCGGACCCCATAGGGAAGGACACGCATTCTTGTTCAGCTGAACAAGGGAATCAGGTGCAAGACCTGAACACGCTTCAGGCCAAGGCTCATCCGCCTTGGTTTGATCCAGTAGCTGTAAGCATGGAGCGCGTCACTCTTGATGCGAAAGCAGGTCACTGGCTGCTGTAATGGCTCGACCGGGAAGGCTGAGGGGCGCGCGCTGGCGTATGAGCATACGCCTGAACATGTGAGTCAGAAGACCTACAGAGAGCGATCACCCGCTGGTCCGCGTCGTGCGGCTGGGTGCGCTTTTTGGCCATTTGGAAGGCGGTAGTGCTTGCACTGCTGCCGTTTTTTGTTTACGAAAGCGGGTGCCACTGTGCGCCCGCTTTTTTGTATGCCGGGCGTACCCTACCCGCAGCGCGGTTGACATAGATATTTTTTGTACAAGGAGAGACGAACATGAAGAAACGAATGCTTTCTCTGCTGCTCACCGTTGTAATGGTGCTGGGGCTGCTGCCCGCACAGGCCATCGCGGCGGAGCTGAACAGCGCTGTTCAGCCTGTGTCGTACACGACACAGGCGAATGATACTGCCTCCCTGCCGGACGAGCCGGAGGGGGACGCATCCTCTGAGGAAGGAGTAATGCCGCTGGCGGAGACCAGCGCGGGCATGAACCTTGCCGTCCACATGGTGGACAGCAATGGCAACTACACCCACTATGACACCGCCAAAAACGACGGCACCGGCTACTGGGCCTATGTTGTTCCCGGCATGACCGTCCCCACCACCGTTCCCGAGGCCGCGGCGGATGACTCCGCCACCGAGGGCTATACGGACTATACCTACAGCTGGGAGGGCGGCTCTTACATCCGCATGACCCTGCCCACCGGCACCGCTGTCTCCGACATGGCATGGGAGAGCAATGTACTCAGATTCCAGGTGGACAGCGAGAGCTGCACCCTGACCCTGAAGGATCGCAGCGACGGAACATGGACACTGGACACCCTGCTGGAGAAGTTCACCACCGGCGTGACCGCATCCATGACTGATACCCGCGCTCAGGTCATGGCCCGGGCTGAGGCTGTGGAAATGCCCGCAGGCATTGAGAAGAAGGTCAACTACATCAACGCGTTCCACACCACTGCTGTTGCCGGTACCCCGGAGAACCCCCAGGGCACCGATGGTAAGATCCAGCTGCAGGTGCAGCTGAAGATCGTGGACGAGGTGGACGAAAGCACCGTTACGATCTACAATGCAACAAAAATGAATGTCCAGGTCATCGACCTCATGGAAAAGGCCCTGCCCTATGACGAGAACGCCAAGGTCACCGTCACTGCGGAGGCCTATGGTCCCGGCAAGGCGGAAGCAGTGTTCGATAGTCTGGTCGCCTGCCAGAACAAGGATGGCTACTTTGTCTGGGCAAGCAAGTACGCGCTGACTGCCACCCCCGACGATAAGGCCCTGTTCTTCCAGTGGGACTATGAGGGAGACGCGCCTTATGCGCTGACCTCTGATAATGGCAATACGTATAACCACATCGGTCAGCAAAAAATCTATGTCACGGTTGCCCAGGAGCAGACCTTCACCGCTTACTTTGCGGAGAACGCCGCCCCCACGATCACCAGCTCTGCCCCCACCTCCGGCACCGCACAGGTTCGGACGGACTGCAAGCTGAACTTCTTGGGCGGTATTGAGGACTACCAGACCCTGACCGTCAACGACAAGACCTACCGCAAGGAAGATTCCATGGATGCCGTTGCCACCCTGGACGGCGAGGCACTTGGAACGGCTGACTTTGACATCTGGTTCTTCAAGAAGGCGTTCAACGAAGCCGGAGAACACACCCTGGTGGTCACCGCCACCGACTCCGCGGGGCAGTCCGTCAGCGTGACGGTGCCCATCACCATCACCCCCAGCCCCACGGTCACGGAGTATAAGTTCCAGTGTACTGCCAGCTACCAGGGCAAGGATATTTCCTGGGGCGAGGACGGTCTGAACGCCAAAATTACCTATAAGGCAGGTCCGATCGGCCAGTTCCCGCTGGATGATTTTGATAACGAATACTTTGACACCAAGAACCAGTACTGGTTCTACATCGACAACTGGTCCACGCTGCGGGACAGCAAGAATTTCTACAGTCTGACCCTTGGTGATCTGGAGATCATGGCCGCAGACATCACCACCAGATGGAAATACTACAGATTCAACGGCAAGGCCATGGCTTTGGCCACCTTCTATCATGCAGAATCGGATCAGCTCCAGATCAGTTTCAACACTCGTACGAACATCGTTCCGACAGAAGACCTGAACCTGCACTTCAACTTTGATGCTCCTGCTGCCTACACCCCCACCGTCACCGTGTCCGAGGCCGGCGGCGGCACCATCGACAGCCTGAAGCTCTACAAGAACGAGGAGAGCGGCAGCACCTGGACCCTCACCACCACCCCCAACCTGAGCTGGCTGCTGGATTACATCCAGGTCGGCGATGACGAGACCACCCGCGTCAGCAGCGAGGACGGCAAGACAATCCGCTGGACCGTCAGCAAGGCGGATCAGGCCTACACCGCCTACTTCAGGGAGATCGTCAAGGCGGAGCTGACCGACAACTGGCAGCTGGGCCAGAATGGCGACTACGCCCGCCGCTCCACCAGCTTCGGCGGCGACGGCATTTTCAAATTCAACTCCTACAGCTACTATACGCCGTCCACCGACTACCCCGCCGAGACCGAGAAGAACACCCTGCTCTACACCGAGCAGGTGAACCTCTCCACCGAGGTAGACTTCAAGGCCGAGTACCCCGCTGACACCGTGTTCAAGGGTGTCCTGTACAACGGCGAGGGTACCGAGGGCACCGTTCTGGATACCCGCGAGGCCAAGCTGAAGAAGGCGCTGGTCCCCGGCAAGTACGGCGTGGACTTCACCTTTAACCTGCCTGAAAATGCAGGCAAGGTCACCATGGTCCTGACCCTGGGCGCCGGCACCGAGCAGGAGTGCGTCCTGACCAAGACCTTCGACCTGACCACGGCCGGCATCACCTTCCGCGCCCCTGTGGAGAGCGACTACGCCAAGGTCGTGGTCCAGGTGGGCGACAGGATCGGCCCCACCATGGTCAAGGACTTCAAGTTCTACAGCGGCATGAACTTCCTGCTGGGCGCCTATGAGGATGTCCTGAAGAAGGAGGCCGACAAGGGCTACAAGTCCATCGTCATCGACTCCGTCAAGGGCTACATGAACGCCATCGTCCTGAGCTATGACGAGCCTACTATCGCCGGCAGTGTCTACGGCGAAAAGAACTTCGGCAACGGCACCTGGGGCTGGGTCACCTACCTGGTCAACAGCTGGTTCGTGGACCTGGGCATTGGCAGCTGGGGTTTCTTCGGAGACGAGATCATGCAGTGGAGCGGTCTGTACAGCACCGTCTACGGCGCTCCCCACACCGCTGCCATCACCACCGGCGATGTCTGGGCTGTGGCTGTCCTGCGGCAGTACTACAGCGACGATGAGCTGGTGAAGGCCGGTGTCGGCAAGGACAAGCTGGTCACCGCCGAGCAGCTGGCCGCGGCCTATCCCGACCACGCTGACGAGATCCTGAACCGCCAGATCGTCCCCGATGTGATCAAGCCCACCTTTGACGCCATCGTGGAGAAGATCAACGCCATCGGCGAGGTCACCCACAGCTCCGGCGAGGCTATCGCCGCGGCCCGCAAGGCCTATAGCGAGATCCCCGTGACCTACTTCGGCTCCGAGGGCTATTTCCCCGCCCTGTTCGACATGTGCGAGCCCTACAAGACCGCCAAGAAGACGCTGGAGGATGCCGAGGCCGCCTTCGCGGCGCTGAAGTCCCCCGGCGGGCTGGTGGATGCGCAGATCGAGGCCATCGGTGATGTGACGCTGGCGAAGGGCAGCGATATTCTGGCCGCCCGCCGCGCCTATGACGCCCTGACCGACGAGGAAAAGGCCAAGGTCACCAAGCTGGATACCCTGACCGCCGCCGAGCAGGCCTACACCGACCTGCAGGCCGCCGAGAAGGCCGCGCTGACCGACCTGAACACCATCTACACCACCACCGGCAGTGTCATCGCCAACGAGAGCAAGTTCGAGGTCGGCTCTCAGAGCGGCGAGTGGGCCGTCATCGGCCTGGCCCGCGCCGGTAAGACCGTCCCCGCGAAGTACTATGACAACGTCCTGGCCTATGTGAAGGCGAATATCGACGCAAACGGCCGCCTGGATGCCAACAAGGCCACCGAGAACGCCCGTATCATCCTGGCCCTCACCGCTATCGGCAAGGATGTCACCAAGGTCGGCGAGCATGACCTGCTCAAGGGCCTCAACGAGATGTCCTATGTCAAGAAGCAGGGCATCAACGGCGCGATCTTCACCCTTATCGCGCTGGATGCCCACGACTACACCCCCGCAGGCGATGTGACGCGCGAGAAGCTGATCCAGGTCCTGCTGGACGCACAGCTCGCTGACGGCGGCTGGACCCTGTTCGGTGACACCGCCGACGCGGACATCACCGGTATGGCCGTCACCGCTCTGGCACCCTACTACACCACCAACGACAAGGTCAAGACCGCGCTGGACAAGGCGATCGTCACCATGTCCGGGATGCAGAAGGCCGACGGTACCTTCGCCAGCAGCGATGGCATGGGCACCGCCGAGACCACCGCGCAGATCATCACCGCCCTGGCGGCGCTGAAGATCGATCCCAACACCGACAGCCGCTTCGTCAAGTACGGCAACTCCGCCGTGGACGGCCTGCGGAAGTTCTATGTCACCGGCGGCGGTTTCCGCCACACGCTGGATGACAGCACCAAGAACACCATGGCCACCGAGCAGGGCTACTACGCTCTGGTAGCCAACGACAGACTGGCCAACAAGAAGAACAGCCTGTACAACATGAACGATGTGACCATCGAGGGCGCTGCCAAGCCCGAGGACACCGCCGTTACCGCAGTGGTCGAGAAGATCGATGCCATCGGCACCGTCACGCTGGAGAGCAAGAACGCCATCGAGGCCGCCGAGGCTGCCTACG
>CAYSDG010000001.1:0-69833 GCA_964429705.1 uncultured Oscillospiraceae bacterium | reverse complement strand
CGCCATCGAGGCCGCCGAGGCTGCCTACGATGCGCTGACTTCTGAGCAGAAGGCCCAGGTCACTAACTACGCGAAGCTGACCGCTGCCCGCACCGCTTACGACAAGCTGGCGGCAGATGCCGCCGCTGCTGCCGCAGTGGTCGGGAAGATCGATGCCATCGGCACCGTCACGCTGGAGAGCAAGAGCGCCATCGAGGCCGCCGAGGCTGCCTACGATGCATTGACTTCCGAGCAGAAGGCCCAGGTCACTAACTACGCGAAGCTGACCGCTGCCCGCGCCGCCTACGACAAGCTGGCGGCTGAGAGCCGCCCTGTGGCTCCTATCCTGCCCAGCACCCCCAGCGTTCCCAGCATTCCCAGCACTCCTTCCGTTCCTAGCAAGCCCAGCAAGCCCGCTGAGCCTGAGAAGCCCGCAGCATCCTTTACGGATGTCAAGGGTCACTGGGCCGAGGACGACATCGCATACGCTGTGGCCAACGGCCTGATGAACGGCACCGGCAACAGCCAGTTCTCCCCCAATGTTGCGACTACCCGCGGCATGATCGTTACCATTCTGGCCCGCCTGGAGGGTGTGAACACCGACGGCACCGGCAGCTGGTATGCTGTGGGCCGTGAGTGGGCCGTGAAGCTGGGCATCTCCGACGGCAGCGACATGGAGGGCCAGATCACCCGCGAGCAGCTGGCCACCATGCTGTACCGTTACGCACAGATGAAGGGCTACAACACCACCGCCCGCGCCAGCCTGAATGGCTTCGCCGATGCCTCCGGTGTCTCCGACTGGGCTGCTGAGGCAATGCAGTGGGCTGTGAGCGTTGGCCTCATCGGCGGCCGCACCAGCACGACCCTGGTCCCTCAGGGCACCGCTACCCGCGCCGAGGTGGCTGCGATCCTGCACCGCTTCGTGGTGAACGTGGCCAACTGAGCCGACAAGGCAAGACAACCAGATACCCGCCGGGTCATGCGCCTTTCCGCCGCGTGACCGGTACCACGGGGGGGCCGCCGCAAGGCGGGCCCCTCCAAATTTCCGCCCTGCCGCGTCTTGACATTTTCTGCGCATGTGGTATGATAAATCTGCATCATCAGGAGGGAATGCGTTCCCGTATTGCACCCCGAAACGGTGCGCTCGATGGTGCGGAACTGAATCACGCTCCGGCTTTTGTGGCACATGCGCGACCCGGACCTCATAGGGAAGGACACGCATTCTTGTTCAGCTGAACAAGGGAATCAGGTGAAAAGCCTGAACACGCTTCGGGCCAAGGCTCATCCGCCTTGGTTTGATCCAGTAGCTGTAAGCATGGAGCGCGTCACTCTTGATGCGAAAGCAGGTCACTGGCTGCTGTAATGGCTCGACCGGGAAGGCTGAGGGGCGCGCGCTGGCGTTATGTATGCGCCTGAACATGTCAGTCAGAAGACCTACAGAGAGCACACGGCGGCTGCGGAAACGATGCGGCGGTCAGGATGTGCTTTTTGGCCATTTGGAAGGCGGTAGTGCTTGCACTGCTGCCGTTTTTTTGTTTACGAAAGCGGGTGCCACGGTGCGCCCGCTTTTTTTTGCGCCGGGTGTGTCCTTTCCACAGAGCGGTTGACATACATATTTTTCGACAAGGAGAGACGATCATGAAGAAACGAATGCTTTCTCTGCTGCTTACCGTTGTGATGGTGCTGGGACTGCTGCCCGCACAGGCTGCCGCGGTGGAGCTGGATGGCATGGGAGGGCAAAGTATCCCCATGACTGCTGTCAGCACCCGGGAGGGGAGCGGCCTGACCATCCCCGCCGCGCTGCGGGATATCTATCAGAATACCGCCGCCAATCTGCTGAGCCAGACCCCCGGAACCGGCTCTATCGGCGGCGAGTGGCTGATGCTGGGCCTGGCCCGCTCCACCTGCGCCGACCAGATCTCCGACAGCAGCAGGACCGCCTATCTGGCGGCACTGCGCAGCTATATCGCGGAGAATTACAGCGGCGGTAAGCTCCACCGGTATAAGCCCACTGAAAATGCCCGTATCTCTCTGGCGCTCAAGGCGCTGGGCTATGATCCCGGCAATTTCGAGGGGTACGATCTGCTCACGGCGCTGACGAATACCGCCTGGACCACGCAGCAGGGCAACAACAGCACGGCCTTCGCCCTGATCACCTTCAATGCGGCGGGCTACAGCGCCAGCAACCGGGATGAGCTGATCCAGTCCCTGCTGACCAACCAGCTGTCCAGCGGCGCGTGGAGCATCTCCGGTTCTGTGGCCGACCAGGACACCACCATGATGGTGGTCCAGTCTCTGGCTCCCTACTACACCAGAGCGGAGGTCAAAACGGCAGTGGACAGCGCCCTGACCTGGATCCGGACCCTGCAGGGCAGCGACGGCGGCTTCGGCACTACGGTGGAGGGCAATGCCCAGGTCATCGTGGCCCTCACCGCGCTGAACATCGACCCCACAGGCACAGACTGGACCAAGGACGGGAAAAACGTCATTGACGCCCTGGCCGGTTACTACACCACCACGGGCGGCACCGGCTTTATGCACGCTGTGGCAGAGCCTCAGTATAATCAGATGGCGACGGAGCAGAGCTTCTACGCACTGGTGGCCTATATTCGCTATCTGAACCGGCAGCCCGGGCTTTACGACATGAGCAAGGCCGACAGCTGGCCCTCCGGCGGCGACACCCCCTCCCAGCCCTCCGGCAGCTATGCCATTACGGTCCTGGGTGACAGCAGCAAGCTGGAGGTACCCGCCTCCGCTGAGGCGGGCGCACAGGTCACGGTCACGGCGGTCAGCGGTTACACGCTTACTGGCCTGAGCGTCTGGTGCGGCTCCGTCCAGGTGACGGCCCGTCCTGTCAGCGGCGACTACACCTTCGAGATGCCTGTGGGCGATGTCGTGGTGGTGCCCACCGTGGTTCCCGCGGTGGAGGTCGATGATCTGGTGGGCCAGATGGAGAGCTTCGCCGTCTATGCTGCCGACAAGGCGACCTATGACCAGCTGCAGCTCCTGCAGGCGGCCTATGATGCGCTCAGCCGCGAGCAGGCTGACGCAATGGAGGGCCTGGCGGACGCCTACAGAAGCTTCCAGAGTGAGAAGCGGGAGTTCAACGACCTGCTGGACGACTGCATTGACGAGGCACTGGATGAGCTGGAGTGGGCATACGACCGGCTGGACCGGGATGACTACTCCTCCACCAACTGGAAGCTGATCCGTGAGATCCGCACCAATGCCAAGAAGAGCATCCGGAACGCGCAGTACAAGGAGCAGGTGGACCTGCAGCTGAGCAGCGCCCTGACCAATATGAGCGGCGTCACGGTGGGCGGTGGGATCGAGGTGACCTTCCGCCTCATCGGCGACCTGTCCCACAGCACCGCCGGGCAGCATGAGAAATATATCACCTGGGTGGAGACCACTGAGTATGAGCTGGAGAGCGGTGCCACAGTCTACGACCTCTTTGTGGAGGCCATGGCCGACGCCGGTCTGAACCACAAGGGTGCCAGCAGCAACTATGTCTCCACCATCCAGGCCCCCAAGTGCATGGGCGGCTACTGGCTGGGTGAGTTCGACAATGGCCGGAACTCCGGCTGGATGTACACCGTCAACGGTAGCCACCCCAACGTGGGCCTGCGCTACTGCGCTCTGTCCGACGGTGACGAGGTGGTGTGGCACTATGTGGACGATTACATCGAGGAGGAGTACCGCGATACCTGGCTGGAGGCCAAGGACATCAGCCCTGAGAGCTATGTGGAGGAGCTGATGAAGGACATCCTCACCGTTGGCAGCAACGGCTCCGCCACCCCCAGCAAGCTGACAGCGAAGGCTATGGGCAGCAAGGTGACATTCCGCTTTGTACCCGACAACGGCTATGTGGTGAAGAACGTTACGGTGGACGGCAAGGCTATGGGCAGCATCACCTCCTACACCTACAGCGATTTGTCCATCAGCAGCCGCGTGAGCGTGGAGTTTGCCAAGAAGGCGGAGATGAGCTTCCGCGATGTGCGCCGGTCTGACTGGTTCTACGAGGACGTGGAGTTCGTGCTGCAGAACGGCCTCTTTGAGGGCACTGGCGAGGATATGTTCTCCCCCAACGGCACTATGACCCGCGGGATGCTGGCAGCTGTTCTGTATCGCCTGGAGGGGGAACCGAAGGTTTATGGCAGCAGCGCTTTCCGCGATGTGGCGAGCGGCCAGTGGTATACCGAGGCGATCATCTGGGCGCAGCAGAACGACATCGTCAACGGCATCGGTGGCGGTCTGTTCGGTGTTAACGGGAACGTGACCCGTGAGCAGCTGGCGGCCATCCTGTACCGCTATGCCAGCTATCGCAAATACCGCACCTACAGCACCACCAGTCTGGGCAGCTACAGCGACCAGGGCAAGATCTCGGAGTACGCGCTGACCGCTGTGAAGTGGGCGAACGCGGAGGGACTCCTCAGCGGCCGCACCAATACGACCTTGGATCCCCAGGGTACTGCTTCCCGCGCCGAGGTGGCCGCTATTTTCCACCGCTTTGTGGAAAACCTGGCGCAGTGATATGGGGCATCTCTGCATAGCGGCGTGATCGATCGCAATGCACAGAGCCAGATTCGAGTTTCGGGTCTGGCTCCGTGTGATGTTATTTCAAAATTATTTGGAGGTAGATACCATGAAGCTTAGAAGAATATGGGCGCTTCTGCTGGCCCTGGCGCTGAGTGTGAGCCTGCTGGCTCCGGCGTCCGCGGCGGCTGATGTGACCGATGTGCTCAACGACACGGCGGCCTATCTGCTCAAGACGGTGCCCCAGCCTCAGGTTGGGTCCATTGGCGGCGAGTGGGCGGTGCTGGGTCTGGCCCGGTCCGGCTACAGCGTCAGCCAGAGCTATTTTGATAAGTACTATCAGGCTGTGGAGGATTATGTATCCTCCTGCAGCGGCGTGCTGCACAAGCGGAAGTACACCGAGTACTCCCGTGTGATCCTGGCCCTGACCGCCATCGGCAAGGATCCGTCCAGCGTGGCGGGATACGATCTGCTGGCCCCTCTGGGGGACTTTGAGCAGACCGTGTGGCAGGGCATCAACGGCCCCATCTGGGCCCTCATCGCCCTGGACAGCGGCAGCTATGACAGCAAGCTGCGCCAGGCCTATGTGGACTATATCCTGGAGCAGGAGATCTCCGGCGGCGGCTGGGCTCTGAACGGAAACACGCCTGATGTGGATATGACTGCCATGGCCCTGCAGGCTCTGGCCAAGTATCAGGATCAGGCTGCTGTGAAGGCCGCCACGGACCGCGCGCTGACCTGGCTCTCTGCTAATCAGAGCAGCGACGGCGGCTTTTCCACCTACGGTACCGCCAACTGCGAGAGCTGCGCCCAGGTGGTGGTGGCTCTGTGCGAGCTGGGCATCGACCTGGGGGACAGCCGCTTTGTCAAGGGCGGCAGCACTGCGCTGGACGCTATGATGCGCTATTACAGCACGGGCAAGGGCTTCACCCACGTGCTGGGCGGTGGCAGCGGAGCGGACGGCATGTCCACTGAGCAGGGCTTCTACGCACTGGTGGCCGCCAGCCGCGCCGCCAAGGGCCAGAGCAGCCTGTACCGCATGAGCCAGCAGAGCAGCGCCGGTGCGTCCTTCCCCGATGTGGCGGGCCACAAGAATCAGACGGCTATCGACGCCCTGGTGGCGAAGAATATCATCAACGGCATGGGCGACGGCACCTTCTCCCCCGATAAGACCATGACCCGGGCCCAGTTCTGCACCATCGTGGTCAAGGCTCTGGCGCTGAAGCCCCAGGCCAACGGCGCTTTCTCCGATGTCAGCGCCAGGGACTGGTTTGCAGGCTACGTGGGGACTGCCAGCGAGCAGGGGATCGTCACCGGCGTGGGCGGCGGCAAGTTTGCCCCCAACGGGACCATCACCCGGCAGGAGGCCGCCGTCATGGTGGCCCGGGCTGCTAAGGTCCTGGGTCTGAACACCGCGGCAGCTGACGCGGAGACGGCGCTGGGCCGCTTTACAGACGGCAGCGCGGTGGCCGACTGGGCGCGGGATGCGGTGGCCTACTGCTGCGAGAGCGGCATCCTGACGGCCAGCGGCGCGCTGCAGCCCACTCAGGCCATCCAGCGCGGCGAGATCGCGCAGATGATCTATGAGCTGCTGGGTGAGGCGGGGAAGCTGTAAGCTATGAAGGGAAAGAAGTATCAGCGTCCGCTGATCGCGGCGGCAGTGGTGATCCTGCTCCTGGCGGCGGCGTTCTTTGCGGGCGGCTCCCTGCCGGAGGACGATACGGCCAACGGCGGGAGCGACCTGGTGACGGAGCTGCCCCAGGAGCCCCAGGGGACGCAGCCGGAGGCGCAGCCTGAGCAGGCAGAGCCGTCTGCACCCGCGGACCAGACAGCGACGGAGCCTGCGCAGGAGCCGGATGCATCCCAGAGGGAGGACGAAAAGCCCGTGGAGCAGGAACCTGCGGAGCCTCCGGCAGAGACACCGCCGCCCGCGGAAAAAACAGACACAGAGGCGGGAAAGGACCAGTATCAGACGGACCCTGTGCCCGAGGGAAAGCCCGCTCCCGTGGAGCCGGAGAACACCCAGGTGACGGAGACTGCCTATACCTGCACCATCTCTATCTCCTGTGCCACCATTCTGGACAATCTGGAGGATCTGGACCCGGAGAAGACGGAGCTGGTGCCGGAGGACGGGTGGCTCCTGGAGCCCATCACGGCCACCTTCTATGAGGGTGAGAGCGTTTTCGATGTGCTGCAAAGGGTGTGCCGGGAGCAGAAGATCCACATGGAGTTCGTGGACACCCCCATGTACAACTCCGCCTATATCGAGGGCATCGGCAATCTCTATGAGTTCGACTGCGGCAATCTGTCCGGCTGGATGTACTGCGTCAACGAGTGGTTCCCCAACTACGGCTGCAGCCGCTACGCGCTGCAGAACGGCGATGTGATCCGCTGGGTCTATACCTGCGATCTGGGGGCCGACGTGGGGGACAACTCCATGACGGGCGCCTGACGCTTGCGGCGTAAATGATGAGAGCTTTTGAAAGGAGGCGAGACCGGTGAAAAATCGGGATACCTTTTCCAGCTATCACCCGGCGATCAATTTCCTGTATTTTGCGCTGGTGCTGGTGTTTACCATGTTCTTTATGCACCCGGTGAGCCTGCTGATCTCGCTGTGCGCCGCGTTGGCCTACGCTGTGACGCTGAATGGAGACCGGGCGGTGCGCTTCAGCCTGACGGCGCTGCTGCCGATGCTGCTGATGGCGGCACTGGTGAACCCGGTGTTCAACCACGAGGGGGCCACCATCCTGGCCTATCTGCCCACCGGCAACCCCCTGACGCTGGAGAGCATCGTGTACGGCGTGGCTGCCGCGGTGATGCTGGCCAGTGTCATCACCTGGTTCTCCTGCTACACGGCAGTGATGACCTCGGATAAGTTCGTATATCTTTTCGGCAGGGTCATCCCTGCCCTGAGCCTGGTGCTCAGCATGACGCTGCGGTTCGTTCCCCGGTTCAAGGCCCAGTTCAAGGTCGTCTCTCAGGCCCAGGCCTGCGTGGGGCGGGACACGGCCACCGGCAGTCTCCTCCAGCGGCTGAAAAACGCCATCACCATCTTTTCCATCATGGTGACCTGGGCGCTGGAAAACGCCATCGAGACGGCGGACAGCATGAAGAGCCGGGGCTACGGCCTGCCCGGCCGCACCGCCTTCTCCATCTACCGCTTTGACGAGCGGGACCGGATGGCACTGGCATGGCTGCTGTTCTGCGGGGGCTATATTCTCTGCGGGTGGGCTGCCGGCGGACTGAGCTGGCGGTACTATCCCACCATCAAGGGGGCGCTGACCGGGGCGTTTCCCATCAGCTTTCAGGTGGTGTATCTGGCCCTGTGCCTGACGCCGGTGATCTTGAACAGAAGGGAGGAACGGGTATGGAAGCGTTTGCAGTCAGAGACCTGAATTTTACTTACCCGGAGTGCCGGGACCGGACCCTGCGGGACCTGACGCTTACGATACAGCAGGGGGAGTTCGTGGTGCTGTGCGGCCCCTCGGGCTGCGGCAAAAGCACCCTGCTGCGGCAGCTGAAGACCGTTATGGCCCCCCACGGGACCCGGACCGGAGAGATCCTGTTCGAGGGGCGCTCTCTGGACAGCCTGGATGAGCGGGAGCAGTCCCAGCGCATCGGCTTTGTGCAGCAGAGCCCGGACAACCAGATCGTCACCGACAAGGTGTGGCACGAGCTGGCCTTTGGTCTGGAGAGCCTGGGCTTTGATACCCCCACCATCCGCAGACGGGTGGCGGAGATGGCATCCTTTTTCGGCATCGAGGCCTGGTTTTACAAGAACGTGGCGGAGCTGTCCGGCGGACAGAAGCAGCTGCTGAATCTGGCCTCTATCATGGCTATGCAGCCTAGTGTGCTGATCCTGGATGAGCCCACCAGCCAGCTGGACCCCATTGCGGCCAGCGATTTTCTGGCTACGCTGGGGCGCATCAACCGGGAGCTGGGTACCACTGTGATCCTGACGGAGCACCGGCTGGAGGAGGCGTTCCCCCTGGCCACCACCGTGGCGGTGATGGACCGTGGCCAGCTGCTGTGTACCGGCACACCGGAGGCGGTGGGCCGGGCGCTGAAGGACCGGGGCCACGGCATGTTCCTGGCCATGCCCACTGCCATGCAGGTGTGGGTGGCGGTGGAAAATGACGCGGCGTGTCCTGTCACCGTCCGGGACGGGCGCGACTGGCTGACCGGCTTTGCGGCAGCCCATACGCTGAAGGAGCTGCCGCCGGAGCACATCCCCCGGAGCACCGGGGAGACCGTTGTTTCGGCGGAGGAGCTGTGGTTCAAGTATGAGAAGGATGCCGCGGATGTGGTCCGCGGCCTGTCGCTTGAGGTCAGACGGGGAGAGCTGGTGGCCCTTCTGGGCGGCAACGGCACCGGCAAGACCACCAGCCTGAAGCTGCTGGCGGGGCTGGAGAAGCCCTATCGCGGCCAGGTGCGGATGGCGGGCTCGGTGGGCGTTCTGCCCCAGAATCCCCAGGCGCTGTTTGTGAAGAAAACCGTCCGGGAGGACCTCTTTGAGATCATGAAAGGCAAGAAGCTCCCGCACCAGGAGCAGGAGAGCCGTGTGGCCCGCGTGGTGCGGCTGTGCCGTCTGGAGGAACTGCTGGACCGGCACCCCTATGACCTGTCCGGCGGCGAGCAGCAGCGCGCGGCGCTGGCCAAGGTACTGCTGCTGGAGCCGGAGATCCTGCTGATGGACGAGCCTACCAAGGGACTGGACGCGGAGTTCAAGCAGGTTTTTGCGGAAATTCTGCAGGTGCTGCTGCGGCGGGGCGTGACCATCCTGATGGTCAGCCACGACATCGGCTTCTGCGCCAGATATGCCCACCGCTGCGCCCTGTTTTTCGACGGCAGCATCGTTACCGAGGCGTCGCCCCGGGCGTTCTTCTCCGGCAACAGCTTTTACACCACCTCGGCCAACCGCATGGCCCGCGGCACAGTCCCGGAGGCGGTGACGCCTGAGGATCTGATCCAGGTCTGCGGCGGGCAGCTGCCCCCGGTGCCGGAGCTGCCGGAGGAGGAGCAGCTTCTGCCGCCCCCGGCCCAGGAGAGTGCCGACTGGAAGCCCACGCCCCTGCCCTGGTGGCGCAAGCTGCTGGCGGCGGCCTCGGCCGCGGTGGCGCTGTACATCTTTTTCTTCTTCGTGGGTGTCTCGGACCTGACGAAGCTCATCTCGGCGGAGGGGCTCACGGAGCTGTCCCGGCATCAGCTGTGGATGTACGGGGCCTTTGTGGCGGCCCTCGGTGTTTTTGCCGCCAGCGTCAGCCGCAAGTCCTGCCGCCCGGACTATCTGGTGCAGACGGCCCGGGAGAAGCGCAGGCTATCCAAGCGCACCTGGGCGGCCACGGGGCTGATCCTGCTGCTGATCCCGGTGACCCTCTTTGTGGGGGAGACCTATCTGGGCGGGCGGAAGTATCTCTTCATCTCTCTTTTGATCCTGCTGGAGATGATGCTGCCCTTCTTCATGGTGTTTGAAAGCCGCAAGCCCCAGGCCCGGGAACTGGTGATCATCGCGGTGCTGTGCGCCATTGGCGTGGCGGGCCGCGCGGCCTTCTTCATGCTGCCGGAGTTCAAGCCTGTGTGGGCCGTTGCCATCATCTCCGGCGTAGCCTTTGGCGGCGAGACCGGCTTTCTGGTGGGGGCTATGACCATGCTGGCCTCCAATGTGCTGTTCAGCCAGGGCCCTTGGACACCGTGGCAGATGTTCGCCATGGGCATCATCGGTTTTCTGGCGGGCGTGCTGTTCCGCAAGGGGCTGCTGCGCCGCAGCCGGATGTCGCTGTGCGTCTTTGGCGCAATGGCCTGCATCCTGATCTATGGCGGCATCATGAACGCCTCCTCCGCGCTCATGTGGGCGGGGGAGATCAACTGGGGCACCCTGCTGACCTACTATATCTCCGGCTTCCCGGTGGACTGCATCCACGCCGCGGCCACTTGGATTTTCCTGTGGTTTGCCGCGGAACCTATGCTGGAGAAGCTGGACCGCATCAAGGTAAAATACGGGCTGGTGGAATAAATCGGCCGCCGCGTTTTTGCCGCGCGGATGACAGGCGCTGTGCCGCAGGCTGCTTTCAGCCGCGGCACGGCGTTTTTTGCGATTTCGTCTGGAAAAATAAATTTTTATTCAGTGTAAAATGAATAAAGATGGAAAATGTGCAGCCGGAGACGGATCGCGGCACCTGCGTGTCTTGTCAGCGGTCCTGATGGCGAAAAAAACGGATGAACCGCAGCACGGGTTCCCGAAAACCGATGATTCACAGGATATTAACAGGAAATCCCGCAATACTGCCCAATACGGGGCCGGGAAGGCCACCGTGTTTTTTGGCACCGCCATGAAAGAAAGGGTTGCATATTGAAGGCGGGAGGTATATAATCAATTTGTTAATAGAATTTGGTCATGCTTCGGAAGTCCATGGACTTCCTTTGCTATGCGGTATGCATAGCAAGAAGGGGGCTGATCAGCTCAAGTTGTGCGCAGCTTGTAAAGGAGGAAACGGAAATGACTGCAACAAGATGTAAGAGGCTGCTGGCGCTGTTTTTGGCGGCAGTGATGCTGATGTCGCTGCTGTGCGTGTCCGCGGCGGCGGCAGGGACCGGGCTGGATGAGGCGAAGAAGGATCTCCCCGCCGTCACCCTGACCCAGACCTATGGCACGAAGCACGGCGGCAATCCCGCCAACGGCGCTGTGACCCATGACATCCGCACCAGCGGCCGTGACGTATATATCACCTACGCGGCGAAGCTGACCATGGGCAGCGTGATGGCAGCATATCTTCAGCCCCGCCAGAAGCAGCTCTACGATGCTTCCTTCAACGTCAATATGAACGTTGACCTGGAGTGGCTGGAGTTTGTGGACGGCAGCACGCTGAAGTTCACCTTCCAGAGCACCTTCCTCAAGCCGGTGCAGCCCGGCGGCGCGTCCGGGAGCGACTACAGCTTCGCTCTGACGGGCTACGACGCGGAGAGCAAATATTTCACCTATACGATCACCGTCAGCAAGGACTGGGTCCAGAAGACCTGGCCCACCGGCAAGATCAGCGTCCCCATGGAGCTCATCGTCTGGACCGACTGGGAGAAGACCGCACAGGGCTTCAGCGAGGCAAAGACCGAGCACCCTGACGCTGTGGTCATGTTTGCCGACTACACCCTGGCCGACTGGGAGAAGCCCATCACGCTGACCCTGGCGGACATGAAGGTAAAGACCGCCAAGGTGGACAGCATCCCTGTGGGCGGGGAGTACACCGTCCGCGCCTCCGGCACGGTGGACGGCCAGTTCTCCTACATTAAGCTCCATGAGCCCCAGAACATCAGCGACGCGGGCAAGCTGGCAGGGACCTACAGCAACACGCTGGACTTCGGCGACGGCAAGGACATCACGGAGTGGGAGTCCAACGAGGTCTGGGTGAAGCTGACCTACAGCAAGAATGTCCCCGTGGTTCCCAATCCCACCCCCACTCCCGGCGGGAATACGGAGCCCTCTGACCTGAACATCACCGACCACTTCGCCTATGTCATCGGCTATCCGGACGGCACCGTTCGTCCCGAGCGGCAGATCACCCGCGCCGAGGTGGCTACCATCTTCTTCCGTATGCTCAAGGACGAGGCCCGCAACAAGTACTGGGCCACCACCAATGAGTACACCGACGTGAAGAAGACCGACTGGTACAACAACGCCGTCTCCACCCTGTCCAACATGGGCATCATCAACGGCTATCCCGACGGCAGCTTCCACCCCAACGCCAACATCACCCGCGCGGAGTTCGCCAAGATCGCCGTCAGCTTCTTCAAGGACTATGTCAGCGAGACCATCGGAGACCGCTTCACCGACATCAGCGGCAAGTGGTACACCACCTACATCAACCTGGCGGCAGAGCTGAACATCGTCAGCGGCTATCCGGACGGCACCTTCCTCCCCGAGAAGCAGATCACCCGCGCCGAGGCCATGCAGATCGTGAACAACACCCTGCGCCGCACGCCTCATAAGGACCGCCTGCTGCCGGAGAGCGGGATGAACACCTGGCCCGACAACAGCAGAAAGAACATCTGGTACTACGCCGCCGTGCAGGAGGCCACCAACTCCCACGAGTATGCCCGCAGCTCCTTCACCGACTATGAGACCTGGCAGGCCAAGCTGCCGGAGCGCGACTGGGCAGCTTTCGAGCGGGCTTGGTCCGATGCCAACGCCGCGCCCAACCCCGGCGAGGTGGTGGACGGCAGCAACAGCTACCTCGACCGCAATTAAACTCTGTCAACCAAGCACAGGAGGGTTCGGCGCTGCCGGGCCCTGCCTGAATCTATGAAAACAGGAGAGCAGAACATATGAAAAGAAGATTTTCTCATAAGCTGCTGGCTCTGACATTGGCCCTGTGCATGTGCCTGTCCCTGACAGTGCCTGCCGGCGCCAGCTGGCTGGACCTCTGGGACAGCTGGTATGGCGAAGCAGAGACTGCGGCAGACGATACGGCAGCCTATGCCAGCGTGAGCCAGCCGTTCAGCAGCGGCACCATGAACAGCAAGTATTTCCGTATCCCCGCTATTGTTACGCTGGGTGACGGCACCATCGTGGCCGCGGCGGATGCCCGCTGGAACAGCAACAGTGATGGTTATGGCATTGACAGCCTTGTTGCTGTCTCCACGAATCATGGCGGCAGTTGGAGCTACAACTGGGCTGCTTATCTGGGGAAGAACCAGGAGACTGGCAGCAGCGACAAAAGCTATGGCACTTTTATCGACCCTTGTCTGGCAACCGATGGCGAGAATGTCTATATGCTGGTGGACCTTTTCCCCTGCGGATACAGTAATCTGAACACCGGCTTAGATGGGAATGCTTTCACCAATGGTCATCTGCGCCTTTCTAAGGGAAGCGCTGGAACGAGCGAGAGCCGCTACACCTATTATTTGGGTGATTTCGTCAGCGCCAATGGCGCTGAGGTGGCGTACATCTATAATCAGAACAACAAAGTGGTCGATGATTATACGGTTGACCGCTGGTTCAATCTGTATCAGAACGGCATTGAAGTCAGCAACCTTTTCTATGATGACGCGGCCTATCAGGCTTATCCCGCTCAGTATCTGTACCTTGTGAAGTCTGTTGACGGCGGCAATAGCTGGTCGGCTCCCACTCTGCTTGATTTCCGAGCAAATGGCGAGATCTTCTATGGTACGGGCACGGGCAGCGGTATCGTTACATCTAATGGTACGATCGTTTTCCCCTGCTATAAGGCGGAAACGATTGGCACGAAATACCTGTGCACATCTGTGATCTATTCGACTGACGGCGGCGCAACCTGGCAGCGCAGTGCGGATATTGGCATTACCAATTCGGATGGCGTGCGCTATTCCAGCGAGGCGGCCATTACCGAGGTCACGCTTGGCGGTCAGAGCTATCTCTATCTGTTCCCCAGAAATGATCTGTCTGGAGTGCAGTATTACTACGTTTCTGCCGATCATGGTAAGACTTGGGGCAGTGCGCAAAAGGCTGGTACTGCAAACACCCCGGATTCAGCCATGGGTGCCATTACCTATTCCCGGCTGATCGATGGTAAACCCGCAGTCCTTCTGTGTTCTTCTACCGGAAGCAACCGGCGGACCAACGGCAAGATCTTCGTTGGCCTTGTACAGGATGACGGCAGCATTCAGTGGAAGTATACTTACAGCGTCAATACTGGCGGCTATGCCTACTCCGATATGACCGAGCTGGCTGATGGTTCCATTGGCCTGCTGTATGAGGACAATTCCGGCGGTATCGTTTTTGCGAAGTACGACATCGCCACCATCGCTGAGGGTGCCACCATTGGCGGCGACTCTGGCTCTGACGGAACAACGCCGGGTCTGCCCGATTTAGGCGGAACGGCGGACGTGGAAATGACGGACGAGGCCACTGGCGTTTCTGTCACGCTCCCTGCGGGCAGCAGCATGACCGTTACGGCGGGTGCTGGCGTTTCCGCACTGGAGGGCAAGTGCTCTTATAACGCTTACGACATCTCCATCAACAGCGGCGCGTATACCAGCTC
The DNA here is from genome assembly GCA_964429705.1 of uncultured Oscillospiraceae bacterium. Lineage (GTDB taxonomy): Bacteria > Bacillota > Clostridia > Oscillospirales > Oscillospiraceae > Pelethomonas. Next base: position 55,308 of record CAYSDG010000001.1, on the reverse strand, counting down.
TGCCAAGGTCACCCTGCCCACCACCGGGCTGGATACCAACAACAAGGCCCTGTACGGCTTTGTGGTGAATGCTGACGGCAGCATCGAGAAGGCTGAGAATGGTGCCCTCAACAGCAATGGCACCTATACCTTTACCGCGCCCCACTTCTCTGTTGTGGGCGTGGCGGAGCAGGATGTGGTAAACGCTCCCTCCAATGGCGTAACCAAGGTCGAGCAGATCGAATTGACCGTGGGCAGCACGGATACGAAAACTGTCGATGGTACGGTTACTGTGAGCACTGAGGGTGATCGGTACATCGCAGCGGCCACGACAGAAGAAAAGAGTGTCGGTGGTACCGCGGCTACTGTCGAGCAGGTCAGTATGAGCAGCAATGGCACCTATACCGGTGTGCTCGGCTGCAACGGTAAGTATATGACCGTTGACAATGGTACCATTGGTGTTACCGATGCCCCCACAAACGCTACTGTGTTTACGGTAACGAGATTTACTAATACGAGTTGGCAAACTCGTTATAGGATTGAGGCAAATGGGAACTATCTGATTTGTGATGGCTATTGGGAACCTACTCCCAAAATCTCTACGAGTAATAGTACAGAGTGGCAATATACTGAGTCTAATGGATTCTATTATGCTCTTTTTTATTCGTCTTATAAACTTGCTCTGGATGAGAATGCTTGGGCGTTAAGTACCGACGCAACATATAAGACCCACCTCTACTCCGTAACCCCCGGTACCCCCGGCAGCACCACCACCGACATCACCTTTACGGGTACTGGCGAGGGTACGACTGACATCACGGTGGGGGATACCGTGTACACCGTGACCGTAAAGGCCCGGGAGAAGACGGAGGAGAAGAGCGTTAATCTGGAGAACAGTCTTGTGCTGCCCAGCAACGCCAGAAACGCAAAGCTGACCGTTGGCGGCAGCTATGTGTCTCTCTCCGGTTCCACCATCACTGCAAATGCGGTGGGTAACGCACAGGTCACCTTCGAGTATTGGAACAATGGCGGGAAAATCACTGACAAGATCACATGGAATATTCATGTGGTCGATACACCGGTGTCCTCCGGCACCAATAAGATCGTCAGTGACGATGACATTACCTACTCGAGTGAGACAGTTGCGTATGAAGGCAGTGTTATCAACGGTTTGATGCTGTCTTATTCCAATACCGGTACGACTGGCACGACCTCCTTTACGGTAAGGGCGGAGGATGAGGCCGGTAATGAACTGAGCAATGTTACATGGAGCAGCGATGACCCGACGGTTGCCACTGTGGATCAGAATGGTACGATCAAGGCCACCGGAATTGGTAATTGTAATGTGATTGCAACCTATGCCGATGGTACGCAGACGGTTATTCCGGTCCGCGTCGTGCATGGCAATCAGCAGAGCAAGGATACGGCCTTCTATTTCTATGTTGACGGACTTTATCACACAGACCTATTTATCGCAGTGAAGTCCGGTGAAACAGAAGATCTGCATTGGACGCAGGTCCCCGAGGGCTATCTCGTTTATACCAATCTGGAGTCGACATATACATCTAGTACTACGAGTGGTTATATGGGCGGAATTTTCTTTGCCACAAGGCCCGAAGATGGGTATGCCACTACCTATATGGGTCATGCCAGAGGCGGAAATCTGCTCAGTGAGCTCTATTACAATTACATCGGCAGATCTGATGATCCGGAGAAGCCCTGGAATCCCAGTACGGAAAAGAGTAGTAACAACTATATTTACTTCTACCAATACGCAATTAACAAGGGCAATTTGGCAACACACGGTTATACACAGGCAAACTTTGAGACCCTGCTGAAGAACGGTATCGAGGAAAATGATCTTGACGCAGCCTGCTTCTATTCGTATTCTGGCAGCAGTGTTGGCGCATCCATGCAGTTCATTTCCGACAAGCTGCCTACCTTCCATAAGACGATTGCAAGTGTGACCAGTCAGGATGGTACGGAAACGACGTATACGGACGGCATGGAGATCGAAAGCGGCGATACCGTTAATTATGATATTACTATCACGACCTATCGCCCCCATGAAACGACCTTTAACAGTACCAGCGTTGGTAAATATGGTACCATTGTTTATACCGATGTGCGGCTGAACGATGTACTTACCGGTGATGTCAATAAAACGATCACCGGCATGCCCAACAGCACCACCAGTGCCGGAAGCTTTAGGGTCTATCCGGAGGAAGCGGTAGAGGGTAAGTATACCTATAGGGCTACATTCACTTTGAATGATGAGTCGTTTGACGAGGTGAAGGATGGTACCCTGACCAACACGGCGGAACTGAGCTATGTCTATAATGCAAAGTACTCCATTGGTACGACTTCGGCGAGTGCGGATGTTGCGATCCAGTGTACAGTCAAGACCCTGACCTTTGTGGTCGATTTCGGTCTGCCTGTCACGCTGGACTGCGCGCAGGCAACAGCTAACAGAAACATCCAGAATGCAACGGTGTCCAATGGTACAGTGACAGTTGACGGCACCAAGATCACCTATACTCCCGATACTGTTTTTTCCAAGGATGGCGCGTATATCGCACTGGAGATGGATGGCGGTAAGTACTCTGCTGTCACGATTCACCCCGCCTCCAATGTCCTGTATGAGGAGAATTTCCTGACGGCGGCCAGCGGCAATTATGCCGATTGGAGTAGTGTCGGCACCGCTGCAAGCGGAAGTACTCAGAGCAGTGAAAACCAGGCTCCCTATGGCTTTGATCAGGCGTATACCGCGATGCTTGGTCAGAGTGGCAGTGCCTATCAGGTAAATTTGGCCAGCGGCAGCAATTTCATTTCTGATCCTCTGACCTTTACTCTGAGCAGTGCTACCGGCCTGGATGTCATTGGACAGTGCGGCCCCAACACAGGTACATTGTTTGTGGCGCTGAAGAACATGACCACCAACAAGACAAAGACCTATGTGATCTATACTGATCTGCAGGATGCAGAGCTTGGGACGATCCATCAGGTGCCGCTGGCCCATATCATGGATCTTGATCCTGCTGTTCAGTATGAGGTCAGCATTCGCGGCGGCTATGTCGATTTGAGCGGTAAGAGCAGTGTTAGTGCGGCTGGCACCTTCGGCTCGGATAGTGCCTCGGCGCTGTTCCAGCTCTATGATATTTTCGCAGTAATGGGTCTGACCGACGAGGAAATCGAGAATGTCGAATATATCGGCTTTGAGAATGCGGTCAGCGGTGTGTCCACTTATGCTGTGGACGAGGTCGCGGCCTATGCTGATCCCGCTGATGATGCTCAGACAGTCACGGTGGACGGTATTCGTGTGTACTATCCCACCAACCGGACGTCCTATGTAGAGAACGAGAAGAATGCGGTCTACACCAATGTGGTCGACGGTGCAATTACCGGTTCCTTTGCGGCTTATGTTGAGGGGAATGAGAGCGGAACATACACCACTGCGAATTACGAGGCCGTGGGCGGTCCCAACGCAGAGATCTATCTGCCTGCTGGGACAGGTATCGTATTCAAGCTGGCTGACAGCAGTGTTACAAAGGCACAAATTAGTGCCCGCGCTGTGTCTGGTGCAGCGAAGATGAACGGTCAGGAGATTTCCACCAACACAGAGTTGTACTATGAGGTCAGTGTTGAAAACGGCTTAGTTACCATCGCAAACAATGGAGACAACATGCTGGCACTGGGTAATCTGAAGGCAGCCTGCGGCGTAAGTGAACTTAACGCGCAGGAACAGCAGGCAGCACCCGCCATGGTTCGGATGATGATGCTGGCTGCACCCGAGACACCTGTAGACCCCGAGCCCGTGTTTGTTCCCGACAGGCTGGATGTGACTGTGAAGAGCATGCCTGTGATCCGCAACAAAGTGGTGACAGTGACCATTAGCGCGTCTAAGGATGTCGCAAAACTGGTGGTCAACGGCAAGACTCTGCAGCCTACTAACAGTTGGATGGTGAAGATGGGCTGGAGCGATACGTATACCTATGTGATACTGGAAACCGTAAAGAAGAGCGAGACCAAGACATATGAGGTCGTTGCCTATAACACCGATGGTGTTGCCAGTGCGGCATGCACCGTTCAGGGATAAGAGAGGAGGAGCTATTTAGTATGAAGCCTTATGAAAAGCCGAGGTTGGTGGCAATTTCTCTCAGTGCAAACGACAGACTCTGCGGTGACTGTGTTAGCCAGGGCGGAGTGGCCCTGGCAGGCAATGAAATGTTCGCACAGCAGATCCTGATTGCAGCAGGTCGTTTCGATTTGATTGCTGACGGCGTGGACAAGAGCGACTTTAATTCTTTCTTCGGTTCGGGTGAGGACTGTATGAATGAACTTGAGTCGTACTGCAAGTTTTCAAGTAACAATGGTCAGGTCGTTGCCTGGTCTTAACATCGCTCATACCTGACGCAAAGCGCCCATGCCCCTTTGGGCGTGGGCGCGTTCTTTGGAGGAGCCGGAGGACGATCTGCCCCGCTAGCGGCGCGGCGGAGACCACCGCCAGACAGAAGCAGACAGAAACAGAGCCGGGCTGGAGGGAAGCATGACAGACTACATGTATCAGATATGCGGCGTGGGGCTGCGGCTGCTGGCCCAGCGCCCCCTGTGGGAGGACGAGCAGAGCGCCCGCTTCCGCATTCCCTCCGGCCAGCCGGACATCACCCTGACTCTGGACGCACAGCCGGAGCTTCTGCCGCCGGAGGGGGCGCAGGTGCGGGGGGAGCGCTGTGTCTGCCGCAGCGGCGACACGATCATCCGCCTGACCCGGGACCCCTTCCGCAGCTTTTTCCACATGCGGACCCTCTGCCGTGTGGATGATCCGGCCCATGTGGCCGTCACCGCCCGGGAGGACTGCTGGCAGTGGGCCACCCGGTCCTCCTTCCTGTGGTCCGGCGTGGCGCTGCCGCAGCTGCTGCTGCCCTTCCGGGCGCTGGTGTTCCATGCGTCCTATATCGCGGTGGACGGCGGCGCGGTGCTCTTCACGGCCCCAAGCCAGACCGGAAAATCCACTCAGGCGGAGCTGTGGCGGGTCCACCGGGGAGCGGAAATCATCAACGGCGACAAGGCGGGTGTCACCCTGACCGGCGCGCCCACCGCCCACGGTGTGCCCTTTGCGGGCACCAGCGGCATCTGCGTGGACCGGTCTCTGCCCCTGCGGGCCGTGGTGGTGCTGCGGCAGGCGCCGGAGAATACCGTCCGCCGCCTGGGGCCGGTCCAGGCCGCCGCCGCCCTGTGTCCCAACCTCTTTGCGGACCAGAGCATCGTGGAGGAGTGGCAGCTGACGGTGCAGCTGCTGCTGGATCTGGTGAGCGCGGTGCCGGTACTGGAGCTGGCCTGCACCCCCGATGCGCGGGCTGTGGAGGAGCTGGAGCGGTGGCTGTGAGCTGCCTATCCACAGCTTCGGGAGAAATGCCGACACGTTATCCACAATCTGATGGCAAAAAGTGGATAACACGGGCGGCGCGCCTGCAATTTTTGTAAAACAATGACAGGAGAAATGACTATGCCTACCGCCTACCAGCTTTACAGCAACTATCTATTCGCCAAGGCTGCCTCGGCGGGGATCCCGCTGTCCGGCACCTTTGAGCTGACAGCGCGGTGCAATCTGGACTGCCGCATGTGCTATATCCACAAGCGGGAGAACGACAAGGCCGCCCTGGCGCGTGAGCTGACCGCCGGGGAGTGGCTGCAACTGGCGGAGGCCTGCCAGCGGTCAGGGACACTTTTGCTGCTCCTGACCGGCGGCGAGCCCCTGCTGCGGCCCGATTTCCGGGAGATCTACACCGGCTGCCGCCGCCTGGGTCTGATGGTATCCATCAACTCCAACGCGACCCTGATGGACAGCAGCATGGTGGACTTCCTGGCCAGCGACCCGCCCTCCCGGGTGAACATCACCCTGTACGGCGCGTCGCCGGAGACCTATGGGACCCTGTGCGGGGATCCCGGCGCCTATGAGCGGGCCGTACAGGCGATACTGGCGCTGAAAGAGGCCGGTGTGCTGGTGAAGCTCAACTGCAGCGTCACACCCTATAACCGGCAGGATTTGGAAAAGATCTGTGCCTTTGCCCGGGAGAACGGTCTGGCCCTGCAGGCGGCCACCTATATGTTCCCGCCGGTGCGGGCCTGCGAGAATGGCTGCTTCGCCCCGGACCGTCTGATGCCGCAGGAGGCGGCGCAGGCCCAGCTGGCCTACGACCGCACCCGGTTTTCCCCGGCAGAGCTGAAAAAACGTTGGGAGGATCAGCTGGCGGGCATACGGGTGGAGGACCCGGACCGGGAGTGCCAGGAGCTGCCAACGGAGCGCATCCGCTGCCGGGCGGGCAGCAGCACCTTTTGGGCCACCTGGGACGGGCAGCTGCGCCCCTGCGGCATGATGACGGAGCCATCGGCGGATCTGGCGCGGATGGGATTTCCCGCGGCCTGGGAGAGCATCCGGGCGGCGCGGGAGAAGATCCTGGTCCCCGCGCAGTGTACCGCATGCGAGATGAAGCACGCCTGCGACCAGTGCGCCGCCCTGTGCTGGGCTGAGACGGGAGCGTTTACCGGCGTTCCTGCCTATATGTGCGAAAAGACCCGGGCCTATCTGGAGCTGGCCCGGCGGGAGCTGGAGTGGGACCGGGGATGACCGGAGCGCCCGGAGAAGAAACAGAACAGAAATGATGGTCAAGTATGGGAGCCTTCCGACGAGTAAAGGAAAAAATTGAGGCCGGCTGGCTGCATGAGCTGGCCGGAGAGGCCCGCTGGCTGTGGACCTATATCCGGCGGTACCGCGCCGCGGTGTGGCTGCATATTCTGCTGGGCGTGCTGGCGATCGTGATGGGGCTGGGCACCAGTGTGGCGTCCAAGTACCTCATCGACGCTGTCACCGGCCACAGGACCGGAGTGATCGGCGCGGCAGCCGCCGCTATGGCGGGAATGCTGCTGGGCAACATCGCGATGAAGGGCGTTGCCAGCCGGGTGGGCGCGGTCATCAGCATCCGGGTGCAGAACGGGATTCAGGCGGATGTCTACCAGCACATCCTGGCCGCCCGCTGGGAGGCACTGGAGCAGCTGCGCAGCGGCGACCTGATCCAGCGGCTGACCGGCGATGTATCGGCTGTGGCCGGGGGCGTGACGGGGTTTATCCCCAGTCTAGTCTCCAGCAGCGTGCAGATGCTGGGCGCGCTGGGCATCATCCTGTTCTATGACCCCACTATGGCGGTGATCGCCCTGCTGGGGGTGCCGGTGTCGGTGATCTGTTCCCGGATCCTGGTGGAGCGGATGCGGGGCTACAACCAGCGCATGAAGGGGCTGTCCAGCGATGTGCTGTCCTTTTATGAGGACTCCCTCTCCCACATGACCAGTGTGAAGGCCTTTGATATTACTGATCTGTTTTACGGAAAAATGACGGCGCTGCAGCAGCGGTACCGTGAGGAATACCTGCTGTACAACCGGTTTTCTGTGGGAACGTCAGCGCTGACATCTCTGGTGGGCGTGGCGGTATCCGCCTGCTGCTTCGGCTGGGGCGTCTACCGGCTGTGGAGCGGCGCGATCAGCTACGGCTCCATGACCATGTTCCTGCAGCTGGCATCGACTCTGCGCAGCGCCTTTTCCACGCTGCTGGGGCTGGTATCCACGGCGGTATCGGTGTCCACCTCGGCGGGGCGGGTCATGGCGGTGATGCAGCTGCCGACAGAGCGGACCGGCGGGAGCCGGGACCTGCGGGGCGAGGCGGTATCCCTTGCGCTGGAGCAGGTCAGCTTTGCCTACCAGAGCGGCGAGACAGTGCTGGACCGGGTGGACCTGCAGGCCCATCCCGGCGACCTTGTGGCGCTGACAGGTCCCTCGGGTGAGGGAAAGACCACCCTGTTGCGCATCCTTCTGGGGCTGGTGAGCCCTGCCTCGGGCGCGGCCGTGCTGCGCTTTGGGGGCGAGACGCTCCTGCTGTCGGCAGATACCCGCAGCGCCTTTGCCTACGTACCCCAGGGAAACAGCATGTTTGCCGGGACCATTGCGGATAATCTGCGTCTGGTGAAGCCAGAGGCGGAGGAGGCGGAGCTGGAGCAGGTCCTGCGGGTGGTCTGCGCCTATGATTTTGTACAGGAGCTGCCGGGCGGACTGCAGTACGCCGTCGGCAGCCGGGGCAGGGGCCTCTCCGAGGGGCAGGCCCAGCGGCTGGCGGTAGCCCGCGCATTGCTGCGGGGCGCGCCGGTGCTGCTGCTGGACGAGGCGACCTCGGCGCTGGACGAGGCCACGGAGGAGCGGCTGCTGCGCAATCTGATGGAAAGCGGTCTGGTCCGCACCTGCATTTTCGTTACCCACCGACCCGGGACGATGCGCTTCTGCACCCGGCAGTATCGGGTGGAGAACGGCCGGGTCACAGAGACAGAGCGGGAGGACAGCTGATGGAGGAGCAGGTCAGACACGTTGATGCTCAGCAGCTGCTGGAGAGCTACCGGTCGCTGCTGGAGACGGTGGACAGGCTGCCCCTGCGGGTCAGCGGCAGCAGTATGTCGCCCTTCCTGGTCCACGACCGGGACACGGTGTACCTCACCCGGCCCAAGGGGCTGCCAAGGGTGGGAGACATCGTCCTGTACCGCCGGAGGAGCGGTGCCTACATCCTGCACCGGGTCTGCCGGGCAGAGGGGAAGCACTTCTGCGCGGTGGGAGACGCACAGACAGAGATCGAATGCGGCCTTGCGGCGGAGCAGATCATAGCGGTGGTCTGCTGCGCCGTGCGAAAGGGGAGACGGCAGGCCCCCGGCTGCTTTTGGTGGGAATTTTTTGAGAAAGTATGGGTCCGCGTAATCCCATGCCGCCCCGCCCTGCTGGGGGCGTACAGTATACTGAGAAAATGGTTTCGGAGGGACACATGAGAGCTTCTAAGGATTTTATCATGCGGGAGATCGCCGGGGAATTCATCCTGGTGCCGGTGGGTGCCGCGGCGGCGAAATTCAACGGCCTGATCACCATGAATGAGCTGGGGCGTTTTATTTTTGAGCTGCTGGCACAGGAGCAGACGGTGGAGCAGCTGGCCGAGCGCATCACCAGTGAGTACGACGTCTCTCTGGAGACCGCCGCGCAGGACGCGGAGGAGTTTTTGCAGCAGCTGCGGGAGGTCGGCGCGCTGGAGGACGAGGGATGAACGACATCCACGTCCATATCCTGCCCGGTGTGGACGACGGCGCGCGGAATATGGAGACCGCTCTGGCGATGGCCGCCCTGGCGGCGGAGAGCGGGGTAAGGGCCATTGTGGCCACGCCCCACAGCAACTTGTCGGCGGAGCGCCCCAACTACTGGGGACCGGCGCTGCAGGGCAGATTCGCGGCCTTTCAGCAGGCGCTGCGGGACGCGGAGATCCCTGTCACCCTCTTTCCGGGGATGGAGATCTTCGGGACACCCCAGGTCCCGGAGCTGCTGCGCCAGGGAAAGCTGATCTCCCTGGCCAGCTCCCGCTATGTGCTGGTGGAGTTTCCCTTTCGGGACTATGGCCAACAGGCCACGCGGATATTGGAGGATGTGGCGGCCGCGGGCTATCGCCCGGTGGTGGCGCATCCGGAGCGGTACCGCTATGTACAGAGCAGCCCGGAGCTTCTGAACCGCTGGGTAGAGCTGGGATGCCTGCTGCAGGTGAACAAGGGCAGCCTCCTGGGCCGGTTCGGCCGGAGAGAGGAGCTGCTGTCCCTGGCACTGGTGGAACGGGGCTTTGCGGCCTTTGTTGCCAGCGACGCCCATTCGGATGTGGTGCGGACCACCTGGATGGCGGAGGTCAGGGAATTATTGCGGGAAGAATTTTCGCCGCAGCTGGCACAGCTCCTGCTGGAGAGCAGAGCGGGGCAGCTGCTGGAGGATCGGGATGTTCAGATGGAGGAGCCGGAGTGGTTCTGATCTGGTGCGGAATGGATACGAGGAGAATACTGGGTGAGGAAGAGAAGAAAAAGCAGCTGGATAGTGCTGGCGGTGGTGGCGCTGTGCTGCGCGGCCTTTGCCGGATATGTGTTTACAATTAAGCAGCAGACGGATCGGCTGGCGCCGGAGATCTTTTTTTCGGCGGAGGAGCTGACGGTCTCTGTGCTGGCGCCGGAGGAGGCGCTGCTGGAGGGCGTTACCGCCTGGGATGAGCGGGACGGCGATGTGACGGACCGCGTAGTGGTGGAGAGCGTATCCAGCATTACGGCGCAGGCGCAGGCCACCGTGACCTATGCCGCCTTTGACCAGGCGGGCAATGTGTCCAAAGCCCGGCGGACGGTTTGCTACAAGGACTATGAGAGCCCCCGGTTCACCCTGTCGCAGCCCCTGGTGTTCACCAGTGGCCGGGTTTTTGATGTGATGAACTATGTGGGGGCAGAGGATGCGATAGACGGCTCTCTGGACGATCGGGTGAAGGCCACCCTGGTGGGCGGCGATGGAAACCTCAGCGAGGAGGGCCTCCACGAGGTGCAGTTCCGGGTGACCAACAGCATGGGAGAGACGGTCTATCTGACCGCTCCGGTGGAGGTCTGTCCCAGCGGCGCGTACAATGCCGAGCTGGAAATCAGCGACGCTCTGGTATATGTCCGGAGGGGCGCGGTCTTTATTGAGTCGTTCTATTTGCAGGGGATGCGCGTGGGAACGCGTGAGATACCGCTGGCGGAGGCAGCTGTGCAGATACAGTCCAGCGTGGACACCAGCGTTCCGGGAACCTACAGTGTGGAATATACCGCCCAGAGCGGTGCGTATACAGGGCATACGCGGCTTGTGGTCGTAGTGGAGGAGTGAGGATATGCCTGAAAACAGAGAAAATCGGGCAGAGGGATTCGAACTCCTCTCCCTTGAGCCGGTAACGATCCTGCGGGATGTGCTGCGGCGGTGGTACTGGATCGTGGCCGCGGCGCTGCTGGCGGGCATGGCGGCCTATGTGGTGGCCGGTGCGCGCTATGTGCCGGTATATCGGACGGATACGACCTTTGTGGTGTCTGCCAAGGGAAGCAGCACCACGGTCTATCAGAATCTGTCCGCGACCACCAATCTGGCGACCGTATTTTCCGAGGTGCTTAACAGCTCCATCCTGCGCTCCGCTGTGCTGGAGGAGCTGGGCATGGAGAGCTTTGACGGACAGATCACCGCCGCCGCTGTGCCGGAGACAAATCTGCTGACCTTGCAGGTGACGGCCTCTGATCCCAGAACAGCCTTTCTGGTGACCCGGTCTGTGATCGAGAACCACCAGATCGTATCCTATCAGGTTCTGGGGGACACGATCCTGGAGGTGCTGCAGCAGCCGAAGGTGCCCCAGGCCCCGATCAACTCCGCGGGTGAACTCGCCTATATGAAAAAGGCGGCGGTGCTTGCCGCCGCTGGCGTGTGCGGCCTGCTGTGCGTACTGTCTGCCACGGCGGATACTGTGCGCACCCAGCGGGAGGCGGAGGAAAAGCTGGGCTGTCGTGTGCTGGGTGTCGTGCGCCATGAGCGGAAGTATAAGACGCTGCAGGCGCTGCTGCGCCGGCGCAAGACCGGCATACTGCTGACAAAGCCCTCCACGAGCTTCCTCTTTGCGGAGACGATCCGGAAGCTGCGCCGCCGCATCGAGCAGCAGATGCCGACGGACGGCAAGGTGCTGATGGTCACCAGTGTGGCGGAAAACGAGGGAAAATCCACGCTGGCGGTGAATATCGCGCTGGCGATGGCGAAAAAGGACAAGCGGGTGCTGCTGATCGACGCGGATCTGCGCCGCCCGGCGTGCTGGAAGCTGCTGGAGTACCCCTGGCACGGGGCGGGTACTGTGGAGGTGGCCTCGGAGAAGGCTTCGCTGCAGGACGCCATGCAGCGGAGCAAGGACAGCCAGCTCTGTATGCTGCTGGAGCGCAAGGGAACAGGTATGTCCACGGACCTTGTGGGATCCGATGGCATGGCCAGACTGATCGGCCAGGCGCGGGAGCAGTTCGACTTCGTGGTGGTGGATACGCCGCCCATGTCGGTGGCACCGGATGCTGAGTGCATGATGGAGCTGGTGGACGCTGCCCTCCTGGTGGTGCAGCAGAACGTGGTGACGGCAGGCCGCATCAACAGCGCGGCGTCCTCGCTGCAGGGGGGGCGGTCCAAGCTGCTGGGGTGTGTTCTCAACAATGTGTATGGAACGGGCGCCGGAGGCGGCTACGGCCACAGCTATGGATATGGTTACGGTCGGTACGGCAGATACGGCGCGTATGGACGATATGGCGCATATGGGGCGGCAGAGCACCAGGCGCGGAGTGCGGAGAGTGATCAATGAGCAGTGAATATGTAGAAAATGAAGCGCTGGAGATCGACCTGCGCGTTCTGACGGCGGATGTGCTGCGGGGGGCGAAGCGCCTGCTGTGGCTGGGGCTGCTGCTGGTGGCCATGGGGGCGGCCATCTTTGCGTATCGGACCTGGCGGAGCTACCGCCCTGTCTATCGGGCCTCCGCCTCCTTCACTGTGTCGGTGTCCAACCCCCTCTATTCCGGGAGCCGGACCTATAATGCCAGCACGGCGGAGCAGATGGAGAAGACCTTCCCCTATATCCTGACCAGCGGCGTGCTCAGCGACCGGGTCAGGGAGCGGCTGGGCCTCTCCTATCTGCCGGCGATCTCCGCCAGTGCGCTGAACAGCACCAATATCTTTACGCTTTCGGTCACATCTGAGGACCCCCAGCTGGCCTACGATGTGCTGAACGCGACGATCGAGTGCTACCCTGAGGTAGCGGAGTTCGTGGTGGGCCCCACGGAGATGGAGCTGCTGGATGAGACAGGTATTCCCAGTCAGCCCATCACGCAGCGGGATTATCCTGCGGCGGTCAAGCGGGGCGCGCTGCTGGGCGCTGCGCTGTGGGCGGCGCTGGTCGTGCTGCTGGCACTGCTGCGCTCCACGGTCCACAACGAGAAGGAACTGGAGCAGCTGGTCAATCTGCGCTGCCTTGGCGTGTTGCCGGAGGCTCGGGGGGCTGGCCGGCGGGGCGGGGCTCACCCGATCCTGCTTACGGAGAACGATGTATCCGGCTTCGGCGAGTCGATGCGCCTGCTGCGCATCCGTGTGGAAAAGGAGCTGCGCCAGCGGGGGCAGAAGGTCCTTCTGGTGTCCAGCGCGGTTCCCGGCGAGGGAAAGACGACAGTGGCGGCCAATCTGGCCGTGGCCCTGGCCCAGAAGGGAAAGCGGACGCTTCTGGTGGACTGCGACCTGCGCAATCCCTCTGTTGCGGCCATGTTTGGCCGGGAGAACGGCCAGGGGCTGTCCGCCTATCTGGAGCGGGAGGCAGAGGCGGAGCAGATCATCTGCCCCATGGACAACAAAAACTTCTGCGCGGTCTTTGGCGGGAGACCTGTGGCGAATGCCACGGAGCTGCTGTCCCGGCGGGAGGCGCGGGAGCTGCTGGAGGCAGCCCGTGAGGTGTTCGACTGCATCATTCTGGACACGCCGCCCAGTTCGTTGCTGGCAGACGCCGCGGAGCTGGCGGAGCTGGCAGACTGCGGGGTGATGGTGATCCGGCAGAATGCGGCCTCTCGCAGCCAGATCCTGGATGGCGTGCAGCTGCTGGCGGACAGCGGACTGCCGCTGATCGGCTGTGTGCTGAACAGCGCGCGGGGCCTGGCGCTCCACGACAGCTATGGCTATTATCATTATGGAAAATATGGCGGTTCCTACAGTGAAAACTGAGGGGAGCGGTATGGAACAAGCAATGGGAGAGGGCGCGGCGGAGCGGGCTGCGCGAGGAAAAGAGGCGATGACCGTGTTAAAGAAAAAGATAGATCGGGCAAAATTGTCGAGAGTCACTGCGCTGCTTCTGCTGGACGCTGTGCTGGCGAATCTGGTGGTGTTGGCGGGGCTGTTCACACGGTTTGAGTTCAGTCTGTCCGCTCTGCATGACTCCGGTTTTATTGGCGAGTATTTCAAGATCGCGCCGTGGTACACGGCGGCCGTGCTGGGGATATTCTGGCTGGCCCGGCTCTATCAGAGCCTGTGGCAGTATGCCAGCATCGACGAGCTGCGAAATCTGTCGGTGGCGGCGGTGCTGGCCAGCGGCGCGGGGGCGGCGCTGTGCGCCCTGTGCGGTGCCTATCTGCCCCGCAGCATGCTGGTGATCAACACGGTGTATCTCTTCATAGCGGTGGGCGCGGTACGCTATGCCTACCGGGCTGCCAGAAGACTGGTGAACCGGCCCGCGGAGAAGCGGCGGCGCACATTGCTGATCGGTGCCGGCGCTGCCGGTGCTTTGGCGCTGCGGGAGCTGCGCCGCAGCGAGAGAAGTCAGAATGATGTCGTCTGCATCATCGACGATGACCCAAAGAAGCACGGTTCCTATCTGATGGAGATCAAGGTCGTCGGTGGACGGGACATGATCGAGCAGACCGTGGAGCGCTATAAAATATCGGATATTATACTGGCGATGCCCTCCGCGTCGGCCAGGGCCCGCAGGGAGATCGTGGAGATCTGCCAGAGGACCAGCTGCCGCATTCAGACGCTGCCGGGACTCTATCAGCTGGCCAGCGGCCAGGTGAGCGTGCAGCAGATCCGCAATGTGGAGGTGGAGGATCTGCTGGGCCGCGACAAGGTCCGGGTGGACCTGGGGGAGATCGGCAGCTATTTTCAGGGCAAGACGGTGCTGGTGACAGGCGGCGGCGGTTCCATCGGCAGTGAGCTGTGCCGCCAGATCGCGGAGCACAGGCCGAAGCAGCTGGTGATCTTCGACATCTATGAGAACAACGCCTACGCGATCCAGCAGGAGCTGCTCCACAGCCATCCTGAGGTGGAGCTGGTGGTGTGGATCGGCTCGGTGCGGGATCAGAAGAGGGTAGAGGAGCTGTTTGCGGCATATCGCCCGGAGATCGTGTGCCATGCCGCTGCCCATAAGCACGTCCCCCTGATGGAGGACAGCCCAAATGAGGCCATCAAGAACAACGTGTTCGGTACATATAATGTAGCCCGGGCAGCGGATGCCTTCGGCGCGGAGATCTTTGCTCTGATCTCCTCGGATAAGGCGGTGAATCCCACGAACATCATGGGAGCCTCCAAGCGGATCTGTGAGATGATCGTGCAGGTCATGGGGAAACACTCCCGGACAAAGTACACGGCGGTGCGCTTTGGCAATGTTTTGGGGTCCAACGGCAGCGTGATCCCGCTTTTTAAGCGGCAGATCGAGTATGGCGGGCCGGTAACAGTGACCCACCGGGACATTATCCGCTATTTTATGACCATATCGGAGGCGGTCTCCCTGGTGCTGCAGGCCTGCGTCTATGCCAGGGGCGGCGAGGTGTTCGTGCTGGACATGGGGGACCCTGTCCGCATTGACGACCTGGCGCGGAATATGATCCGCCTGTCCGGATTGGAGCCGGATGTGGATATACAGATCCAGTACACCGGGCTGCGCCCGGGTGAAAAGCTCTTCGAGGAGCTGCTGATGCAGGACGAGGGACTGGAGAAAACCATGAATGAGCTGATCTTCGTGGGCCACTTCAACGACTTCGACGAGGAGGAGTTGACCCGGGCCCTGGAGGAGCTGCGTCAGCGCAGCGAACACAATGACCCGGATATTCGCAGCGTGGTGGAGCGTCTGGTGCGGACCTATCACCCTGCGCAGCGGGAGACGGCGCAGAAATGCGAGGTGTAACATGAAGAAGAGGACAAAGGTGCTGCTTGGCGTGCTGCTGGTGCTTTTGGCGGCGGTGGCTGCCGTCGCTTTCTGGCAGCGGGACAATCTGTCGGCGGTAAAGACCTCGGCCACGACCTCAAGAGAGGACCTGGCCAGCCGGATGGAGGAGAACGACAAGAAGATCGCGGAATCAGCCCAGAGTGTGGAGGGCGTCACCGTCCGGGACCTGACCGAGGAGGAAAAACAGGCGCTGCGGGCAGGTGAGCTGGATGAAAAGGAACTGGTGGAGCGGCTGATCACACCGGCAGAGGAGGATGCCGCGCCGCCCCAGGAGGAGGTCCAGCAGCCCAGCGGTGAGAAGCCCGCCGCAGCGGAGCCGCCGAAGACACCGGAGCAGCAGGCCCCTCCGGTGCAGAGCCAGCCCTCAGAGACCAGCAGCGCGGAGAAGGCGCTCTCTGAGTGCCTGGCGGAGATCTACCTGATGAAGGCGGAGTATACCGCCTGGCTGGAGGATAAGAACCAGGCGGCCATTGACGAATATGTGGCCCTGGAGGAGAGCCAGCGCACCACGGCGGCGAAATACAGCATCGGTATGCGTTGCCTGCGGGAGGCGCTGGAGAAGGAGAAGGAGTGCGACGCGCGGATGGAGGCGATGAAGGAGAAGATCCGGGGCCTTCTGGATGAAATGGGCCGGGATCACTCCCTGATCGACCAGATCGAGGCGGCGTACGCAGAGGAGAAAGAACTGAAAAAGGCGTATTTCCTGGGGCTGCACTGACGGCATCGGCGGCGCGGCTGACAGAAATACTTCGTGTGGAGGGGATGGAGCATGATGAAGACGGAGACGAAAATGGAGCAGAGCGTAGCAAGGCGCGGCTATAGCAGCTTTTATAACCGGGTGGGAAAGCGTGTGCTGGATCTGCTGCTGGCTGTGGTCCTCTCAGTGGTCGTTACGCCGATCATCCTGATCGTCGGCATTTTTATTGCCGCTGAGGATGGCTTCCCCATCTTCTATACACCGCTGCGCGGCGGCTACCACGGAAAACCCTTCCATATCATCAAATTGCGGACCATGCGCAGGGATGCGGACCGCTACGGCGGCACTACCGCGCTGAACGACCCGCGGATCACGCGGACCGGGCGGCTTTTGCGCAAGATCAAGCTGGATGAGCTGCCCCAGGCGTACAATGTACTGCTGGGGACCATGAGCTTTGTCGGTCCGCGGCCGGAGCTGCTGCGCTATACCGAGGCCTATGCCGGGGAGGAGAAGCTGATCCTGGAGGTCCGCCCGGGCATCACCGATTTCAGCTCCATCGAGTTTATCAGTCTGGATGAGATCGTGGGTGCGGAAAACGCGGATGAGATGTATGAGAAGCATGTGCTGCAGCGGAAGAACCAGCTGCGTCTCCGCTATGCGCGGGAGGTCTCCCTCCGGACGGACGTGAGGCTGTTCTTTCAGACGGTGGGGTGCGTGCTGCAAAAGGCTGCGCGCGTCCTGAAAAAGAGTGGGGAGGCGGCATGATGGAATATATCACTCTGAACAATACAGACCTGCGGGTGTCACGGTTCTGCATGGGCGGCTGTCCGATGGGCGGCTATGGCTGGGGCGCGGTGCGGGAGGACGAGCTGATCGCCGCCATCCACACCGCACTGGAGTGCGGTGTGAACTTTTTTGATACCGCTGACACCTATGGACTGGGACAGTCGGAGCTGACGCTGGCCAAAGGGCTGGGCAGCCGCCGCAGCGAGGTCGTGATCGAGTCGAAATTCGGCGTACGGGTGGAAAAGGGCGGCACGGTCTACGATAATTCGCCGGACTATATCCGGACCGCCCTGGAGGGCAGCCTTCGGCGGCTGCAGACGGATTATATCGACGTCTATATCATCCACTACCGGGATGGGAGGACACCCATTGCGGCGGTCGTGGAAACGCTGGAGCAGTTGAAGGAGGCGGGGAAGATCCGCTGCTATGGGCTGTCCAATATCCACGGCGATGGATTGGACGAGCTGCGCCCCTATGCGGGACGCTTTGTCTGCTGCCAGGATGAGTTTTCGCTGGCCAGCCGGGAAAATGAGTCGGATCTGCGCGCGGTGCAGTCGGCGCTCCATGTGACGCCTATGACCTGGGGAAGCCTGGGGCAGGGGATACTGACCGGCAAATATGGCGCGGATGCGGTGTTCGGCGGCGATGACCGCCGCAGCCGGGAGATCTATGTGAATTTTCACGGGGAGAAGCTGGCGCGGAATCTGCGCATCGTGGAGGTACTGCGGGAGATCGCGGCGGCGCGGGGGCGGTCTGTAGCGGCCTGCGCGATCCGGTGGATCATGGATACGCTGCCGGATTCGGCGGTCATCGCGGGCGTTAAGCGCCCGGCGCAGCTCACGGCGAATATTGAGGCTATGGGCTGGACGCTGACGGCGGAGGAACTGCGGATGCTGGATCAGGTGTCGGGGGAAACGCTGCCTGTTGAGCGACAGGTATAAATGATGTGTGTTAGGAGCAGAGGCGATGTTTGGATTTGTAACTTGGCTGCGGGCGATAGCGGCGGTGCTGATAACGAATTCGCATTATGCGGATATTTGGCCGGTCTCGTCCCTTGCATTTGGCGGGCATCTGGGAAATTGTCTGTATTTCTTTCTGTCTGGTTTCTGCCTGTTTCATATTAAGGATGTGTTCCCGAAATGGTACTTGAAACGGCTCCTACGCATTTATCCGGCGGTGTGGATCGTCAATACCCTTGATCTGCTGGTGGGACGTACCTCTATCGGGGAGTTTATAGGGTTTGTACACTGCTATTTCTACCCCACGTGGTTCCATTTTATTGGTTCGATCATGCTCCTGTATGTGCTGTATTATATTGTACGATATGCGCAGCGTAAGTTGAAATTTGATATGCGCTGGTTGATGCTGGCGGTGTTTGCGATATTTCTGGCTTTGTATCTGACCTGCTTTGACAAAACGGTTTATCATATAGAGGATGTAGGCGAGAAGTGGGTGCGGTTCATGTTCTTTGAGTCTATGCTGATGGGTGCGTGGTTCAGGGAACACTATGACAGGCTTGCGGAGCAGTTATCCGTTGGAGATCTGCTCCTGCTCTGCGGATCGACTGCGCTGTATTTTGTAGGAAAGAGCGCCTTTCCCAGATTGACGTGGCTGAGCAGCTGGCAGTGTATGCTGCCGGTTATCCTGTTGGTTTGGGTATACAGCATTGCCCAGGTATCCATTAAATTGGAGAAGCAAGGATTCTTTTTGCGTATGAATGCAGGAATGACTCGGCTGGCTGCATTTGTTGCGGGGATCACGCTGGAAATATATTTGGGGCAGCATCTGGTCATCTGGGCGCTCACCGGTTTGGCATTTCCGTGGAGCTTTATTCTTGTAACAGCGGCTATTCTGGCCTATGCGTGGGTGATCCATCAGGGAGCGGCCCTTATCCAAAAGGGAGCGCAGAGGCTTTTGCAAAAACTATCATTGAGCAACAGAGGAGTGATGTGATATGACCAGTTCTCAGCTTGCATGGCTGATCCGGCGGCATGGGATCGAGATGACCCATGTTTCCGGTGGGAGCCACATCGGAGCGGTGCTGTCCGTGGCGGATATTATCGCAGTTCTGTACGCGGATATTTTGCGGTATGACGCACAGGACCCGGCGTGGGATGGGCGCGACCGATTTGTTATGAGCAAGGGACACGCCGGAGCGGCTGTCTATGCGGCGCTGGCGGAGTGCGGCTTTTTCAGTCCCCATGAGCTGACGACCCACTATGCCAATGGAAGCCGCCTGTCCGGCCACGTCTCCCATCATTTGCCGGGAGTGGAGTTTTCCACCGGCTCTCTGGGACACGGTCTTTCCGCAGCGGCGGGAATGGCCCTGGCGGCAAAGCAGGACGGCAAGGCCCACAGGGTATTTGCCGTATTGGGCGACGGCGAGTGCGACGAGGGCTCGGTGTGGGAGGCGGCGCTGTTCGCTGCTCACTATCAGCTGGACCATCTGACGGCTGTCATTGATCACAACCATATGCAGAGCCTGGACACCTGCGAGCGGACGCTGGCGCTGGAGCCCCTGGGGGAAAAGTGGCGGGACTTTGGCTGGCGCGTCATCGAGCTGGATGGACACGATCACGCCGCGCTGCGCGCCGCACTGGCCGACAGCCGCGGTGACCGCCGCCCCACGGTGGTGATCGCCAACACGGTCAAGGGCAAGGGGGTGTCCTTCATGGAGAATGATGTCCTCTGGCACTATCGCTTCCCCCACGACGGCTGGGAGTATGACGGCGCTGTGAGCGAGCTGCATCGGGTCAAGCCGGAGGGCGTGACCGATCCCTACACGCCGCAGGGCATTGCGGCCCCCGCGCAGCCGGGGGAGAACGCGGACATCGGCACCGACCACACCACCTCTGCCGGGTGGCGGCCCAGTTATTTTCAGCGGGAGGGATAACAGATGAGAGACACCTTTGTGCGCACGCTGATCGAGCTGGCGCGTGAGGACCGCAATATTGAGCTGATCACCGGCGACTTGGGGTTCGGCGTGCTGAAGCCCTTCTGGGAGCAGCTGCCCGACCAGTTTGTAAACGCCGGTATCGCGGAACAGAATATGACCGCCGTGGCGGCGGGCATGGCGATGGAGGGAAAGACGGTTTTCACCTATTCCATCGGCAATTTCCCCACGCTGCGCTGTCTGGAACAGATCCGCAACGACTGCGCCTATCACCGGGCCAATGTGAAGATCGTGTGTGTGGGCGGCGGCTTTGTGTACGGCGCGCTGGGCATGAGCCACCAGGCCACAGAGGATATTGCCGTGATGCGTGCGCTGCCGGATGTGGCGGTGCTGTGTCCCGGCGACCTGGTGGAAGCGGAGGCGGCTACGCGGGCCATGGCGGACTATCCCGGGACCTGCTATTTGCGGCTCGGCCGGGGCGGTGAGAAGCGAATCCATGACCACATCGATCATTTTGAGATCGGCAGGGCGCTCCTCATCCATGGCGGGGAGCGGGTGGCGATCTTCTCCACCGGCGCTGTTTTTGAAGAGATCAGCGGCGCGGAGGCGCTGCTGGCCAGCCGGGGCATTCACCCCGCTGTGTATACCTTCCCCACGGTGAAGCCAATCGACCGGGCGTGCATCGCCCGGTGCGCGGAAGAATTTGATTTGATCGTGACGGTGGAGGAGCACAATCTTTCCGGCGGATTCGGCAGCGCGGTGGCGGAGGTCATGATGGACCTGCCGGCCCGTGGGCGGCTGCTGCGCATCGGACTGCATGATACCTATTCTGCCATTGTCGGCGACCAGAAGTATCTCCGCGCCCAGTTCGGGTTGGATGCGGCGGGCATCGCGGAGCAGATCATGGAGGCGCTGGGATGAAAAAGCTGCTTTTGACCTGTACAGACCTGATGGCCATTCAATTTATGATCCCCCATGTGCGGTATCTCTCGGAAAACGGCTTTTCTGTGGAGCTGGCCTGCTCTGATGTGGGCGGGCGGATGGAGGAGCTGCGGCGGGCGCTGGAGGGCGTTGCGCCGGTGCATACGGTGCGGCTGGTGCGCAGCCCATTCTCTGCCGCAAATCGCCACGGCTACAGCGACCTCAAAAGGCTCATTGACGGGGCTGACTGGGATGTGATCTGGACCAACGAGCCGGTGATGGGCGTGATGACCCGTCTGGCCGCCCGGAGCGCGCGCAGACGGGGGGCCAAGGTGGTGTATATGGTCCACGGTTTCCATTTTTACACCGGGGCACCGAAGAAAAACTGGCTGCTCTACTATCCTGTGGAGCGGTACTGCTCCCGCCTGTGCGACATGATCATCACCATCAACAATGAGGACTGCCGCCGGGCAAAGACGTTCCACGCCAAAAGAGTGGAGAAGCTGGACGGCGTGGGGGTGGACCTGAGTCGGTTTGCGCCTGATAAGGAAAGCCGCCGCCAGTGGCGGGAGCAGCTCGGCCTCGCAGCAGCGGATATTGCTTTGCTGACGGTGGGAGAGCTGACACCGCGCAAGAATCAGCACGTGATGCTGGAGGCGCTTGGGCTGCTGCGAGATGAGCGGCTGAAGCTCTATATCTGCGGGAGAGGCGAGCTGGAGACACAGCTGAAGGAACTGGTGGATCGCTTGGGACTAAACGAACAGGTGTCTTTTTTAGGGTATCGAAGAGATATTCCTCAAATCTGCTGTGCGGCGGACGCCTTTGTGTTTACCTCGGTGCAGGAGGGCCTGCCCAGAGCCTTGTTGGAAGCAATGGCAAACGGAAAGCCTGTTATTTGCTCTAATATCCGCGGCAATATCGACCTGATCGAGAATGCAAAGGGCGGATTTGTGGTCCCCAATGACGCAAAAAGTGTGGCGGATGCCCTGCGGCAGCTGATCGGAGACGATGCGCTGCGTGAGAAGATGGGTGAATATAATGTCGAGGCAGTCAAGAAGTACGATATTCGTAAGATCGAAGCGGAATTGTGCCGATTGTTGAATTTATGAGATTTTCTATTATCATACCGGTTTATAACGCGCAGGCAACGCTGGGCCGCTGTCTGGACAGCATCGTGTTCCAGCACTTTTCGGACTATGAGCTGTTGCTGGTGAACGACGGTTCAACGGACGGCAGTGATGACATTTGTCGTGAGTACGCAAAAAAATATTCGCAAATACAATATTTCAAAAAAGAGAATGGCGGCGTATCCTCTGCCCGGAATTTTGCATTGGAGCGGGCACAAGGGGAATATGTCCTGTTTGTGGACAGCGACGACTATGTGGCAGAGGGATACCTTGTCCATATTGACCAG
Organism: uncultured Oscillospiraceae bacterium; assembly: GCA_964429705.1. GTDB lineage: Bacteria > Bacillota > Clostridia > Oscillospirales > Oscillospiraceae > Pelethomonas. The sequence goes on along the minus strand of CAYSDG010000001.1, from coordinate 32,996 downwards.
ATGTTGCTGATTTCTCCGTCAGATATGTTGTTGTTTGGGACGGAGAGCGCGGATACACAACATGGTCGATGGAATACGGGGCGTTTTTATGAACAAAGTGAAGTCGGTGTTGCTGTCAGAATTGCAGATGCTTTGCAGAAATATTTGTTTAGTTCATTGTGTTCGAAAGTGTTTCGTCGGGAAATCATTGCGCAGACTGATCTGCGCTTTGATGAAAGCATCTTTATCGGCGAGGACCAGATGTTTATTTTTGCGTATGCAATGCACATCAGATCCATTGCTTCGATCCCGGATACGCTGTATCTTGTGGATGTGTCCGATGCGGGATCGCTTTCCCGCAAACGGAGGGATTATCTGACGGAGCAGCTGATCGCGGTGAACCACAGTATGGCGGCGGCCCTGCAAAATGCGGAGCATTCGCCGGAGGCAGCGCGGATCTATGAGAAAGCGCTGGCCTGGGTCGTTTACCGCAGTGTCTATTCCTGCTGTAAGGAGTTGCTCAAATATGATCTCACCGCAAAGCAGCGGCGGCAGCGGGTCGGTGAGATATGCAAGCTGTATCGGGCAGAAAATGTGAAGCCCATTGGCTGGAAATGCCGTGTTATCGCGCTGCCGGTGCAGCTGGGCTTGACATGGCTGATCGATTTTTTGATCAGTCACAAAATGTAATGATCGAGGGTGTCTTATGAGAAAAATCAAGGTCCTGCAGCTTCCGTCCAAGCTACAAATCGGCGGAGCGGAGAAGGTGGCGGCGGATATTGGCTTTTATGCGGGTCCGGCAAAATATGAGGTCCACTATGTTGTTTTTGGCAGCGAAGTGGGGGCCTATGAGCCGGAGCTGGAAGCCGCTGGGTGCAGGATCTTTCATATCCCACAGCCGTCTGAGAGCTTTTACGGTTACCTGAAAAATCTCAAAAAGCTCATAAAAACCCATCACTATGATGTGGTCCATGCCCACACCATGTTTAATATTGGATGGGCAATGCTGGCGGGCAGATTGTGGGGGGTGCCGGTGCGTGTTTCCCATGCGCACTCTGCTCTGGCGGCAGAGCGCGGATGGAAGGTCAGGTTATATGAATCGGTTATGCGATGTTTGATCCTGACCTGCGCCACAGATCTGGTGGCCTGCGGTGTGCAGGCTGGGGAGCGGTTATACGGGAACCTGGCTTTTCATAAAAGAGGACAGCTCATTCTGAATGGTATCGACACAGTGCGTTTTGTGTTCAGTGAACGTACACGGCAGATATTTCGGGAACAGCTGGGACTGTCAGGACGGTTCGTGATCGGCCACGTGGGGCATCTGGCGGCCGTCAAGAACCAGAGCTTTTTGCTGGAGCTTATGCCGGAGATACTGAAAAAACGGCCGGACGCATTCCTGATTTTGTTGGGCGAAGGAGCGGATCGACCTGTACTGGAGCGGCGAATCGAGGAATTACAGCTCGGGAACTGCGTCCGCCTGACCGGCAATGTGCGCAATGTGCCGGACTATCTGAACGCAATGGATGTGTTCGCGTTTCCGTCGCTCTACGAGGGGATGCCGCTGTCTGTCATTGAAGTGCAGGCCAACGGTCTGCCCTGTGTACTGTCAGACAGAGTACCGCGGGATGTATTTTTGACCGACCTCATCTGCCCGCTGCCGCTGGAACAGCGAACAGAGTGGGTGGAGGCAATCTGCGGCGCTCAGCGGTGTCATGCTGAAAAATATGAGCTGCTTATACGCAATATGGAGCTGGATGTGTCCGCGGCGATGGAGAAGATATACGAAATTTATGATGGGAAAAGATGTATATGATCAACATCCTCTTTTTTATTGAATCGCTGACGGGGGGCGGGGCGGAGAAGGTCCTGCTGAACCTGGTGAATGCTATGGATCAGTCTCGATTTGCTGTCACCGTGCAGACGCTGTATCCCGAGGTTGCGGCAGCGCAGCTGGCCCCGGGCATTCGATATAAATATTGCTATGGCGTAAAGTCCGCCGTGAGCAATATCCGGATGCGGATGGAGGCGGCGCTGGGGCTGACCTATCCGCTGCACATCCGGGGAGAGTATGATATTGAGGTCGCTTATTTGGAGTGCGGCTCCACCAAGATCATGGCGGGGTCCACTGCTCAGCGCGCGCTGAAGCTGGCGTGGGTCCATTGCGACCTGGCGAAAAAGGCGGATGACCCGGCGGAGTTTGCCAGAAAAACCGCTGGATACTATCAGAAATTTGATCGGGTGGTGTGCGTGGCTGAAAGCGTTCGGGAGAGCTTCCGGGCGATGTATGGCGACATTGTAAAAACGGTTACCGTCTACAATACCGTGGATGACGGAGAAATCAAAGAAAAGACTGCCGCGTCCCTTCCGGAGGATGTCCAGAGGCAGCGGCTGACATTGGCACTGGTGGGCCGACTGACCCCCGCAAAAAAAATACCCCGGGCCTTGGATGCTCACCGACGGCTGCTGGAGGATGGCGTTGACTACGATCTGTGGATCATCGGGGATGGTGAGGAGCGCTCCATGCTGGAGCGATATATCCGTGAGGCGGGGCTGGAGAACTCGGCACGGCTGCTGGGCTTCCGGCAGAATCCGTATTGCCTGATGCGGGCTGCTGACCTGCTGGTATGCTCCTCGCTCTACGAGGGCTTCAGTACCTTTATCACAGAAGGGCTGATCCTGGGCAAGCCTATTGTTACGACGGAGTGCTCCGGTATGCGGGAACTGCTGGGTGACAGCGAATATGGTCTCATTACGGCCAATGATGATGAGGCATTTTATCAGGGCCTGAAGCGGATGCTGACGGAACCGGGACTGTTGGCGCACTACAGAGAAAAAGCCGCTGCGCGCGGCGCGGATTTCCGGCGGGAAAAGCTGGTGCGGGAGACGGAGAAGTTCCTGACGGATGCCTGGCTGGAGAAGCAGGGGAGATAGAATGGGCGTAAAAATATACTATTACGTGCTGGCCGCTGTGCTGGGATTGGGGCTTCTGATGCGTCAGCGGGGCAGAGGGAGACGAGCCTATGTTGTCAGTATGGCTGTGCTCCATACCTTTGTCTGTGGCTGGCGGTATATGTATCTGACCGGCGATCTGCGTAAGTACGCCTGGGGCTACTATACGATCACGGAATCTGGCTGGTTCAGCGCGGATGTGTTTCAAAATGGGCGGAATTTCGGCTTCTTTTGGCTGCAAAAGCTGTTTTCGCAGCTGACGAACGGGGACTTCCAGATATTTTTGATCGTTTTGGCCGTTGTCACCGAGGTGGCCCTGGCGGTTGTGATTTATCGCTATTCCCCGGATCCCTGCTTGAGCTATCTGATCTGGAACTGCTTTTGCTTCTACGTTTTTGGCTTCAGCGCCATCAAGCAGGCGCTGGCCATGGCGCTGCTGATGCTGGCATTTCTTGGCATCATGGAGGAGCGCCCTAAAAAATTCTTGCTGTGGACGGTCCTGGCGGGGTGTGTCCACACCCCGGCGTTGATTTTTCTGCCAGCCTACTGGGTATCCAAAGCCCGTCTGGATCTGCGGAGACTGGCAATCTATACGGTGAGCGCGGGCGCGATCTTCGCGTTTCGTGTGCCTATCGTGACATTTATCAGTCAGTTCTATTATGACGAAACGGACTTCGCAGTGAATGACAGCGTGGGCGGACGATTTTTGATGATCGTGGCACTGCTGGCGGTGGGACTGCTGCTGCGCGGCTTTCGGGGGAAGAACTTCAACAAGCTTTTTAATCTGATGGCTGCTGCGGCGATCCTGCAGATGTTTTCCGGCTTTGACAATGTTTTTACCCGTCTGACGGACTATTATTTTCAGTTTGTCATCCTGTATTTGCCCATGATGTTTTATCCTGAGCAGGATGAGCGGGTAGAGAATGCACCGAGGCTGCGGTATCTTCGCCTGAGTGCGTGGCAGCGGGTATTTGCGCTGCTGTGTGTTGTGGTCATGGCTTGCTGCTATTACTATGTATTCAATTTGAGCGTTACAACATTCAGTGAAACGGACAACTATCTTAATTATCGTTTCTGCTGGGAGGTGGAGAGCTGATGCAGATCTCGGTCATCATTCCCTGTTACAATTGCGAAAAAACGCTTTTAAGTACAGTGGAGAGCGTCCGGGCATCCGGGCTGGGGGACTATGAGATAATTTTGGTGGATGATGGGTCTGCCGATGGTACGGCCGCTCTGTGCGATGCGCTGTGCGAGAAATATGACCAGATCCGCTGCATCCATCAGGAGAATGCCGGGGTCTCTGCCGCCCGCAACCGGGGGATCGATGCGGCCCGGGGCGAATACATCTGGTTCGTGGACGCGGATGACACGGTGGACCCGGGGGCGATGGAGGCCGCTGTACATATGGCGGCGGAGCAGCAGCCGGATATGCTTATTTTCGGGCTGAGCTTCGACTACTATCACCGTGGAAAGCTGTACCGGCGGGACAGGCTTGTTCCGCCCTGTGAGGGCCTTATCTCTCAGACGGAATTGCTGGAACGCTTTCGTGCCTTTTACGATTGCAATGCCATGACACCGGTGTGGAACAAGCTGTATCGCCGCAGTGTGCTGAAAGATTCCGGTGTTCGCTTTCGTACTGAGCTGCACCTCATGGAGGATTTCCTCTTTGTGCTGGATACGCTGCCGCACTGTGAAAAGATCTGCTGTCTGCCGGAGGCGATCTATCGCTATCGGCAGGGGGATGGATGGAGCACGGCCTATCGCAGATTAAAGCGAATTTCTGATTTAGGTGAGTATGTTCGCCCATTTGAGGAGCAATTTAAAAAGCTGAAACTCGTAGAAAGTAGTAGTCTTGCGGATGAGTTATACCGCATGCTTCTCCAACAAAAGTTACACTTGGCATCACTGGGAGAGATTCGAAATGTTTTGGCAGTTCATCAATCTGGCGCTTATGCACGAATTCCAATAGAAGGAGGTCCGCTGCGCATTTATTTAAAAAATAGAGTGATACGTATGCGGTATCTAGTGGGAAATTGGCTGAAATACAGAAAAAGCCTTTACTTGGAAGTGAACTGTGTTGACTTTGAAAAAATGACAGTTTATCAGAAGGATCTGTATCGGTACTATGCTGAAAAGAGGCTAAGCTTAAAGCAAAAGGTACTGATTCCTCCGGAAATTCAATATTTAAAATATTTCCGAAAATATCAATCAGCGAATAATTTGCTGCTGCGTAAGTGGTATGCATTTTGTTTGTTACAGGTCAGCAGAAAAACGCAGATCCAGATCCCAGGCACTACAAGAATTGGTCCAGGCTTTTATATTGGGCATTGTGGGCGCATTATTATCAATTCTGATGCTGTTATCGGGGCAAATGTAAATATTGCGACAGGTGTGACGATCGGACAGGAAAACCGAGGGAAACGCAAGGGGTGTCCTTCTATTGGAGATCGTGTTTGGATCGGAACAAATGCTGTGATTGTCGGAAAAGTTTCTATAGGAAATGATGTGCTGATTGCACCGTTGGCATATGTAAACTTTGATGTTCCGGATCATTCGATTGTTATCGGAAATCCTGCACGGATCATTCCTTGCGCTCATGCTACGGAGCATTATGTCGAAAATACGGTCAGATAGGCAGCACGGCATTATATCTGTGGTCAGTTCTTTATCAAAGGTAGGCAGTAGGTTACATGAATGTAAAACGAGGAATCAATAATATCATATATGGTGTGCTTTCCCAGATCATTACCATGGGAATCAGCGTCATTGTCCCACGACTTGTATTAGTCAATCTCGGTTCTGAGAGCAATGGCCTGCTGCATTCCATATCCACTGTTTTTACTTATTTGACTCTCTTGGAGGCAGGGGTTGGTAAGGCAACAAATCAAGCACTGTATAAACCGTTAGCTAGCAATGATATAGATGCAATCAACCGCATTATGGCGGCTACAGCGAGATTCTATCGGAGAACAGGGTGTATCTACGCGGTAGTAGTTCTGCTATTTGCGGTTCTCTACTGTGCTTATGTGAATACGGCTCTGCCGAAGTCTGTGGTTTTTGGGGTCATCGTTCTTAGTGGTGCGGCTAGCGTCCTTAGCTATTTTGTTCAGGGAAAGTACCGCGTACTGATGGGGGCTGAAGGAAAGAACTATATTCTCACAAATATTGCGACAGTCTCCAGTATCTGTACATCAATTTGCAAAATATTGCTCCTGGTATATGGGTTTGGCGTTGTAGAGATACAGGGCATGTATCTGTTTTTCTCGGTGCTGCAGATGTTGGTGATACTTCGCTATATCCGCAGAGACTATCGGTGGTTAGATTTAAGTGTCGAGCCGGACTATAATGCAATTTCACAGCGAAATTTTGTTCTGCTACATCAAGTCACGGGGATGATTTTTGATAATACGGACATCCTTTTGTTAACGCTTATGACGGATTTGAAGGTTGTCAGCGTATATTCGTTGTATACTACTTTTTATACAGTAATTAAAAATACTCTGAATACATTTTCTTTTTCGTATTCCTATGCATTAGGTCAAGTGTTTCACTCGGATAAGGAGAAGTTTAAGAGTCTGCACGATGTATATGAAGTCTATAATATGTCGCTGACATTTTCGTTTATCTGTATCCTCAATATATTTATTTTGCCGTTTATTCGCATATATACTTCTGGTATAACAGATGTAAATTACGTCGATCCGTATATTCCAATGCTTTTTACGGCGGTCTATCTGTTGTCAAATGGAAGAGCCTCATCTGGATTGGTGATTGATTTTGCACAGCATTTTCAGCAAACAAAATGGCGCGCGGTTTTGGAATCCTGTATCAATATTCTGGTATCTATTATTGCCATTCGTTTTTGGGGAATCTATGGTGCTTTATTGGGAACAATTATGGCTCTTCTGTACAGGGCGAATGACATGATTATTTATGCGAATCGGTTGATCGGCAGAAGCCCGTGGATCACCTATAAAAGGTGGTTGATCAATATGGGGCTATTTGCTGTGGTCACTTTGGCAGCAAATCGGATTCTGCCGGAAATGGAATCATTCATTCAAATAATTGTTTATGGCGTTGTGGTAGGCGTTATCGTTGTATGCATTTTCCTCATAGTGGATTCCTTGAGTGAGGTGAAAACAACTAGCTATGCGCTGAGCCTGGTCAAAGAAAATTTGGGGAGCAAGAAGGAGCAGATGAGAAATGTCAGCAGCACGAAAACCGACACGAGAATATGAATATGATTTGATGCGGACGGTTGCAGCGGCTGCGGTTGTGGTGATTCATAGCTGTGCACTCCAGTGGAGGACTCTTGATGTGCAGACATCTGACTGGGCATGGATAACTGTGTGGGACATGCTCTCTAAATTCAGTGTGCCGCTGTTCTTTATGATATCTGGTCGATTCAATTTGGATATTAGTCGTCAGACAAATTCTGCACAGAGAATGTGCCGGAAGGTAGGAAGACTTGTTGTTGCGTTCTTTTTTTGGTCATCCATTTATACGGTGATCAATCTTATAAGAACCACTTCACTTGCGGAAAACTGGAAATGGATTGTTATTGAGTTTTTTAGCGGTGAGTATCATATGTGGTTTCTATTTGCTATATCGGGATTATACTTGGTAACTCCGCTGCTTGTGCCAATCGCAAACGATCAGCGAAAATGTCAATATTTCCTTATCCTGTTTTTTATATTTCAACTTGTGCTACCTGCCCTTGCTGGATTGCCGATAATTGGTGTGTTTATCACGACTATTTTGGAAAAAATGGAATTTCAGTGTGTGCTTGGTTATACAGGATATTACATACTGGGGTACTACCTGAAAAAGCATCCGCTAGCCATTCGAACTCGAGGACTGTGCTATCTGGTTGGTTTGATCGGTTCAATTTTTTCTGTTGTTGTGGTCATCGTTTGCTCTAGAGCAGCAGGGTGTGCGGATGAGTCCGCAGCAAAATATCTGACATGGAATGTGGCAGGACAGGCTGTGGCAGTTTATGTAGCTTTGCAGTCAATAGGAACAAAAAGAACTGCCACAGGAGATAGTAGATCGGTCATCAGACTGCTGTCGCGATATAGCTTTGGGATTTATTTGGCACATCCCTTCTTTCTGTGGATCTTTGAATGGCTTGGTTTTGTTCCAACTATTGTGTTTCCGGGATTGGGGGTCCCGCTTATTGCAGCTACTGCGTTTTTGGCTACGCTTTTATTATCGTACTGCCTTCGCAAGTTGCCCAGAATAGGGCAGATGATCACATAAGGAGCGAATTATGGATATTGATATCGTCGTCCTGTGGGTGGACGGCAGCGATCCTGCCTGGCAGGCGGAAAAAGCAAAATATCAGGGCAAGACGCTGGATGACAGCAATGCTCCCAACCGGTTCCGGGACTGGGGATTGATGCCCTACTGGTTTCGGGGGATCGAGCGGTTTGTCCCCTGGGTGCGGATGGTCCACTTCGTCACCTGCGGCCATGTGCCGGCGTTTCTGAATCTGGCGCATCCCAGGCTGCACCATGTCCGGCATACGGATTTCCTGCCGCCGGAGGTGCTGCCCACCTTCAGTTCCCATGCCATAGAGATGAATCTGCACCGCATCCCCGGATTGGCGGAGCACTTTGTTTACTGCAATGATGACACGTTCCTGCTGCGCCCCATGCCGGAGACGGCTTTTTTCCGTGATGGGCTGCCCTGTACCTACGGCGGAGAGTACCCCATTGAGCTGACAGGGGAGATCGGCATCTGGCAGCATGCGGCAGTGAACGATCTGGGCGTGGTCAATGCGCATTTTGATAAGCGGCAGCAGGCGGCCCGGTTTGGAAAGAAATATATCAACCGCGCCTACCGCTGGCAGGACAATGTCCGCACCTGGGCGGCAGAGAAACTGTTCCCAAACTATTTTACGGGCTTTAAGAATCTGCACGCTCCGGCGGCCTATTTGAAGAGCACGTTCGAGGCGGTATGGAGCGCGGAGCCGGAGTTGCTGCGGCGCACGACAGCGCACCGGTTCCGCAGCGCGGAGGATGTGAACCAGTGGGTGTGCCTGTGGTGGCAGGTGGCCAGCGGACAGTTTGCGCCGTTCAATACGGACAATTTGGTCTCCTGCGCGGACGAGGGGACCATCCAGACCCTGTGCGCGGAGATCGAACAGCAGACCCACGACATGATCTGTATCAACGACCCGGATGGGGATGTGGATTTTGAGATGCTGTCTGCCCGGCTGCAGGCCGCGTTTGCGGCGATTCTGCCGGAGAAATGTGAGTTTGAGGGATGAAAAAGAAACTTCTATTTGTACATATTGCACTTTGGACAGGCGGCATTGAAACGGCGTTGACAAGTATGCTTTCTCAAATCGACTATGGGAAATATGATGTAACATGTTTGATATTGGCGGATCATCAGGAGTTGATTTCACGTGTTCCGGAGCAATGTAAACTTATTATTTCGGACCGCGATCACGAAGTGACTTTAAAAAAATCGTATCCGTTTCGCAAGCTGTACCACATTTTGGAAGAACCTATTCAGGCTACGCCCCTGCGAAGACTGATTTGGAAAGGCGTGTGTTTTGCTTTTCAGAATATTGAAGAAAGCTTATATAGCCGCTATATCAAAAGCAATCTGGAGAATACGAATTTTGATACGGTAGTATTATATAGCTCTAAGGCATGTGGAATTGGTGTGCGAGTTGTGTCAGCAAAGCAGTATCTATGTTTCTATCATTATAGTGATCTGCGAAGGGTTTATCATGATTGGATGGGATATTCCAGATGCAGTCGGTTATTTGCGGTCAGCGAAAATATGTCGGAAAAACTTTGTACTTATTTGCCGCAATATAGAGATAAGATTGCTCCTCTGCACAACATTGTGGATACTGACTTGATACGCTCAAAAGCTGCGGAGTTGAGCAAACCACTTGCGCATCATTCGTTCTGTATAGTTTCCTGCGGGCGACTGGTAGAAGATAAAGGCTTTGACTTAGTTATTGAAGCTTGTGCGTTGTTGATGGAGCGCGGCTTTGTAGACTTTAAGTGGTACATACTCGGGGGAGGCAGACTGCTAAAAGAATTAGAGGCTCTGATTCAGAAAAAAAGTCTGTCAGAAAATATCCAGTTGCTCGGAGAACAAAGCAATCCGTATGTGTTCATCAAGCAGGCGGATGTTTTTGTACAGTCTAGCCGTATTGAAGCATTTGGCCTTACCATAACAGAGGCTCAGGTACTTGGAATACCCGTTCTTTCTACAAAGACAGATGGGGGAAAAGAGTTGATCGTTGACGGGGAGACGGGTCTGCTGTGTGATATTTCCGCACAGTCGATTGCCGACGGTGTGGAGCGGCTAATGGTCGATAAAGCGTTGTATGCTCATATAAAAAATAAAACGAATGAAATCGATTTTGTATCGCGAAATACAGAGATTATGCGTCAACTGTATCATGAGATCGATAAATCGTGAAAAAAGGTAAAAAGATCGTGCTGGTTCATTCGGCAGTAATTTTTTTATTCTCCCTGCTCCTGCTGCTGGCGTCTCTGCCGCTGCGCGCGGTGAGCTTTGACATCCCGCTGCGGGGCATCAGCACACCGGTGCGGATCGCCATACTTGCCGATCTGCACGGGCGGCGCTTCGGAAAGGACAACGAGCGGCTGCTGGCGCTGGTTGAGGAACAGAAAGCGGACGCAGTGTTTCTGGTGGGCGATATGCTGGCGGCGGGGGCGAGCGCGGAGGACATACAGCAGCTGGTGGAGCTGATCGCGGCGCTGTCAGACGCCGCACCGGTCTATTTCGCCCCCGGCAACCATGAGCTGTCCTGCATGGAGACGGATGCTATGCTGCTGGACAGAGTCGCTGCTGCCGGGGCCGTTGTGGTCAACGACAGCTACGCGGATGTGTGCCTTAGGGGACAGTTGCTGCGCATCGGCGGCACGATGGGCCACGCCTTCCCCTTCGGGCGCACGGAGGAGGCGTTCGCCGCGTCGCCGGAGTATCGTTTTCTGAAGGACTTTGAAAACACAGATGTGCCAAAGCTCTGTCTGGCTCACATGCCGGATACCTTCATCTTCAATGGCGCGTATGGGCTGTGGGATGTGGATCTGGTCATCAGCGGCCACACCCACGGCGGACTGGTGCGCCTGCCGCTGGCTGGTGGGCTGTATGCGCCGATGCAGGGGCTGTTCCCGGCGTACGACCGGGGGCTGTTTCAGCTGGGGGAGCATATGCAGCTGCTGATCACCTCCGGTCTCGCGGGGTATGGCTGGATCCCCCGCATCAATAATCCCCCGGAGATAGCGGTCGTGACACTGCTTCCGGCGGAAGCATGAGGTTTTTATGGCAAATGCGAACACACAACTGATCTCGCTGCTGCGGGCCTTTGTACAGGGGAGCGCGCCGGAGCGCGGCGAGCCGTGGGATACCGCTGGACTGTGGCGGCTGGCGGTACAGCAGAATCTGCTGCCGGTGTTGGCCTATGAGAATAAGCAGTGGCAGCTCTTCCCGGAGGAGACACCGCGGCTGGACAAGCTGCTGTACGGCGCTGTGGCAGGGGCGGTGCAGCGCTGCGCGGCCTTTGAGGCGCTGTCCCGAACGCTGTCGGAGGGCGGCATCCTCCACATGCCAGTCAAGGGCTACTACCTCCGCCAGCTCTACCCCGCACCGGAGGTACGCACCTTCGGTGACATCGACATCCTCATCCATGAGCGCGACCGGCAGCGGGTCCATGAACTGCTGCTGGCGCAGGGCTTTGAGACCCTTACAGACTGGGAGCCGACCTACTCCTACCGCCGGGGGGCGGAGCACTACGAGTTCCACACCAATCTGATGGACGGAAATCTGGATGACCGCGCTGACCTGCGGGCGTACTTTGGCACTGCGTGGGACCACGCCCAGCGGGACGAGGCGCTGCGCTATTGCCCGGAGGCGGCGTTCCATCTGATCTACGTGGTGTGCCATTTGGCCAAGCACCTCTACGGCGGCGGCGCCGGACTGCGGATGTATTTGGATGTGGCGTTCTATATCCAGCATTTTGACCAGACGCTGGACTGGAAAACAGTGACGGATGCGCTCTCGGCGCTGCATCTGTTCGATTTTTTCTGCACGGTGATGCATGCCTGCCGGACCTGGTTCGGCGTGGAGACACGCTGCCCGCTGCCGGAGCCAGACAGCGGCGCTTTGGACGAGCTGCTGGCCTATACCCTGGATGCCGATCTTTTCGGACACTCCCGGGACCACGCTGTGGTGCGTCTGCGCAACGAGGGAGAGGAGAAGGACCGGAAGCGGGTGCTGCTGCGGATGGCCTTTCCGCCCGCCGGAGAGATCGAGAGACGCTACACCTTTTTGCAGGGGCGGCACTGGCTGCTCCCGGCGGCATGGGCAGCGCGGTTGGCTGCCAATTTCCGCCGCTTGCCCGGACAGCTGCGGGGGCTGCGCCGCGTTGCACAGGCGGACGCCAGTGCGGTGGACGCCTACGACGCACTGATGAAGCGTCTGGGACTGTAACGAGCCATGTCTGTATGCTTATATTGCGCAAACGCCACCTGGGAATATATTTCCCAGGTGGCGCTGCTGTTTGCTAGGAAGCGGCTTCGGCGGGACACTGCTTTCCGGTGTGGTCCATGTAGTAGTCACCGGTGAGGATCAGCTGGGAGATGGGGACGACCCGATAGCCCGCGGACTGGAAGAAATCCAGAACAGAGGGCAGCGCCTCCGGCGTGTGGATGGCGGCGATGACATGGTCATCATATTCGCCGTAAGGGCAGCGGATCAGCGTGGGGCGCGCGCCGGTGATGGCTTCGATCTTGTCGTTGCAGGCGTTGATGTCGGCGATGATCTCCTGGGTGGAGAGACTGTTATAGTGGTCGTGGTGGAGGGAGTGGTTCATGACCTCGTGACCGGCATCGTGGAGCGCCTTGACGGATTCCGGGTACTTATCCACCCAGTCACCCACCACAAAAAAGGTGGTCTTGACACCGTACCGCGCCAGAATGTCGATGAGCTGCTGGGTGTCCTCGTTCCCCCAGGCGGCGTCGAAGCTGATGGATACCGTGTTGTCGCTGCGGTCCACGCAGTAGATGGGCAGCTGCCGGGCGGTTGCCGAGGCGGTAATGGCGGCGGGCAGGCTGACCGCGCAAAAGAGCAGCGCAGCCAGTATGCCGCCTGCGGCGATCAGCAGACAGCGCTTTCGCAGAAAGAATACTCGCATACCCAAAGTTCCTCCCCAAAAAGTTTTGGTATACTCTATTCCAGCGGCAGAGGTGATATGATGAAAAAGTGAGAATTAAAGCAGATACTTTATATACAAAATGAGGAGAAAGTATAAGTTTTAAAGTAAACGGTTTAAGAAAATGCGAATTTAGTAAAAATGTTTTAATGAAAACGGCAAAAATAAATATAATTGTTGACAATAGCAAATCTATGCATTATGCTGTTAGTAAAGAAAAGTGAATCGCAGTAAAACGATGAAATGGAGAAGTTTAAAAAACAAAGTGGATACTTTAAATATGAGTTTTCTGGACCGCTTGCAAAGCGAACCGATGAAGCTGACGGGCACGCAAAAAAAACTGAGACAATATCTGCTGGAGCATGTGGTGGATATCGGCTATATGTCGCTGAAGGAGCTTGCGGAAAAGGCCGGAGTCTCCGAGGTTAGCATTTTAAACTTCTGTAGTTTATGGGGCCTGGAGAACTATGTGGCCTTGCGGGAGCAGTTCCGCGAGCATACGAGACTGCAGATGCGGAATATGTTCATGGAGCCGTCGCCGGACAGTGCGGTTTGGGAGCGGCAGGAGAAGCTGTACCGCTACTGTGCAGAGGTCACGGGGCATCACAATGAGATGCTGCGCAGCATAGACCTCCAGCAGCTGGACCGCTGCGCAAAGGCGCTGACGGATTCACGGGACATTTTGATCTTCGCCCACGATATGTCAAAGATCGCGGCGGATTATCTGGTAAGCCGCTTGGGTTATCTTCGTATCCGGAGCCAGAGCGTCAATCTGGGGGATAACGATACGGTGCAGATGCTACTGTCCAGGCTGGATGCCCGGGACAGCGTGGTCATCTTCTCGTTTCCGCCCTACTACCTGCCTGCCGGGGATGTGGCCGATTATGTGCACCATTGCGGCGCACGACTGATCACGGTTGCGGACAGCGCCGCCTCCCCTGTTGCGGCGGAGGACAGCATCAATTTTTACTGTGAAACCAGAAACCCTTATTTCTTCAACTCTATGTCTGTTCCGATCCATTTCGTGGAGATACTGGCCTACTATATCTCCCTGACAATGGGGAAAAAGCGGGAGGACATCGTCAATGGGATCAATGCGATCGAAAGCTATTTCCAGCACAATAAAAACAGAGGAGATGATGAGAGCCATGATCAAGCTCATTAAAAACGCCGATGTTTACGCACCGGAGCATTTAGGCCGACGGGATATTCTGATCTGCGGCGAAAAGATCGCCGCGGTGGAGGAGCACATCGACATAGCTGCGACCGGCGGCGCGGTGGAGGTCATTGATCTGAACGGCGCGGCCCTCGGTCCTGGCTATATGGACGGCCATGTGCATATCACCGGCGGCGGCGGCGAGCAGGGGCCGGCTTCCAGAGTCCCGGAGAGCCGCGTGTCGGAGATCGTCAGCTGCGGCGTGACCACGGTGCTGGCCATGCTGGGGACCGACTGTATCTCCCGCAGCCTGGAAAATGTTCTGGCGAAGGCGAGGGCTTTGACGGAGGACGGCATCAGCGCCTATATGCTGACCGGCTCCTACCGCATCCCGTCCCCCACCATGACGGGCAGTGTGATGCGGGACCTGGTGCTGATCGACAAGGTGATCGGTACCAAGGTGGCCCTCTCTGATCACCGCGGTCCGGCTGCCACAGCAGAGGAGCTGGCGCGGCTGTTCTCTGAGGCACGGGTCGGCGGCCTGGTGGGCGGCAAGGCAGGACTTGCTGTGGTCCACATGGGCGCAGGGGCCGCAGGCGTCACGCCGCTGCTGCGGGCGGCTGAGATGAGCGACACCAATCTCAATAAGATCCTGCCCACCCACTGCGGCCGCAACGAGCGCACCTTCGGTGATGCGATCTTCTACAGCCAGCAGGGCGGCAATTTTGACCTGACGGCGGACAGTCCCGCCGATGCGGCGAAAAGCGGCGGCGCGGCACGGCTGGTGTCGAAGGCACTGGAGCAGGGGGTGGATATTGAGAAGATCACCATCAGCAGCGACGGCTACGGCAGCCAGCCCCGCTTCAACGAGAAGATGGAGTGCATCGGCATGACCTATTCCCGCTGCAATACGGTCCGCGATGAACTCTGCCGCATGGTGCGGCAGGAGCACATCCCGCTGGAGACGGCGCTGCGCCCGGTGACCAGCAATGTGGCGTCACGCATGGGCCTGACAGGTGTCAAGGGCGTGGTCGCCCCGGGGGCGGACGCGGATCTGGTGGTCTGGGACGACGCAATGGGCATTGCCCGGGTGTACGCAAGAGGCCAGCTGGCCTGCCTGAACGGAGAGCCAGTGCTCAAGGGAAGGTTTGAGTAACAGCAGCCGGTGTGGAAGATAAGGAGATGCTTATGAAGCTTCAGCACATGACCTGGCCTCAGGTCGAAACTTATTTTAAAAACAGCGACACCGTTATCATCGGCGTTGGCAGTTGCGAGAACCACGGGATGCACATGCCTCTGGGAACAGATGCGCTGATTCCGGAAAAGCTCATCGCCATGATCGAGGAGCGGGTGGATGTTCTCTGCGCACCGGTGATCCCCTTTGGTAGTTGCGACTATTTTACCGCTTTCCCGGGGACGGTCTCCCTGGGCGATGAGGTCCTATATCAGGTCATCAACAAGGTGGCGGAGGGGCTGTACCAGGCGGGAGCCCGGCATTTCGTCTTTGTGAATGGCCACGGCGGCAATATCCCTGCCATCGAGCGCGTCTGCTATGGTCTGAGCAAGCGGGGGGCGATCGGCGCGGTGATGAATTGGTGGAGCATGGCGGGCAGCTTTGACCCCGCTTGGGCCGGCGGCCACGGCGGCGGCGAGGAGACCGCCGCGATCCTGTACATCAACCCGGATTGGGTGGACCGCAGCGCCATGCGGCCCGGTGACATTGCCGATGTTTCGGAGGAGATCAAGGCTGTCACGCTGAAGACGGCGAGTTTCCGCGGCGTACAGATCCCGGTGCCCAGAGAGGCGCGGCCCATCTGCAACAACGGCTGGGTGGGGCCTGACCCTATCGAGGATGCCACCGCGGAGTGGGGCGAGAAGATGCTGACCACTATTGCGGACTACATCGCGGACTTCACGGTGGAGTTCGGCAAGGCACCTCTGCGGTGAGCGGCGGAACAGGAAAACGATCCGGGATACGCGATGACCGCCAAGGGAAACGCTAAAGGAGGAGCAGGCAGCATATGCTGCCTGCTCCTCCTTGTATATTACGGGGATCAGCCGGGACAGACCTTGCAGATGATGGTCTCGTTGTAGTCGCAGATGACGGAGTGGTAGCCGCTGAGGTACTGGTCCAGCTCCGCGTCGCCGGTGTCCACCAGCAGGGGCTGGCCCCGCAGCTTCATGATCTTCTCCTTGGTGGCGAGGATGATGATATTCTCCTTGCCGATGCGGCGCAGCACCTTGGCGGTGAGCTGCTGGTTGCCGCGGCCGAAGAGGAAGCCCTGGCCGCCGGTGACGGTGACCACCAGCTTGGCGGGCTTGTCACCGATGAGCTCCAGGATCTGATCGCCGTAGATGTCGTTGGCCACCAGGTCGAAGTTGTACACCAGATCCACGCCGATGAGGGTGTTCTCCAGCTCCAGCTCCCGCATCACGGCCCGGGTGGTGGTACCTGCACCGATGATGTAGTAGGTGTCCTTCTCCATGGTGTCCGCCACATAGTCGGCGATGGCGGCAATGCTGTCCGCCTCGTTGGCGGTGGAGCTGCACTTGCGGCACTGGGTGTAGTCCGGCTCCTGTGGGATGGTCAGGCAGCCGTACAGCCGGGTGCTGATGATCTCCTGGCGGTACTGGTCCTCGTCGATATCCAGAACCTCTGCCTCCACCACGGTCTGCACCTGTCCCTGGAGGTACAGACCGGCCAGGCGGCCGGCGGTGGCGGGGCTGCGGGCGTAGACAGGGGAGTGAATCTTTACTCCGGCGGGAACGCCCAGAAACACGGAGCCCTCCCGCGCGGCGGCGCAGATGTCGCGGGCGGTGCCGTCGCCGCCGGAGAAGAGGATCAGGTCCACGCCCTGCTCCTGCAGCCACTGGACGAGAGCCTGGGTGTCGGCGGCGGTGGTGTCGTCGCTCTGGGCGCGGGCCATGACCTGGCAGGAAAAGCCCAGCTTTTTGGCAACATCCTCGCCCATGCTGCCTGCGCCAGTGCAGATGGTGAGTGTGTCCTTCAGAGCGGCCAGTTCCTGCAGCGCCACCTCGGTGCGGCGCTCGGACTGGGGGACTGCGCCGCGGGCCAGGGCCTCGGCCACCATGCCGTCGCTGCCCTTCAGCCCCACAGAGCCGCCCAGACCGGCCACGGGGTTGATGATAAGACCTAACTTTTTATGTTCCATCCGTAGGATACTCCTTATCGTGCTTGATATAACCAACTATACTCGCTTGGGGGCCGGGTGTCCAGTACAAATGCGGCGGGAGTTGAGAAAAAAGCGGAAATATGCTATACTGTAAGGCAATGACAAAAAATGAGGGCGCTATGACGTACGAGACATTTCGGGAACAGTTTCATATTTCGCTGAATGAGCAGCAGGAGCAGGCGGTTCGGGCGGTGGACGGCCCGACGCTGCTGCTGGCCGTGCCAGGCAGCGGCAAGACTACGGTGCTGGTGGCGCGGCTAGGGTACATGATCCACTGCTGCGGCATAGCGCCGGAAAATATCCTCACCATGACCTATACTGTGGCGGCTACGCGGGACATGCGTGGGCGCTTTGCCGCCCTTTTTGGGCAGGAGCTGGCGGCCCGGCTGGAGTTTCGCACCATCAACGGCGTCTCCGCCCGGATCATCCGGTACTATGAGCGGGCAATGGGGCGGCGGGCCTTTGACCTGATTGGTGATGAGAAGGAGCTGTCCGCCCTGGCGGGTGAGATCTACCGCCGGGTAACGGGGGAGTTCCCCACGGAGAGCGACATCAAGGGGCTGCGCACAACCATCACCTATGTGAAAAACCAGATGCTGTTGCCAGAGGAGATCCGGGAGCTGGACCAGGAGCAGAAGCATTTTTCTCAGATGTACCGGGCTTACGACCAGGCTCTGCGGGAGCGGGGGTGCATGGATTATGACGATCAGATGGTCTATGCCTGGCAGATCCTGCGAAAATATCCGGAGATATTGTCGGCGTTTCAGCAGCGCTATTGCTATCTCTGCGTGGATGAGGCTCAGGATACCTCCCGTATCCAGCACCAGCTGATCCGGCTGCTGGCGGGGGAGCGGGATCAGCTGTTCATGGTGGGAGACGAGGATCAGAGTATCTACGGCTTCCGGGCGGCCTGGCCCCAGGCGCTGCTGGACTTTGAAAAGGACCACAAAAATGCCCGTATCCTCCTGATGGAGCGCAACTACCGCTCCACAGAGTCCATCGTGACGGCGGCGGACCGCTTCATCCAGTGCAATACCCAGCGCCGCCCCAAGCATATGACGACCCAGCGGGGGGCGGGAAAGCCGGTGCGGGAGATCGTTCTGAATGAGCGCAAAAGCCAGTACGCCTACCTCCTGCAGGAGGCCAGAGGCTGCCGCCGGGAGACAGCGGTGCTGTACCGGGACAACGACTGCGCCCTGCCCCTCATCGATCTGCTGGAGCGGGAGAAGGTTCCCTACCGGTGCCGCCAGATGGACAGCGGCTTCTTCGCCAACCGGGTCACCCGGGATCTGGTGGACATCCTGCACCTGGCACTGGACCCCGCCGATGGGGAGACCTTCCTGCGGGTCTACTACAAATTTGGCGCGGGCATCAGCAAGGCTGCTGCCGAGGCGGCGGTGATCCGCGGCGGCGGGGAGCGGCCCCTTTTCGATGTGCTGCGGGAGGACAGCGGTATTTCCGACTGGACGGAGAGAAAGTGTGCAGCGCTGCAGAGCCATCTGTACGCCATGGCCCGCGAGCGGGGGGACCGGGCGGTGTACCGCATCCTGCACTTCATGGGCTATGGGGAGTATTTGCAGCTGCGGGGCATGGATCTGAGCCGCGCCCATATTTTGGAGGCTCTGGGGGAGCAGGAGCCGGATCCGGCGCGGCTGCTGGCGCGGCTGGAGGAGCTGCAGGAGCTCCTGACGAGGCCGACGGAGGATGCCGGGTGTCCCTTTATCCTGTCCACTATCCACTCCAGCAAGGGGCTGGAGTACGACCGGGTCATCCTGATGGATGTCATCGACAGTATCCTCCCCAAGACCGGGGAGGGAGCGGATCTGGACGAGGAGCGGCGGCTCTTCTATGTGGGAATGACCCGGGCAAAGGAGGAGCTGCTGCTGTTCACCTTCCGCAGACCTGGCTATCAGTCTGCCTTTACCCAGCAGGTGTTTGCGCGGGAGAGCGGGAAAAAGTCCGCTCCAAGGGTACAGCCCCCGGCCCGCCGGGGGGAGACAAGCAGCTATCAGGCGGCAAAGACCGCTCAGACAGCGGTGCGCACCGACGCCTTTACCGTGGGGCGCGGTGTGGTCCACCGGCAGTTCGGCCCGGGGGAGATCCTGGCCCGGCAGGGGGAACTGGTCACGATCCGCTTTGCCAGCGGCGAGCAGAAAAAGCTATCCCTGCCGGTGGCCCTGCGGGCGGGGGCGATGCATCTGGGGTGAGTTTTTGTTGTTGACCGGCAGTGATTCGCCAGTCTGCTTGGGGAAGTTCCGCGCCCCGGCACGGGTGACTTTGGCCTCGGCCCCAAAGTCACCAAAAGGCCGCCGAAACCTCTTTGGTTTCGGTCTTCCAGCTTTTGCTGGGCTGTCGTGCGGTGGGTTGCTGAGAGCCCCGGATACGAAAGCCAGCAAGCTTCCACCGCACCATGGCCTGCCATGTAAAACGGCGGCGAAAAAGTCACTTGCCCGGGGGCGAAATTCCTTTCCGACGGGCGCGGAACACCCCGACGGAGACAAAACAAGGTATCAAATAGATAACAGTCAACGAGAAAAACCATTCGGTCCGGTTTACAAAGCCCCCGCCGGATGCTATACTATCCAGCAGCGCGCTGCGAGAGGAGAGATGGAGTGGAACGATATAATGATCTGCTGGCCGGGGAGATCCGGCGGCATCTGGGAGCGGGCGTGACATGCCCGGACCTGCGTTGTCTGGAGGAGATCGACTCCACCAACTCCTATCTGAAGCGGGAGACCCTTCTGGGCGCACCCCATGGGACGGTGGCGATAGCGGACCGGCAGACAGCCGGGCGTGGCCGCATGAGCCGCAGCTTTGTTTCCACCGCCGAGAGAGGCATCTACTTGTCTGTGCTGCTGCGGCCACAGCTGCCGCCGACTGAGCTGATGGGCGCGACCGGTATGGCCGCTGTGGCGGTGTGCCGGTCCATCGAGCGGGCCTGCGGGGCGCAGCCCGGGATCAAGTGGACCAACGACCTGGTGCTGGGCAATAAAAAGCTCTGCGGTATTCTGACGGAGATGGCGCTGGACAGCGCCGCAGGCGGCACGGCGGCGGCTCTGGTCATCGGCGTGGGGGTCAATGTCAGCCAGACACCGGCGGATTTTGGCCCGGAGGTGGCGGAGCTTGCCACTTCTCTGGCGCTGGAGGGCTATGAGACCACACGGGCGGCTCTGGCGGCTGCCATGATAGAGGAGCTGTACCGTCTGGCGGCGGATCTTGGAAAAAACAGTGATGCATGGGTGTCGGAATACCGCCGCCGCTGTGTCAATTTGGGTCGGGAGGTCCGGCTGCTGTGGAGCGAGGGACAGGAACGGGCCGCTGCGCTGGACGTTGACGAACAGTTTGGCCTTGTGGTGCGCCGGGCAGACGGCACTGTTACCACGGTGCGCACCGGAGAGGTCTCCGTTCGCGGCCTGTACGGCTACGTGGAATGACGGGCCGCTTTTGAAAGAGTGAGGAGTGGAGCAATGAATATTTATCTGGATATGTTTCTGACCTTTGCCAAGGTGGGGGTCATGACCTTCGGCGGCGGGTACGCCATGCTGCCGATCTTGCAGCGGGAGGTCGTGGAGAACAAGAGCTGGGCATCGGAGGAGGAGCTGATGGACTACTTCGCCATTGGCCAGTGTACCCCCGGTGTCATCGCTGTCAATACGGCTACCTTCATCGGGCAGAAGCACAAGGGTGTGCTGGGGGGCATCGTTGCGACCCTGGGCGTCATCTTTCCGTCGCTCATCATCATCTCTCTGCTGGCGAGCGTGATCGAGGCGTTTTCCCATATTACGGCGGTGCAGAACGCCTTCGGCGGCATTCGTGTGTGCGTATGTGTGCTGATTTTAAACGCGGTTGTGAAGCTCTATAAGAAGGCGGTGGTGGACAAGGCCACGCTGGTCATCTTCCTCCTGGTCGCTCTGGGCAGCTATTTCCTGCCTGTCAGCCCGGTGGTGTTCGTCGTGGTCACCGCTCTGGCTGGGATCATTCTGAAAAGTGTGGGAGGGAAGAAATGATGCTGTATCTGCGCCTGTTTTTCGAATTCTTCAAAACCGGACTGTTTGCGGTGGGCGGCGGTATGGCCACCATCCCCTTCCTCTATGACATATCGGACGCCACCGGCTGGTTCACCCACGCGGACCTGGCCAATATGATCGCAGTGGGCGAGTCTACTCCGGGCCCCATCGGCGTGAATATGGCTACCTACGTAGGCTATGTGACCGGTATGGGGCAGGGCGGTCTGCCGCAGGCGGTTTTGGGAGCGGTGGTTGCCACGGCGGGACTTGTTGCGCCTTCGGTCATCGTGATATTGCTGGTCGCAGCGTTTCTGAAGAGCTTTCGGGACAGCAAGTACGTCAACAGCGCCTTCTATGGCCTGCGTCCCGCCTCCACCGGTCTGATCGCTGCGGCGGGACTGAGCGTGGTGGTGTCCAACCTGTTTTTTGCTGACGCGGGATTCAGCCTGGCTGCCATCAACTGGAAGGGGTGGATCCTGGCTGTCGTGCTGTGGCTGCTGACCAATAAGGTGAAGCAGACAAAGGGACTGCACCCGATCCTCTTTATCGCCGCCTCCGCTGTGTGCGGCATCGTGTTTTCCATGGGGTGAGGTTTTTTCTGCGGGATAGGAGCTTCGGCCAGAACTGGCCGGGGCTCTTTCTTTATTTTTTAGGTGAATGCTCGTGCGGTGCTCCAGCAAAGAAACAGACCTACGGTTGGGAGAATCCCGGTGTTAGATCCATCTCTCGGAACTTCGCCTGTCGGCCCGCGTAAAGAAAGTCCTGATGGGGACAGCAGATACATCTATCCGGCACACAGACAATGGTGCGGTGAAAACTTGCAGGCTTGCATATGGACCGGGGCCGCCCCCCGCTGGAGGCACAGACTGCGCAGCAGAAGCCAGTTGCATTTTTCTTCAAAAACCGCTATACTACCGGTGTATGAAAAAGAGAGGTGTGTCGCTATGATCTATCGCATTCTAGCTGTGGGCGATGTGGTGGGCGAGCAGGGGCTGGAGCATCTGCGCCGCCATCTGCGGAGCCTGCGGAAGCAGAAGGACATTCACTTCACTGTGGTCAACGGGGAAAATGCTTCCTGTGTGGGCGTGATACCGGAGCAGGTGGAGGAGCTCTACCGGGCCGGAGCCGATGTGGTGACCCTGGGCAACCACACCTTTGGTAAAATGCAGATCCGGGACAGGCTGGAGGAGGACGCCTACCTGCTGCGCCCCGCCAACTATACCGGGAAGGCGCCGGGCCGCGGCTATGGCATCTATGACTGTGGGCGCATCCAGATCGGTGTGATGAACCTGATCGGCCGCTGCGGCCTGGACTTCAACGCGGAGAACCCCTTCACCACGGCCCAGCGGCTTCTGAAGGAGGAGAAGGTCCGGTTCACACTGGTGGATTTCCACGCGGAGGCTACCAGTGAGAAGCTGGCGATGGGCTACTATCTGGACGGACAGGTGTCTGCGGTGTGGGGGACCCACACCCATGTGCCTACTGCCGATGAGCAGATCCTGCCCAAGGGGACGGGGTATATCACCGACCTGGGCATGACTGGACCGGTGACGAGCGTGCTGGGCATCCGCCAGCAGCAGAGCATCGAGAGCTTCCTGGGCGGTCTTCCTGGACGGTACCAGGTGGCGGACGGCCCCTGTAAGATGCAGGGAGCGATCTTCAGCCTGGACAGCGAAACGGGACTGTGCGTCGGCGTGGAACGCGTCGATGTGCGCTGAGAGACAGAGGAGAAGACCATGTCGATCGAGAGAGTGAGAGCGTATTTTGCGCAGTTTGGTATAGAGGACCGGGTACGGGAGTACGCGGAATCCACTGCCACGGTGGAGCAGGCGGCTCACGCCGCCGGTGTGGAGCCGGGGCGTATTGCCAAGAGCCTCAGCTTTAAGCTGGACGAGCGCACCATCCTGGTGGTGGCTGCCGGGGATGTAAAAGTGGACAACGTGAAGTATAAGACTACCTTCGGCGGCAAGGCGAAGATGCTGACCGCTGATGAGGTGACGGAGCGCATCGGCCACGCCGTGGGCGGCGTGTGCCCCTTTGCGGTAAAAGCGGGTGTGGAGGTCTATTTGGACCAGTCCATGCGCCGGTATGAGACTGTGCTTCCCGCGGCCGGAAGCGCCAACAGCAGCATTGAGCTGACGCTGGCGGAGCTGGAGCGGTATGCCGGGACGGACCGCTGGGTGGATGTATGTAAAGAGAGGACACAGTGACGATGGCGAAGATCAAGATCATCCACGCGGCAGATCTCCATCTGGACAGTGCCTTTGTTGGACTGACAGAGAAGCAGGCCCGGCAGCGGCGGCAGGAGAGCCGCGAACTGCTGGACCGGCTGACAGCCAGAGTGAAGCTGGAGGAGGCACAGCTGGTGCTGCTTTCTGGCGACCTGCTGGACAGCAGCCGCGTATATCCGGAGACTGTGGAGCGGCTGCGGGCTGCGCTGGCCGCCATGGAGTGCCCAGTGTTTATTTCACCCGGCAATCACGATTTTTACAGCCCGGCAAGCCCCTATGCCACGGAAAAGTGGCCGGACAATGTGCATATCTTCCGGGAGGAAGCGCTGGCGGCAGTGGAACTGCCAGAGCTGAACTGCGTGGTGTACGGCGCGGCCTTCACCGCGCCTGCCCGACAGGGGGACGTTCTGGCGGGCTTCACCGTACCGGAGGATGGACGCATTCATATCGCCTGCCTCCACGGCGTGGTGGACGGCGGCGACAGCCCCTATGGCTCTATATCCAGTGAGGAGATCGCTGGGAGCGGGCTGGACTATCTGGCGCTGGGCCATGTCCACCAGCATGGCGGTCTGCAGCGGCAGGGAGCGACCTGGTGGGCCTACTCCGGCTGCCCGGAGGGGCGCGGCTTTGACGAACAGGGGGAACGGGGCATCTTGACAGGAACTGTGGATAAGGGGAGCGTACAGCTCAGCTTTTTCCCCATGTGCCGCCGCCGCTATCATGTCCTGGAGGCGGATGTCACGGACCGCACAGCCCGCCAGGCGCTGGAGGAGGTCCTGTCCCCGGTGCCGGAGGAGGATATTTGCCGGGTGGTCCTGACGGGAGAGACTGGCGAGACCGGTGTGGAGCTGGCAGCGCTGGAGCGGGAGTTCGCCGGGCGGTGCTATGTTCTTCAGCTGCGGGACGATACCCGGGTGGCCCAGGACATCTGGGCGCGGGCCGGGGAGGACAGCCTGCGGGGCCTGTTTTTACAGGAGCTGCGCCGCCGCTATGATGCTGCGGACCCTGAGGAGCAGAAAAAGATCGATCTGGCAGTCCGGTTTGGCCTGGCGGCACTGGATGGCCGGGATGTGGGATAAACGGGATTTTTGCTGTGGGCAGGTGGGATTCTGCGCCCCGGCGCGGGCTGCTTTGGCCTGTATCTCTGCGATACGCTGTTTGCCTCCGGCGGCCCACTTTTTTTCGCGAAAAAGTGGGCAAAACGCGCCGGAGAGGACCCCGGACCCCCGAATTTTTAGGCGTTGGCTCGATTTTGCATCAGAAGGAGCAACAGCCATTCGGCATTTGCGGTTCGATGCCAGATGTATCTCCCGGAACTTCGGCTGTCGCCCCACGACGCCTAGACAAACGGATTTGTCAGTCTTTGCCGCTGCCTTACTTTGCAGGCTATGGCGCGGTGTGGCCCTGTGGGTTTCGTCAACGGGACACCCAGCAACCACCGCACAAATGCGCCTAACTCGGTCAGCGGCTGTGGCTAAAGGGCCAGGACAGTATCTTTTCGAGGGGCGTCAGCCGAAGTATGGCGAGCAGTATATAAATGGGAGCAGCAACTCTCGAACACTTTTCTTCCGGCGGCGCTTTCACCCGCCCGCAGGCGGGCGCTTACGGAGCCAACCGCCGCAAAGTGGCGGCTCTTAGGCGGAGTGTTCGCTGCTTTTTATCGGTAAAAAGTGGCCCGCCGGAGACAAAACAGAGCAACCAACATTTTCAGCTGACGATCAACCACCCCAGCGGTCAGCAAGCGACATATATAATATACAGCATGACTAGCAGTCATCATCCAAACCGCAAAGGACACAAAGAAAAGAGGAGATCACTATGACAAAGAAGAAGATCCTGCTGCTGGGTACCGGCGGCACCATTGCCTCTGAAATGGGAGAGAACGGCCTGGCACCGGAACTGACCAGCGAGCAGCTGCTGAAGTATATCCCGGATATTTCGGATATTTGCGAGGTGGAGTGCGTGCAGCTATTCAGCCTGGACAGCACCAATCTGCAGCCCAAGCACTGGGTGCGTATCGCCAACGGTCTGCGGGAGCGCTATGATGACTACGACGGCTTTGTGATCAGCCACGGCACTGACACCATGGCCTACACAGCCGCGGCCCTCAGCTATCTGGTCCAGGGCAGCCCTAAGCCCATCGTGCTCACCGGCGCGCAGAAGCCCATCGGCTTTGAGACCACGGACAGCAAGCAGAATCTGCGGGACGCTTTTACGGTGGCCGCATCCGATATGGCGGGCGTGATGGTGGTTTTCAACGGAAAGATCATTCTGGGTACCCGGGCCCGCAAGAGCCGCAGCAAGAGCTTCGAGGCATTCTCCAGCATTAACTATCCCTTCCTGGGTATGGTGCGGGACGGCAAGCTGATCTGCTACATCAAGCCGGAGTGCTATCGCCTGCCGGTGTTTTACGACAAGGTGGACCCCAATGTATCCCTGATGAAGCTGATCCCCGGCACCAGCTGCGAGCTGGCGACCTATCTGCTGGAGCGCAGCGATGCGCTGATCATCGAGAGCTTCGGTGTGGGCGGCCTGCCTACCTACAAGGCCGGGGACTACTATGAGGCGGTGAAGCGTGGGCTGGATGCGGGGAAGACCGTGGTCATGACCACCCAGGTGGAAAATGAGGGCAGCGATCTGTCCGTCTACCATGTGGGTACCTATATCAAGCGCAACCTGCCTATCCTGGAGGCCTATGATATGACCACCGAGGCGGTGACTGCCAAGCTGATGTGGATCATGGGGCAGACCACCGACCAGAAGAAGGTGGCCAAGATGTTCTACACCCCTGTGGCCTGTGATATTCTGGCGGCTGGGGAGGACTGATTCGCCCGGAGAAGCGAAAAACGCTTTCCGGACATCAGGACACGCAGTGCGCTGCATTTCAATGAACGGCTGTCAGCTGAGCCGGGGGAAGATCCTTCCCCCGGCTTTTTTAATTTTTTAGGAAATGCGTAAGATTTCCGCGCCATTCCATAGTAGATAGGTGAAGGGAGGTGGACCCCATACTGGAGGACAGCAAGATCATCGCGCTGCTATGGCAGCGCTCAGAGCAGGGGCTGGCTGCGCTGGCGGAAAAGTATGGATCGGCCTGCGGAAAGATCGCGGCTAATATCCTGGGCAGCAGCCGGGACGCGGAGGAGTGCGTCAATGACACGTGGCTGGCGGTATGGAACGCGGTCCCGCCACAGCAGCCCGACCCGCTGCGGAGCTATGTATATTGTCTGGCGCGCAATATCTCCGTGGCCCGGTACCATACCAACACCGCCGCTAAGCGCAACAGCAGCTACGATGCGGCGCTGTCAGAACTGGAGGACTGTCTGGCGGCGGCTACGTCGGTGGAGCAGGAACTGTCGGCGCGGGAGCTGACGCGGCAGATCGACAGCTTTCTCGCCGCGCTGGGCGAGCGGGACCGGATGCTCTTTGTACGCCGCTACTGGTATGCGGACAGCATTTCCGACCTGGCGGGGCGCTTTGCCATGACGCGCGACCAGGTGTCTGTCCGACTCTTCCGTATCCGGGGCCGACTGCGGACACGTCTGAAGAAGGAGGGTTTTGCCGTATGACAAGAGACAGTATATCGGAGGCAGTGGGCAATATTTGCCAGGCGTATATTGAGGAGGCTGCGGCGTACACGGTGAAAAAGCGGAGGAGGGCGCGGGTATGGCTTCGGGCGGCGGCCTGCCTCTGCCTGGTCATCGGCCTGGCGGCGCTGCTGCCAGGGACACGGCAGGATGAGCTGGCGGTGCTGCCGATTGCGGAATATTGGCCGGAGGGCTATGGCAATGGGCGGTACTGGGCCTATGAAAGCGCTGAACTGGTCAGCGGAAATCCCTGGCGGGAGGAGATGGAACTCACGGCGCTGCCGGTCTACTACAATAATCTGACCTATGATGCGGACTTTGTTCCGGAGGGGGCGGACGCGGAAAAGATGCGCCAGCGCCTGCTGGAGACGGCTGGGCGATTTGGTTTGGCAGCTGAGGAGCTGACGGTCATCGAGGGTCCACGATCCATGTGCGTGATCCGGGCAGATGGCTCCCGGGCTGAGACCAGGGAGCCGCAGTGGCTGGCGGTCCAGACAGATACGCTGCGGCTGGAGGTGGACCAGCGGCTGAATGTGACGGCGACCTTTACACCTGCGCTGTCCCTGCCGGAGGAGATCCATTTCAGCATGGAAACCTCCTATGAGGAGCTGCTGGCGGCGGCTGACTACCTGCTGGAGACATACGGGGGGCTGCTGGACATGGCGGAGCCGCAGACTGTCATCTCCGGCGGAGAATACGATGTATATGGGCAGCAGATCTATTCTTTGGCCTTTTTTGACGCTGGCGGAAGCGACGCGGAGGACGTTCTGCGCTACAATTTGGAGCAGGTGCGGTTTTTCAGCGGAGCCGAGGGCGGTCTGGAGCGGATCAGGTTCTTTCAGCCGGATGTTTCCTGGTATCTGGGGAGCTATCCCATCATCACCGCCGCGGAGGCCCGGGAGCGGCTGCTGGACGGCCACTATATTGCCTCGGCTCCCTTTGAGATCCCGGAGGAGGCGTATATTGAACGGGTAGAGCTCGTCTATCGGACGGGAGAGTATGAGTTCTGCTATATGCCCTGCTACCGCTTCTATGTGGAGATTCCGGAGAAGCAGAGTGCGGACGGCATGCGGACCTTCGGGACATATGATGTCCCGGCGGTGGAGGGGCAGTATTTGGAAGGAATGCCGACAGGGAGATGGCTGGGGCTTTTTTGATACTATGCTTTGTCGGTTTTGCATCTGGCGGGGCTGTTCTGCGCCCCGGTGGGAGAATTCCCTTTTTGCTGGTAGCTATTTCTACTCGTTACACTGGTTGCTTCCGGCGTGGACCTTTTGACCGGCCAAAAGGTCCCAAAAGCCGCCGGGGAGTGCCCCGGACCCCGGGATTTTTGGGGCGCTGGCTCAATTTTGCGTCAGAAGGGCCAGCGATTCTTGGTCTGTGCAGTTCGGTGCCAGATGTATCTCCCAGAATTTTGCCTGTTGGCCCACGATGTTGAGACAAACAGATTTCGAGACCATTTTCTATTCTGACTAACCGCACGAGAACCCAGTAAAAACTGGGGGGCTGGGACCAAAGAGGTCCCGGCGCGTTTTTGGTTCCTTTTTGCGCGGGGCAAAAAGGAACTCGCCTTGGGGGCGAAACTCCCCCTCGCCTGTTCTAACAAAAAAATACAAATTCCAATATTTTCCGCTTCACATTGCAGACAGATTATGGTAAACTCTAACCAGCGTGCCGCCGGGCGAAACCTGGCAGCGAATGTTACGAGAAAGAGAGTTATCCCATGAAAAAAATCCTGTCCCTGATCCTGTGCGTCGCCATCACGCTGACGCTGCTGCCGGCCAGTGCTTTGGCGGTGGAGACCTTTACCACCAGTGAGGCTGGTGTTGCGTTCATCAAGGAGATGGAGGGCTTTCGGGCGTCGCCCTATGAGGACCGGGGCAAGTGGTATGTGGGCTATGGAGTTGCCTGTGAGCCGACGGACTATCCGGTCCCGCTGACGGAACTGGAGGCGGACTTTCTCCTGCGCCAGGCGTTGGTGAGCAAGGAGGAGACGGTGAACAACCTGCTGCTGGACTATCAGATCCAGATCACCCAGTATCAGTTCGACGCGCTGGTGAGCATGACCTATACACTGGGCAGCCAGTGGATCGACCCCAGCTACCGCCTGTGCTCCTATCTGATCCGGGGTATCCACAACTACGACGAGGTGGAGGTGGTCAACGCCATTGCTACCTGGTGCCACCAGGGGACCCAGGTGGTGGAGCACCTGGCGGACCGCCGCCTGCGGGAGGCGTATCTGTTCCTCTATGGCGCGTATAGCAGCAACGCTGCCGACATGTATACATATATCCATTTCGACGCCAACGGCGGTGAGGTGGAGAACCGCACCGTGTTCTACCCTGTGGGCCGAGCTTATGGCGAGCTGCCCACTCCCACCTGGAAGGGCCGGACATTCAAGGGCTGGTATCTGCCTGACGGTACACAGCTGACCGGCAGCGAGCTGGCGATCCGTGACATCAATGTTACCGCTGTGTGGGATGGGGATACGACCGGTCAGGCACCTGAGACGGATCTGACCACCTGGGTGAATCCCTATACCGATATGGATGAGGACGACTGGTTCTACAGCTATGTCCGGGAGCTGAGCGCGAAAAAGGTCGTTTCCGGCTATCCCGACAGCACCTTCCGGCCCGGCAATACCCTGACTGCGGGGGAGGCGCTGAAGCTGATCCTGCTGGCGGCGGGGTACCCGGAGCAGACACCGGTGAACAGCCATTGGGCATCCGGCTATCAGGCGCTGGCGGTGCAGCTTGGCTGCTGCACCGCGGAGGAGATCGCACAGCTGGATCAGCCCATTACCCGGCGGCTCATTGCGACGGTAGCGGCGAAGGCGATGGGGCTGACGGAGCGTGGCGACGCAAGCCCCTTTGCGGATGTGGAGATGGGAAGCCTTCTGGCGCTGTACGAGGAGGGGATCATCACCGGCAGCATTATCGGCGGTAAGCGGTATTTCTATCCCAATGACAACATTATTCGCTCCGAGGTTTGCGCTATCGTCTCCCGCATCCAGAACTGGGACGGCGAACCCGCCAACGATCCGGCGCAGAGCGGTTATATCGAGTATGCGGGCAGGATCCTGCCTGTCAACAGACAGGCGGCTGCCGCACCCTACGACAAGAACCTCTTCGTGCTGGATGGCAGCAGAATGTATTATAATGATGCCCGCTATCAGACAACTCTTGGCATCGATGTTTCCGCCTATCAGGGGGATATTGACTGGCAGGCAGTGGCGTCCTCCGGTGTGGAGTTCGCAATGATCCGGCTGGGATTCCGGGGCTACGGGCAGGAGGGTACGATCAATCTGGATGCCAAGTTCCAGCAGAATCTGGCGGGGGCCAGGGCTGCGGGGATCAAGGTCGGCGTCTACTTCTTCTCCCAGGCAATCACAGTGGAGGAGGCGGTGGAGGAGGCCCGCTTTGTGCTGGAGGCGCTGGGCGGCACGGCGCTGGAGTATCCGGTGGTGTTCGACTGGGAGACCATCAGCGGAGCGAAAGCCCGCACAGATGGGATGGACGGCGCGGTGCTAACGGACTGTGCCATTGCTTTCTGCAATACGGTGGCCGCGGCTGACTATACGCCGATGGTGTACTACGGCTTGCAGTTGGGCTATCTGAAGTATGATCTCAGCCGGCTGACCGCCTACGATGTCTGGTATCCGCAGTACGGTGTGGAGCGGCCCAGCATGTACTATAACTACCGCATCTGGCAGTACAGCGACAAGGGAACGGTGCCCGGCATCGGCACCAGGGTGGATATGAATCTGGCGCTGATCCCGTATTGATCCTTTTTGCGCGTTTAGTTTTGGCTGACAGCCGGTCGCTGCGCTGATTTGCTTTAGACAGAGTGGGGTGCTTTGCTGCTGGGGCAAAGCACCCCGCTTTGGAGAAAGAAACCCCTATAAAAATTTTTCAAAATTTTGATAAAAAACAGAGAAAAAGTATTGACAAGCAGGAAACTATGCAGTATTATAAATGAGCTTGTGCAGGGCAGACCAAGATAGGAACCCTGCAGGAAGCACTGCGATGATGCGGGAGATTGCGGCGCAAGCCGGTAACTTTCGCGGAGTATGTCCGATAATCGGGCGGCTGAGAAGTATCCTGCTGCGGGCGTAGATCGCCTCGCCATAGGACGAGTACCGGCCATTCGTGCCGGTCTTTTCTATGAGTGGGAATGATACGCACGGATACGCGGTAAGAACTTCTCGCCGTACAGAGTAAGGAACATCGAAAACTGCTTTGTACAATATTATGGAGGAACTAGCAATGGCAAAAGAAATGATCCGCATTCGCCTGAAGGCCTACGATCATCAGGTTATCGATCAGTCCGCAGAGAAGATCGTCGAGACTGCTAAGCGCACCGGCGCCACCGTGTCCGGCCCCATCCCTCTGCCCACCAAGAAGGAAGTCGTCACCATCCTGCGTGCCGTCCACAAGTATAAGGACAGCCGTGAGCAGTTTGAGCGCCGCACCCACAAGCGTCTGATCGACATCACCAACTCCAACCCCAAGA
Source organism: uncultured Oscillospiraceae bacterium (assembly GCA_964429705.1). GTDB lineage: Bacteria > Bacillota > Clostridia > Oscillospirales > Oscillospiraceae > Pelethomonas. The sequence goes on along the minus strand of CAYSDG010000001.1, from coordinate 1,177 downwards.
CTGTGGAGGCCCTGATGAGCCTGGAGCTGCCCGCCGGTGTGGAGATCGAGATCAAGCTGTAATCACAGACTTGACTCCGGACGAGCCCCTGCGGCGGGAGGCCGCAATGAACCAGTTACCCATCGGTCCGCTGACTTGCGTGAAGCGGACGGGGTCATGTCGCCGTAGCAATAGGGAATGCCAATGTTCGCCTAACTACGCCGACCAATAACCTTTATAAGGAGAAAATACCAATGGAGAAAGCAATCATCGGTAAGAAAGTCGGCATGAGCCAGATTTTCGACACCGACGGCAAGGTGATCCCGGTTACCGTTATCGAGGCCGGTCCCTGTGTCGTGGTGCAGAAGAAGACCACCGAGAAGGATGGCTATGAGGCTGTTCAGCTGGGCTACGAGGATGTCCCCGAGCGCAAGCTGACCAACCCCGAGAAGGGTCACCTGGCCAAGGCCGGCGTTGCCCCCAAGAAGCACCTGAAGGAGTTCAAGCTGAGCAAGGCTGCTGAGATGAACGTCGGCGACGTTGTCAAGGCTGACACCTTCACCGTCGGTGATCACGTCGACGTCACCGGTATCAGCAAGGGTCATGGTTACGCCGGCGTTATCAAGCGCCATGGCGCTGGCCGCACCCCCACCACCCACGGCGGCGGTCCTGTTCACCGTCATGCCGGTTCTATGGGCCCCATCGATCCCGCCCGTATCTTCAAGGGCAAGATCGGCGCCGGTCACATGGGCGTTGATCAGGTCACCATCATGAACCTGGACGTTGTCAAGGTCGATGCTGAGCTGAATATGATCGTTGTTCGCGGTGCGATCCCCGGCCCCAAGGGCGGCCTGGTGACCATCCGCAATACTGCCAAGACCATCTTCGAGAAGAAGGGCGAGGCTGGTATCAGCAACAATCCCCAGAAGGCTTCCGGTCGTAATCCCCAGAAGGCTTCCGCACGTACTAAGTAAGGGAAAGGAGAGTGCTGAAAATGTCTATGATCAAAGTTCTGAACATGGCCGGCAATCAGGTCGGCGAAGTGGAGCTGTGCGATGCCATCTTTGGTATCGAGCCCAACATGCACGTTGTGCATGAAGTTGTCAAGAATCACCTGGCCAACTGCCGCCAGGGTACCCAGAGTGCTCTCACCCGCGCCGAGGTCTCCGGCGGCGGCAAGAAGCCCTGGCGCCAGAAG